>NZ_JBVHEH010000014.1:0-294298 GCF_055562955.1 Kitasatospora sp. NPDC015121
CCTCCTCCGCGCCCGCCGTCGGCTCCGCCAAGCGCCACACCGCCGAACAGCGCGCCCTGGTCGACGAGGTCTTCTCCCTCTGACCCCACCCCCGCGCCCGGCACCACCCCGCCCCGCCCCCACACCCCGGGAGGCGGGGCGGCACCGTTCCCGGACCGTGACGCTTCGGGGGACGCCCGTGGGCTGCAGGGGATCTGACGGGTCGATAGGTTATGGTTCGCCGTTTCCGGTGCCGCGCGCCGGACGGCCGTCTTTCGACACGTGCATCCAAGGGGGACCCTCAGCATGGCCGCCGACACTCCGCAGCACTCCGCACCGCTTCCGCCGGTCTTCCAGCCCCTGCTGCCGGACGACCCCCGGGAGGTCGGCGGCTACCGGCTGTTCGCCCGCCTCGGCGCGGGCGGCATGGGCCGGGTCTACCTGTCGTACACGCCGGGCGGGCGTCCGGTGGCGCTGAAGGTGGTGCGTCCGGAGTTCGCCGAGGACGGGGAGTTCCGCCGCCGGTTCGCCCAGGAGGTGAGCAGCGCGCAGCGGATCCACGGGCTGTACACGGCGCAGGTGATCGACTCCGGCGGCCTGGAGTCGGGCGCGCCGTGGCTGGTCACCTCGTACGTGCCGGGGCCGTCGCTGCAGCAGGTGGTGCGCGAGCACGGGGCGCTGCCGGTGCGGACGGTGCTGCTGCTGGTGGGCGGCATCGCGGAGGCGCTGCAGGCGATCCACAGCGTGCAGGTGGTGCACCGGGACCTCAAGCCGGCCAACGTGCTGGTGGCCTCGGACGGGCCGCGGGTGATCGACTTCGGGATCGCCCGGGCGGCCGACGCGACGGCGCTGACCGGCACCGGCTACCGGATCGGCTCGCCCGCGTTCATGTCGCCGGAGCAGGCCCAGGGCCGGCCGGTCACCCCGGCCACCGACGTGTTCGCGCTGGGCGCGCTGGCCGCGTACGTGGCGGGCGGGGCGCCGCCGTTCGGCGACGGGCCGGACACCGCGGTGCTGTACCGGGTGGTGCACGAGGAGCCGGACCTGAGCACGGTGCCGGCGCCGCTGCGCGAGCTGGTCGCGCGCTGCCTGGCGAAGGACCCGGCCGAGCGGCCGACGCCCGCCGAGATCATCCAGGCGGCCCGGGAGCACCCGGTGGTCGGCGGGCAGCTGCGGTTCGGCGAGGACTGGCTGCCGGGGCAGGTGAACACCGAGATCACCCGGCGCTCCGACCTGCCGCGGACCCCGCCGACCCCGCTGCCGGCGGCGCCCCCGGCCGCGTTCCCGGCCATGCCGCCGACCATGCCGTCCGCGCCGCCGTCGGCTCCCCCGGTCGCGCTGCCGAGCGCGCCGCCGGTGCACCAGCCGTCCGGCGCGTTCGGGCCGCCCGTCCCGGCCTCGGAGGCGGTCACCGGCCCGGCCGCCGACCCGACGCTGCGGCTGACCGAGCGGCACACGCCGCCGCCCGCCCCCGCCGTCCCGCTGGCCGCCGAGCCCGCTCCGGCCCCCGCGAAGGCGGGGAGGGCGGAGCGGCGCGGCGGGGTGTCCTGGAGGACCCTGCTGGTGGTCGCGCTGGTGACGCTGCTGGCGGGCACCGCGGGCGGGCTGGTGCTGATGAAGAAGCTGAGCGGGGACGACAAGGAGAAGGACGCGGGCGGCCAAACGGTGGCGCAGAGCCCGGTGTCCTCGCCGAACGCGGCGGGCGTCGGCGGCGGCAGCCAGGACCAGGTGACGCCCCCGCCGTCGAGCACCCCGTCGGGCACCTCGTCGAAGCCCGCGGGCTCCGCCTCACCCTCCGCCCGCAAGAGCGGGGCCGCCGCCGGGTTCAGCCCGGTGTACACCGACCGCGAGCTGTCGGTGCCCAGCAGCGACTACGGCTTCGACCTGCTCAACGGCAAGGTGGTGCCGGCCTCCTCCAACAACGACGTCTTCCTGCGGCCCAACTACGACGCGCTGCGGGTGGCGGACGGCTACGACCGCTACCTCAGCAAGTCGGACTCGCTGACCCCGCAGGAGTGCTCGGAGGCGATCGACAAGAACCCGAGCGCCGACTTCCCGTACGCCGACCTCCCGCCCGGCCGGATGATCTGCGTGCGCAACCGGCAGACCTGGAGCGTGGCGATCATGAAGATCGGCAACGTCACCAACGACGGCGCGGTGTCGCTCTCGCTCAGCTACTACCGGTACAACGGCTGACCCGGGCCGCACTATCCTGGGCTCGACGGACCGAGAACCCGCACCCCCGGAGCGAACCACCGTGTACTTCACCGACCGCGGCATCGAGGAGCTGGAGAGCCGGCGTGGCCAGGAGGAGGTCACCTTCGAGTGGCTGGCCGAGCGCCTGCGGGAGTTCGTGGACCTGAACCCGGACTTCGAGGTGCCGGTGGAGCGGCTGGCGACCTGGCTGGCCCGGCTGGACGACGAGGACGACGAGTGACCGGCTGACGAGGCGTCAGCGGCGCGGCCCGGAAGGCGAGTTCGCCTTCCGGGCCGTTCGCGTTCCCGGGCCCCTCGGGGTTCCCCCGGTCCCGACCCGGAGCGGCCCCTCGGGGTGCGGTCCGGGTCGGGATCGGGGTCGGGGCTCCTTGACTTCCGCGCCACGCGATATATCGTGAAGAGCAGAAGACGCGATACATCGCGTATGGGAGGACGGGGAGCCGGAAATGACCCAGTGGACGGTAGACAGCAGCGAGCGGATCGCCTTCGACGAGGCCGTGCACACCCTGCACGTGCGCGTGGTCGACGGCGCGGTGAACGTGGTCCCGACCGAGGGGCCGGCCCGGCTGGAGGTGTCCCGACTGGAGGGCGAGCCGCTCCAGGTCACCCTGGTCGACGGCGTCCTCACGGTGACCTACAAGGACCTCAGCTGGAGCGAGTTCGGCGAGGCCGTGAAGTCCGTGCAGACGGTCAAGTCCTTCTTCTCCGGCCTGCGCCGCAAGCGCAGCGTCGACCTGACGGTGGCGGTGCCCGCCGCCACCGTGGTCCGGGTCGGCACCGTCTCGGCGGACGCCACCGTCTCCGGCATCGCCGGTGAGGTCGGGGTGCACGGCGCCAGCGGCGCCACCACGCTGGCCGGCCTGAGCGGCCAGGTGAGCGCCAACACCGTCTCGGGCGACGTCGACGCCGAGGGCCTGTCCGGCGAGCTAAAGGTCAACACGGTGTCCGGCGCGGTCACCCTGGTGGCCGGTTCGGCGACGAGGATCCGGGCCCACTCGGTCTCCGGCGCCGTCACCCTGGACCTGGACGCCGCCACCCCCACCGACATCGCCGTCAACAGCGTCTCCGGTGCGGTCGGCGTCCGGCTGCCCGCCCTGGCCGACGCCAAGGTAGAGGCCGGCACCACCAGCGGCACGCTCTCCAGCGCGTTCGCCGAGCTCAGCGTCGGCGGCGGCTGGGGCTCCAAGAAGCTCTCCGGCCAGCTCGGCACCGGCCGCGGCCGCCTCTCGGTGACCACCGTCACCGGCGCGGTCACCGTCCAGCGCCGCCCCGACCCCGAGGAGGAGCCGCAGCCCAAGGAGCTGTCCGCGACTCCGCTCGACCTGACCAAGGAGTCCTGATGACACCGGTGTTCGGCCACGGACGGCTCCGCCTCTACCTGCTGAAGCTGCTCGACGGGAGCCCCCGGCACGGCTACGAGGTGATCCGCCTGCTGGAGGAGCGCTTCCACGGCCTATACGCGCCCTCCGCGGGCACCGTCTACCCCCGGCTCGCCAAGCTGGAGGCGGAGGGCCTGGTCAGCCACGCCACCGAGGGCGGCCGCAAGGTCTACCGGCTGACCGACGCCGGTCGCGACGAACTCGCCTCCCGCTCGGCCGAGTTGACCGACCTGGAGGCGGAGATCCACGACTCGGTCGGCCAGCTGGCCGGCGCCATCCGGCAGGACGTCCGGGACAACGCCAAGGACCTGCGGGCCGAGCTGTGGAACCAGGCCGTCCCCGAGGCGTCCGGCGGCGGGTCGCCCTGGCGGGACCAGGAGTCCTGGCAGCGGGCCAAGGAGGAGTTCGCCCGGCTGAAGGCGGAGACCAAGGAGCAGGCCCGGCGCGCCAAGGAGCAGGAGAAGGCCGCCCGGCAGCAGGCCAGGGCCGCCGAGGCGGAGGCCAGGAAGCTGCGCGAGCAGTCCAAGGCGGCCCGCACCGCCGCCCAGCAGGAGGCGCTGCGGCTCAAGCGCCGGGTGGAGGAGCAGGTCCGGGCCGCGCACGCCGCGGGCGGCGACTGGTCGGCCGGGCTGGCCGAGGGCCTGGCCGAACTCACCCGCGGCCTGGGCTCGTTGGCGGACGCGGCGCGCTGGGGCACGACCGAGGAGCCGTCCGTCCGGATCGACCTCGACAAGGACGCCGCCGCGCCGGAGGAGTCCCCCGTCGAGCTGCCCGACTGGGCCCGCACCGACCCGGCCGGCGACCCGGCCCGCGAGTTGGAGCGCCTGCTCGACCGCTTCCGCGACCACGTCCGGGACACCGCCCGCGACCGGGGCGTGGACGCCGCCCGGCTGGCCCGCGCCCAGCGGGCGCTGGCGGCCGCCGCCGGCGCGCTGTTCCCGCGCTGACCCGGAAACGGCGGAGCGCCCCCCAGGACGGGTCGGGGGCGCTCCGCCGCTTCCGGCGCGGGCCTCAGGGGGTGAGCACCAGCTTGCCGAACACGTCCCCGCGCTCCAGCCGGGCGAACGCCTCCCGGGCCCCGGCCAGCGGCAGCACCGAGTCGATCACCGGCCGCACCCCGGCGTTGGCGCACAGCGCCAGCAGCCCGGCCAGCTCCTCCTTGGAGCCCATGGTCGAGCCGACCACCTTGAGCTCCAGGAAGAAGATCCGGTTCAGCTCGGCGGCCTTCGGGTTCGGCCCGCTGGTCGCCCCCGAGATCACCAGGGTGCCGCCCGGGCGCAGCGACTTCACCGAGTGCGACCAGGTCGCGGCGCCGACCGTCTCCAGCACCGCGTCCACCCGCTCGGGCAGCCGGGCCCCGCTCTCGTACGCGGCGTCGGCGCCGAGCTCGACCGCGCGGGCCCGCTTCGCCTCGTCCCGGCCGGTGACCCAGACCCGCAGCCCGGCGGCCTTCGCCAGCACCACCAGCGCGGTCGACACCCCGCCGCCGGCGCCCTGCACCAGCACGGTGTCGCCGGGCTTGACGCCGGCGTTGGTGAACAGCATCCGGTAGGCGGTCAGCCAGGCGGTGGGCAGGCAGGCGGCCTGCTCGAAGCTGAGCTCCGCCGGCTTGGGCAGCAGGTTCCAGGTCGGTACGGCGACCCGCTGGGCGAAGGTGCCCTGGTAGCGCTCGGTCAGGATGGAGCGCGGCTCGTGCGGGCCGACGCCGTGGCCGCTCTGGCCGACCACCGAGTGGATCACCACCTCGTTGCCGTCCTCGTCCACGCCGGCGGCGTCGCAGCCGAGCACCATCGGCAGCCGCTCGGCGGGCAGGCCGACCCCGCGCAGCGACCACAGGTCGTGGTGGTTGAGCGTGGCGGCCTTCACCGTGACCACGCTCCAGCCGGGCCGGGCCTCCGGTTCGGGCAGCTCGCCCAGTTCCAGTGCGCTCAGCGGGTCGTCGGGACTGATGCGGGCGGCGTAGGCAGCGAACATGCCCGGACCCTAACCGGGCACCCGCCCGCCTGGTAACCGCGACTCACTGTGAACGTCCCCATATTGCTTTCCGGGCGCGGACGTTGGCGCCGCCGCCGCAGCACTGCCGACGGGCCCGGGAACGGCGCGGGTCCGCCCCGGACGGCGGTGCTGCCGTCCGGGCGGACCCCACGACCGTGCGCGCGGGTCAGGCCCGCGCGACGCCCTCCGCCCGGGCGGCCTCGGCGACCGCGCGGGTGACCGCGGGGGCGACCCGCTCGTCGAAGGGCGACGGGATGACCTTCTGCGGGGTCAGCTCGTCGGCGACCACGCCGGCCAGCGCCTTCGCCGCGGCGAGCTTCATCCCCTCGGTGATCCGGCCGGCCCGGACCGACAGCGCGCCGGCGAAGATGCCCGGGAAGGCCAGCACGTTGTTGATCTGGTTCGGGAAGTCGGAGCGTCCGGTGGCGACCACCGCCGCGTAGCGGTGGGCGACCTCGGGGTGGATCTCCGGGGTGGGGTTGGCCATCGCGAAGACGAAGCAGCCGGGCGCCATGGTGGCGACGACCTCCTCCGGGACGGTGCCGCCGGAGACGCCGATGAACACGTCCGCGCCCTTCAGCGCCTCGGCCAGGCCGCCCTGCAGGCCGGCCCGGTTGGTGAGCGCCGCGATCTCCGCCTTGGCGTCGGTGAGGTCCGCGCGGCCCTGGTGGACCACGCCCCGGCGGTCGCAGACCGCGACGTCGCCGATGCCGGCGGCGAGCAGCATCTTGGCGATCGCGATGCCGGCCGCGCCCGCGCCGGAGATGACCGCGCGCAGGTCGCCGACCTGGCGGCCCGTCACCTTGGCGGCGTTCCACAGGGCGGCGGTGGTGACGATCGCGGTGCCGTGCTGGTCGTCGTGGAAGACCGGGATGTCCAGCCGCTCCTGGAGCCGCTTCTCGATCTCGAAGCAGCGGGGGGCGGAGATGTCCTCCAGGTTGACGCCGCCGAAGGACGGGGCGAGCCGGACCACGGTCTCGACGATCTCGTCGACCCCGGTGCAGGCGAGCGCGATCGGCACCGCGTCGACGCCGCCGAACTGCTTGAACAGGATGGCCTTGCCCTCCATCACGGGCAGCGAGGCCTCCGGGCCGATGTCGCCGAGGCCGAGCACCGCGGTGCCGTCGGTGACCACGGCGACCGTGTTGGACTTCCAGGTGTAGTCGTCGACCAGTTCGGGTCGTTCGGCGATGGCGGTGCAGACCCGGGCCACGCCCGGGGTGTAGGCGAGCGACAGGTCGTCCGCGTCGCGCACCGGGACGGTCGCCCGGATCTCCATCTTGCCGCCGCGGTGCAGCGCGAAGACGGCGTCGACCGGATCGTCGGTGCTCTGGGTGTCGGTGATGATCTCCGCTGCCACAATGACCTCTTCGTCATGTATCGGCGAAGGCGCGCGTCCGACGGACTTCGACCCTGGCGCGGCAATGCGCGAGTACGGGCACGCCGCCTGCGGCGTACCCGTGTCCGGGTCGGGGCGCTGCCGTCGGGCGGCGCCCTCGGGTGAGGGTTTTAGGTGTTCTGCGCTTGTTCGTCCGGACGTCGGCACCGCACCTGTGCCGGGTCCTTCTTGTCCGCGTGACCCCTGAGGAGCGAGGGGTCCGCAGGGCACTCGCAGGAGTGAACGCAGACACGGAGGGGAAACCGGCGCCTCCGATACGGAGCCGGTGAGGGCTTCCGTTCGTCCGCGCCCCCGGCCCTGTGGCGAACCGGCGGTCTGAGTTCTGCGTCGGGGGTCACCCGATACCAGATTCTGACACACCCGCTACCCGATCCATCAGGGTGGGATGGCAGTATCCGGTGTTCGACCACCGTTGTCCGGACGTTCCCGCGCACGTCGGGCCCCGTCCTGCCCCGTCGCACCAGGTCGCGCACACCAGCGCGCGGCGGCGGGGGCCCGCTCCCTCTCCCACAGGAGGACCCAAGATGTCGACGGCCACTCCCCCCGCCAGATCCCGCACCCCGCACCGGGCCGGCGCGCTGACCGCCGCCGCGGTGACCGGCTCGCTGCTGCTGACGGGGTGCGCCTCCACCTCCTCGTCGTCGGGCGGCGGCGGCGCCGCCGGTCCGGCGTCCGACCTGCACGCCCTGCTGCCCGCCCCGGTGCGTTCGGCGGGCGTGCTGCGGGTCGGCGCGGACCTGACGTACGCGCCGATCGGCTTCAAGGCGGAGGGCGGCGCCCCGGACGGCCTGGACGTGGACCTGGCCAACGCGCTCGGCGGCGTGCTGGGCGTCCGGGTGCAGTTCAGCGACGTGCCGTTCGACCGGCTGCGGCTGGGGCTGCAGGCCCACGAGTACGACCTGGTGATGTCCGGGATGACCGACAACCCGCAGCGCCGGGACGGCACCGACGACGAGGCCCGCAAGGTCAACGACGGCCTGGACTTCGTCGACTACTTCGTCACCGGCACCTCGATCGTGGTGGCCAAGGGCAACCCGCAGAAGATCGCCAAGCTGGACGACCTGTGCGGGCGGACCGTCGCCCTGCAGCGCGACACCGTCCAGGCGGTGCTGGTGGAGCGCCAGGTCGGGGCCTGCCAGAAGGCCGGCAAGAAGCTGACCGTGACCGAGACCGAGACCGACGACCAGGCGCTGGCGCTGGTCGCCCAGGGCCGGGCGGCGGCGGACCTGAACGACACCCCGGTGGCGCAGCACGCGGTGAAGAACGGGCGGGCCGGCGCCCAGTTCCAGGTGGCCGGCCCGGAGTTGCAGGTCGCGCCGTACGGGATCGCGTTCGCCAAGGAGGACGCCGCGCTGCGGGACGTGGTGGCGAAGGCGCTGGACCAGCTGATCCGCGGCGGGGAGTACGACAAGGTGCTGGCCAAGTGGGGGCTGAGCAGCGGCGCGGTGCAGAGCGCGGTGGTGAACGGGAGCTTCTGACGGGTCGTCGGACCAAGGGGCGGTCACCCGGTGCATGAGTATGCATCGGGTGACATGATCGGGGAAAAGTTCCGCATAGCGGACACACGGCAGTCCTGTTATCCGATTTTGATCTGCCGCGGGCTCCGATTTCCCACCCACAGTGGCAGGATTCCCCACACATCGGAACCACCTGTCACCTCGGCGGAGGGTGGCGAGCACCGACCCCGCTGTACCGCACCGCCCCGCCCGCGGCGCGGCACCCCGTCCGATCCCACGGAGGAGATCCCCCCATGCCCGCTCCCCGCACTCCGCGCGCCCCGCGCACCTCCCGGTCGCTCGCCGCGGCCGCCGCCCTGGCCGCCGGCACGCTGCTGCTCACCGCCTGCGGCAGCTCGGCCACCTCGACCACCACCACCTCGGGCGCGGCCCCGATCCCCACCCAGGCGATCCCCGCCGTCCAGGCCGACCCGGCACTGGCCGGCCTCGTCCCGGCCGAGCTGAAGTCCACCGGCAAGCTGGTGATCGGCTCCGACACCTCGTACGCGCCCAACGAGTTCAAGGACGAGAAGGGCAAGATCGTCGGTATGGACGTCGACCTCGGCGTGGCCATCGCCCAGAAGCTGGGCCTGACCGCCGAGTTCCAGAGCGCCGGCTTCACCGACATCATCCCGGGCGTCCAGTCGAACAAGTACCAGCTCGGCATGAGCTCCTTCACCGCGACCAAGGAGCGCCAGGAGCAGGTCGACATGGTCACCTACTTCTCGGCCGGCACCTCCGCAGCCGTGAAGAAGGGCAACCCGGACAAGATCGTGCTGGACGACCTGTGCGGCAAGAAGGTCGCCGTCCAGGACGGCACCACCCAGGCCGACGAGATCAAGGACACCCGCAACCCGGACTGCGCCAAGGCCGGCAAGCCCGCCATCCCGAACGACGGCGACCGCTTCGCGCTGCAGACCGACGTCGCCCAGGCCCTGGTCTCCGGCCGCGAGCAGGTCATGCTGGCCGACTCCCCGGTCGTCGACTACGCCCTCAAGCAGACCGGCGGCCAGCTGGAGAAGCTCGGCGAGACCTACGGCTCCGCCCCCTACGGCGTGATCCTGGCCAAGGGCTCGCCGCTCAGCCCGGCCGTCCAGGGCGCGATCAAGTCGCTGATCGCGGACGGCACCTACAAGACCGTCCTCGACAAGTGGGGCGTGGCCGCCGGCGCGGTCACCACCTCCGAGATCAACGCCGCCCAGAGCTGACGCCCCGTCACCCGAACCCCTGACGAGGTAACCACGTGAAGACGACCGACCAGGGACCGGCGGGCCGGGGACGACCCGAGGCCATCAAGGCCGTTCCCGTCCGCCACCCCGGCCGCTGGGCCTCCGTGGCGGTCATCGCGGTGCTCGCCGCGATGCTGCTGCACGTCCTGTTCACCAACCAGGCGCTGGACTGGGCCTTCATCGGCGCCGTGCTGCGCGACCCCACCGTCATCCACGGCATCTGGTCCACCCTGGAACTGACCGTGCTGGCCATGCTGATGGGCGTGGTCGGCGGGGTGCTGCTCGCCGTGATGCGGCTCTCCCGCAACCCGGTGCTCTCCGGCACCGCCTGGCTCTACATCTGGATCTTCCGCGGCACCCCGGTGCTGGTGCAGCTGGTGCTCTGGAACAACATCGGCGTGCTGTGGAAGCAGATCTCGCTCGGCGTCCCGTTCGGCCCGGCCTTCTGGTCCCAGGACTCCAACACCCTGGTGCCGGTGTTCACCGCCGCCCTGCTCGGCCTCGGCCTCAACGAGGCCGCCTACATGGCGGAGATCGTCCGGGCCGGCATCCAGTCGGTGGACGAGGGCCAGGCCGAGGCCGCGCACGCGCTCGGCATGAGCCGGGCCACCGCGCTGCGCCGGATCGTGCTGCCGCAGGCGATGCGGGTGATCATCCCGCCGACCGGCAACGAGACCATCTCGATGCTGAAGACCACCTCGCTGGTGCAGGTGATCGCCCTGGTGGAGCTGTTCACCGCCGGGCACGACATCGCCACCCGCACCTACAAGCCGATCCCCGCGATGATCGCGGTGTCGATCTACTACCTGCTGCTGACCTCGATCCTCACCGTCGGCCAGTACTACCTGGAACGCCACTTCGCCCGCGGCGCCAACCGGACGCTGCCGCCCACCCCGCTGCAGCGGGCCCGCGCGCTCCTCACCCGCCGCGCCCCCGCCGCCAAGCCCGCCGCCTCCCCCTCCCCGGGGACCGGCGGCGCGGCGGGCGGCGGCGTACCGGGCGACGGTACGCCGGGTGGCGGCGCACCGGGTGGCGGCGCATCGGACGGAGGGAAGGACGCATGACCGACCTGACCAAGCCGCAGGCGGCCCCCGACCACCCGATGGTCCGGGCCGAGGGCGTGCACAAGTCCTACGGGCAGGTGGAGGTGCTCAAGGGCATCGACCTGGAGGTGCGGCAGAGCGAGGTGTTCTGCCTGGTCGGCCCGTCCGGCTCCGGCAAGTCCACCTTCCTGCGCTGCATCAACCACCTGGAGAAGATCAACGCCGGCCGGCTGTACGTCGACGGCGAACTGGTCGGCTACCGGCAGAAGGGCGACCGGCTCTACGAGCTGAAGGACCGCGAGGTCGCCCTCAAGCGCCAGGACATCGGCATGGTGTTCCAGCGCTTCAACCTGTTCCCGCACATGACCGCGCTGGAGAACATCGTCGAGGCCCCGCTGCGGGTCAAGAAGGAGGGCCGGGCCGAGGCCCGGGAGCGGGCGATGGCCCTGCTGGAGCGGGTCGGCCTGGCCGACAAGGCCGGCAACTACCCCTCCCAGCTCTCCGGCGGCCAGCAGCAGCGCGTCGCGATCGCCCGGGCACTGGCCATGCGGCCCAAGCTGATGCTGTTCGACGAGCCCACCTCGGCGCTCGACCCCGAACTCGTCGGCGAGGTGCTCGACGTGATGCGCGGCCTCGCCGAGGACGGCATGACGATGATCGTGGTCACCCACGAGATGGGCTTCGCCCGCGAGGTCGGCGACGCGCTGGTCTTCATGGACGGCGGCGTGGTCGTCGAGTCCGGCCACCCGCGCGAGGTGCTGGGCGACCCGAAGCACGAACGCACCCGCGCGTTCCTCTCCAAGGTGCTCTGACCCCGCCCGCTCGCACACCTGCCGCACGCCCGCCGTGCACCCGGTACGCCCCCGGTGCCCGCCCTGCGCCCCCGCGCACGGCGGGCACCGGCGCGTCCGCCCGCACCTGTAATACCCTGGAGTCATTCGACCCGTTACACCCCGGCCGGAAGGACTCCCGTGGAGCTCGCCTCGTACGCCGACTTCGCCGTCCGGCTGGTCAACAGCGAGGAGCCCGACCGCGGCACCGACGACCTCACCTCGGTGGAGGCCGTCCGCGCCCTGTTCGGCGGCCCCTCCCGGGCCGCCGCGCTCGCCGACGAGGCCGACCTGCCCCGGCTGCGCGCCGTCCGCACCCGGCTGCGCGGCGTCTTCGAGGCCGCCGCCGGGGGCGAGGACGTCCGGGCCGTCGACCTGCTCAACAGCCTGATGGTGGAGTACCCCGTCAGCCCGCTGGTCTCCGGCCACGACGACCTGGACGACACCGGCCGCCCCAACTGGCACCTGCACCTCGCCGACAACGCCCCCACCGCGGCCGCCAACTACGCCGCCGTCGCCTGCATGGGCCTGGCCATCCACCTCACCGGCCTCGGCGTCGACCGCCTCGGCATCTGCCAGGCCGCCCCCTGCCGCAACGCCTACCTCGACACCTCCACCAACCGCTCCCGCCGCTACTGCTCCGACCGCTGCGCCACCCGCGCCAACGTCGCCGCGTACCGGGCCCGCAAGCGCCAGGAGGCCCAACGCGCGCTGGCGGTCCAGGAACTGTGACACGACATCGGTGACGCGACATGAGGTGCCAGGTCATCGATGACGCAACATCGATGTCGGGTCACCAGTTGCCGGGTCATCCGTGTCGCGTCATCCGTGTCGCGTCATCCGTGTCGCGTCATGAGCTGCCACATCACCGATGCCGTGTCATGAATTGCCGCGTCATGAGTTGACGTGACATCGGTGCCACGTCACAGGGCGTCGTCGAACGGAACGCTGACGCCGAAGCGCTCGGCCAGCCGCGGCGGCCGCCCCCGCAGCAGGCGCTCCAGCCGGCGCCCCGGGGCCAGCCAGGCCGGTCGGGGCGCCAGCCGCAGCAGCACCCGGCCGAGCACCAACTCGTCCGGCACCGCGCCGTATTCGCGGCTGTCGGTGCGCACCAACGGGTTGTCGGAGAGCATCCACCAGCCGTCCGGCCGACGGTCCGCCGCGCGCTTGACCACCAACAGGTCCTGCTGGAGCGGGTGCCGGAACAGCGCGACCGCTCCCGGTCGCAGCGGCGCACCGTAGCGGACCAGCACCCGGTCGCCGTCCGAGAGCAGTCGACGCATGGACGGGCCGGCGATGTCGGCGATGCCGAACGGTGTCCCAAATCGCACGGTTCGAACTCCTTCTTTTGCCCTAGGCCTCCGGGGCGGCGGGGATTTCGGCCCGAGGTGAGGGTAATGTCGGGCGCGGGAAGACGATCTAAGGAAGGACCCCCATGTTCTCTCGTCTGTTTGCTCCGCGAGTCACCGCCCACGCCCACTGCGACCTGCCCTGCGGCGTGTACGACCCGGCCCAGGCCCGCATCGAGGCCGAGTCCGTGAAGGCGACTCAGGAGAAGTACCAGGCCAACGAGGACGCCGAGTTCCGTGCTCGCGCCATCGTCATCAAGGAGGAGCGCGCCGAGCTGGTCAAGCACCACCTCTCGGTGCTGCACACCGACTACTTCAAGGCCCCGCACTTCGAGGCCTACCCGGGCCTGCACGACCTGTTCAACCGGGCCGGCAAGGCCGCCTCGGCCGCCAAGGCGTCCACCGACCCGGCGACCGGCCAGGCCCTGCTCGACCTGATCGCCGAGATCGACGCCATCTTCTGGGAGACCAAGAAGGCCTGACGCGCCACCAGTTCACGCGACACCCGGTCACCGGCTCCGCCGGTGACCGGGTGTTTCGCATTTCCGGCCCCAGCCCCCACCCCCGCCCCACCCCCCACCATTCCCCCATGAAGCGAATGGTGCTAGTTTCATTAGCACCATGCTGCTGAGACTGGACACCAAGGACACCCGGCCCCTGCACGAGCAGGTCGCCGCCGCCGTCCGCCGCGCCGTCGCCGAGGGCGAGTGCCGCCCGGGCGACCGACTGCCCTCGGCGAAGGAGCTCGCGGAGGCGCTGGACGTCAACGTGAACACCGTGCTGCGCGGCCTGCGCGACCTGCGCGACGACGGGCTGCTGGAGTTCCGCCGGGGCCGCGGCGTGACCGTCGCGGACGGCGCCGAGCGGCGCTCGGGGCTGCTGGAGCAGGCCCGCGCGCTGGTCGCGGAGGCGGCCCGGAGCGGGTACAGCAGGGCCGAACTCATCGAGATGATCAGGGGGATACCGTGACCGGGCCGGAGAGCACGAGCACGAAGCGGAGCGGCCTGCTGTGGCCGGCGCTCTGGGTCGCGGGGACGGCGGCGCTGACCGCCGCGCTGCCGCTGACCGTCGCCGACCGGCTGCCGGACCCGGTGGCCACGCACTGGAACGGCGGCAGCGCGAACGGTTCGATGCCGCTCTGGGCCGCCTGCCTGGTGCCGGCGCTGATCTGGGCGACGGTGGGCGGCCTGGCCCTGCTGGGGCTGCGCCGGGCGGATCCGCTGCTGCGGGTGTGGAACCTGGCGGGGCTGCTGGCGGGCGGGGTGCTGTTCCTCGGCCTGCAGACCGCCGCCGTCCGCGCCAACCTGGACCACGCCGACTGGCACGGCGCCGGGCTGCCGCTCGGCTGGCTGCTGGGCGCGTTCGCGGCGGCGCTGCTGACCGCCGCCGCGGTGCGGCTGCTGGGCGGCCGGGGCCTGGCCGCCGCCGCTCCCCCGGCGCCGGCCGGGCCGGTGCTGGAACTCGCCGAGGGCGAGCGCGCGGTGTGGTTCTCGTGGGCGGTGAGCCCTTCGCTGCGCGGCGTCGCGCTGGCGAGCGGCACGCTGGCGGCGTTGGCGCTGGCGGGCGCGGCGACCGGCCTGTTCGGGGGGTCGTGGGGCTGGGCGCTGTTCGCGACGTTCGCGGTGGTCTGCCTGGCGACCGCCTGCTGCTCGTCGGTGCGGGCCCGGGTCTCGGCGGCGGGCCTGGAGGTGGCGCTGGGCCCGTTCGGCCTGCCGACCCGCCGCTGGACGCTGGCGGAGCTGGAGTCGGCCCGGGTCGAGCGGCGCAGCGCGGCCCAGGTCGGCGGCTGGGGCTACCGGCTCAACGGCCTCGGCACGACGGTGATGCTGCGCTCCGGCGAGTGCCTGGTGGTGCGGCTGCGGGGCAACGGCCACGACTTCGCGGTGAGCGTCGGCGACGCCGCCCACGGCGCGGCCCTGCTGAACGCCCTGCTCGCCCGGCGGCCCGCCGCCTGACCGCACCGCTCGCCCTGCTCGTCCTGCTCGTCCTGCTCGTCCTGCTCGCCGGCTGACCGCACCACGGCCGGCCCCGGTCCCCGCTGCCCGGGGCGCACCGCCCGGAGCCCGTTTCCGGCGGTGCCGCCCCGGGCATAAAGCCCATTCCGGATGGAGGGGTGAGATGAGTACGCTCGACCGTATGATCCGCACCGCGACTCCCGACGACGTCCCCTTCATCCGCGCCATGATCCGCGAACTCGCCGAGTACGAGCGCGCACTGTCCGAGGCCAGGGCCACCGAGGAGCAGCTGCACGACGCGCTGTTCGGCGAGCACCCGGCGGTGTTCGGCCTGATCGCCGAGGAGGAGTCGGGCGAGCGGGTCGGTTTCGCGCTCTGGTTCCGGAACTTCTCGACCTGGCGCGGTACCCACGGCATCTACCTGGAGGACCTCTACGTCCGCCCGGAGAAGCGCGGCGGCGGCCACGGCAAGGCGCTGCTGACCGAGCTGGCCCGGATCTGCGTGGAGCGCGGCTACCAGCGCCTGGAGTGGTCGGTGCTGGACTGGAACGAGCCGTCGATCGGCTTCTACAAGTCGCTCGGCGCGGTGCCGATGGACGAGTGGACGGTCTTCCGGCTGACCGACGGCGCGCTCGCCGAGCTCGGCTCCGTCCCGCGCTGAGCACGCTCCTGTTCGAACGGTGATCCCTCGTTCCCGTGACGGTGGTGCGAGATCACGACAGACCGACCCCGGGCGCGGTAACGTCTCGGGGCACAAGGCAGTTGAACCGAGCCAGTAGTGGTGTTGGCAGCTCCCCCGGCCGCAAGCACCGTGCGCCACCCAGGAGGTGAGGGTGTCCCAGATCGACGGCGAGCCCGGAGTGAAGGACTTCGTTGAGGTCCGGCTGCCCGCGGCGGGCGCCTATCTCTCGGTGCTGCGGACGGCGACGGCCGGTCTCGCGGCACGGCTGGACTTCACCCTGGACGAGATCGAGGATCTCCGGATCGCGGTGGACGAGGCCTGCGCGATCCTGCTCCAGCAGGCGGTGCCGGGCTCGATCCTGAGCTGCGAGTTCCGCCTGGTGGGCGACGCGCTGCGGGTGACCGTGTCGGCGCCGACCACCGACGGCCGGGCCCCGGAGCGGGACACCTTTGCCTGGACGGTGCTCTCCGCGCTGGCCGGCGAGGTCGACTCGACGGTCGCTCCGGACAACACGGTCTCCATCAGCCTGCACAAGAAGCGCGGCGGGTCGCCGGGCCAGCCGTAGCCAGTGACGTGTTCTCGGAACGGAACGGGTGACCGCCGTGAGTGATCTGGACCGCACAGTTGCCGTCGTACCGCCGCAGGCGGGCGTCGCCCGCACCGCCACCCCTGACGAAGCCCCCGCGAAGGACTCCCACCGGATGAGCCAGCCGACCGATCCGAAGCCCGAGCGGCCCGAGCCGGCGCCCGCTGCCGAGCCCGTCGTCCCGCCCGCGGCGGACGACGTTCCGGCGGTGGCCGCCGAGGCCGTCCGCTCGACCGTGCCGGCGCAGGGGCACCGCAGCGGCGCCCCGGACCGCGAGGCGGCCCGGGCGCTGTTCGTGCGGCTGTCCGAGCTGCCGGAGGGGTCGGCGGAGCGGGTGGAGATCCGCAACCAGCTGGTCCGGATGCACATCCCGCTGGTGGAGCACCTGGCCCGTCGCTTCCGCAACCGCGGCGAGCCGCTGGACGACCTGACCCAGGTCGCCACCATCGGCCTGATCAAGTCGGTGGACCGGTTCGACCACGAGCGCGGGGTGGAGTTCTCCACGTACGCGACGCCGACCATCGTCGGCGAGATCAAGCGGCACTTCCGCGACAAGGGCTGGGCGGTGCGGGTGCCGCGCCGCCTCCAGGAGCTGCGGCTGTCGCTGACCACGGCGACCAGCGAACTGTCCCAGCGGCACGGCCGGTCGCCGACGGTGCACGAGCTGGCCGAGCACCTGGGCATCTCGGAGGAGGACGTGCTGGAGGGCCTGGAGTCCGCCAACGCGTACTCCACGCTCTCGCTGGACGTGCCGGACAGCGACGACGAGTCGCCGGCCGTGGCGGACACCCTGGGCGCCACCGACGAGGCACTGGAGGGCGTCGAGTACCGCGAGTCGCTGAAGCCGCTGCTGGCCCAACTCCCGCCCCGGGAGCAGAAGATCCTGGTGCTGCGGTTCTTCCGGAACATGACCCAGTCGCAGATCGCGGCCGAGGTCGGCATCTCCCAGATGCACGTCTCCCGGCTGCTGGCCCGCACCCTCGCGCAGCTGCGCGAGAAGCTGCTGGTCGAGGAGTAGGAGCGACCGCGCACGCCCGCGCCCGAGCGCCGCAGGGCCCGCCCCCACCCGGGGACGGGCCCTGCGGCGTCCCGCGGGCGCGCTGCCGCGCACGCAGCGACGTACGGCGCCGTCGCGGCGCCGTGGCGGGGCCGTGGCGGGGCCTACCGCCCGTCGTCGGGGGTGCCGTAGAGCACGGCGGTCACCTTGGGGTTGAGCAGGCCGACGATGCCGGCCAGGCCGAGCAGCCCGACGGCGACGCCGACGGCGGCCATCACGCCGCCGGACTGCCACATGTAGTACGCGACGGGCAGGCAGATGGAGTTGGTGAGCACGGCGGGGCTGCGGCCCCAGCGCCGTCCGCGCAGCAGCGCGCGGGCGGCCAGCACCGGCAGCAGGCCCATCAGCAGCAGGACGGCGCCGCCCAGCTCGGCGCGGCCGAAGTCGGCGTCCGCTCCGACGAAGCCGGACAGCAGGTTGTAGACGCCCCAGCCGGCCATCGCCGCGCCCTCCAGCGCGGTGAGCGCCGCGCCGACGAGCAGCGGGACGGGCCGGGCGGTGGCAGCGGGGGTGGAGGCGGTTTCAGCGGTCACCGGGCCAGGGTAACGGTGGGCCCGCGTCGGGCGGGTCGTAGGCTGATCACCATGCGCGCTCTCCTGGTCGTGAACCCGAAGGCGACCACCACCAGTGGCCGGACCCGGGACGTCCTGACCCATGCCCTGCGCAGCGACCTGAAGCTGGACGTCGCGCAGACCCAGTACCGCGGCCACGCCCGCGACCTGGCGCAGCAGGCGGCCGAGGACGGCGCGGTGGACCTGGTGGTGGCGCTGGGGGGCGACGGCACGGTCAACGAGGTGGTGAACGGCCTGCTGGCGCACGGGCCGGGCGACCGGGTGCCGCGGCTGGCGGTGGTGCCGGGCGGTTCGACCAACGTGTTCGCCCGGGCGCTGGGCCTGCCGAACGACCCGGTGGAGGCGACCGGCGCGCTGCTGGACGCGCTGGCGGACCGCCGGGAGCGGGCGATCGGCCTGGGCAAGGCGCTGACCGACGGGCTGCCGGACCGCTGGTTCACGTTCACGGCGGGCCTGGGTTTCGACGCGGGCGTGGTCGGCCGGGTGGAGCGCCAGCGCCGTGCGGGGCGCAAGTCCACGCACGCGCTCTACGTCGTCGAGGCGCTCCGGCACTACGTCACCGAACGTGAACACCGCCGTTCGGGGCCGATCTCCCTGGAGATCAATGGCCGGGACCCGGTTCCGGGCATGGTGATGGCCATAGTCTCGAACACTTCGCCGTGGACGTTCCTGGGTTCGCGTCCGGTCTTCCCGTCGCCCTCGGCGTCCTTCGAAACCGATCTCGACATCTTCGGCATCACTCGAATGACCGCGTTCCGGACCGCCCGGACGGTCCGTCAGATCCTCCGTCCGCTGCCCGCCGCGGAGGGGGGCGAACGCCCGGCCGGCCCCGCCGGGAAGCACCTCGTCTCCTATCACGACGTTCGGCACTTCACCTTGGTTTCAGAGGAACCGGCCCCGTTTCAGGTCGACGGGGACCACCTTGGAGACAGGAGTCGCGTCAGTTTCACAGGCGTACGACGGGCACTGCGTGTGATTGTGTGACCAGAAGGGGGGTGTCGCCTTGCTCTCGAACGTTCGAGCCCCTTCACCCCATAGAAGTACTGCCTGTGAGGTAGGCGACACCGAAGAATCAAAAATTTCTTGCCGAAGGGGGTTGTATCCGGCTTCGAGGTTTGCGAACCTCTACATGGCGATCGGGACACCACAGCGGGACACCGCGGGAGGGCCCAACGAATCGCCGAACCCCCCTCAGCACAGACCGCCCGGGCCCGATGGGCCTTTGGTCCCTTTTGCTGTTGCGGGATTCGTGAAAGCGTTCACATTCACAAGCCATTCGAGTGAGTCGCCGGGCCACCACCCGACGACCGGAGGAGTTGGACGACCATGGACTGGCGCCACCGCGCTGTCTGCCGCGAAGAGGACCCGGAGCTGTTCTTCCCGATCGGGAACACCGGCCCTGCTCTGCTGCAGATCGAGGAAGCCAAGGCCGTGTGCCGCCGCTGTCCCGTGATGGAGCAGTGCCTGCAGTGGGCGCTGGAGACCGGCCAGGACGCCGGCGTCTGGGGCGGCATGAGCGAGGACGAGCGTCGTGCGATGAAGCGCCGCGCCGCCCGCAACCGGGCCCGCACCGCCTGAACCAGCTGACACCGCGTCAGAGCAGTACGGATCAACCCACGATCAAGGGTTCGGCCGCGTTTGGCCGGCCGAGCCTTCCCGAACGGGCCCCGCTCGATCCGCGGGGCCGACGACGCGAGCCGCCCAGGCACTTGATACTGTTCACTTAGAGCAATATCGTTGGCCTGTGGCGCTCACCGTGTGCAATGCACGGGGCGGGCGTCGCGCCACACCAGAAGCCCCCGTTCCGGCCGACTCCCCCCGACGGCCGGACCGGGTCGAGAGGCCCCGCCGACCCACCCCCCCCCGGTCGGCGGGGCCTCGTTTCTGTCTTCTGGCCCGTCTTCCGGCCCGGACCGGCGCGGAGCCCCCTCCCCCGGAGGGCGAGGGCCCGGCGCCGGGCCCGCTAGCGGACCGGGATCTCCAGCACCACCTTGGTGCCGCCCTCGGGCGTGGCCACCATGTCGAAGGTGCCGCCGAGTTCGCCGGTGGCGAGGGTGCGGACGATCTGCAGGCCGAGGTTGCCGGCCGTCTGCGGGTCGAAGCCCTCGGGCATGCCGCGGCCGTCGTCCTGCACGGTGATCAGCAGGTACTCCTCGGGCTTCACGCCGTTGTTCCAGGTGTCGGACCAGCCCTTGCCGCCGGCCGGGGCGCGGCCGCGCAGCGCGCTGACCTCCAGGTTGCCGGAGGTGCTGGGGCCGAAGGCGTGTTCCAGGGCGTTCTGGGTGAGCTCGGTGAGGACCATCGCGAGCGGGGTGGCGACCTCGGCGGAGAGGATGCCGAAGGAGCCGCTGCGGCGGGTCACCACCCGTCCGTCCTGGGAGAGTTCCATCACCATGGCGAGCACCCGGTCGGCGATCTCGTCGAACGCGACCGACTCGTCCAGGGCCTGCGAGAGGGTCTCGTGCACGATGGCGATCGAACCGACCCGGCGGACGGCCTCGTCGAGGGCGGCCCGGCCGGCGTCCGAGTCCATCCGGCGGGACTGCAGGCGCAGCAGCGCGGCGACGGTCTGCAGGTTGTTCTTGACCCGGTGGTGGATCTCCCGGATGGTGGCGTCCTTGGTCATCAACTCGCGGTCACGGCGGCGCAGTTCGGTGACGTCCCGGCAGAGCACCAGGGAGCCGGTGGGGGTGCCCTTGGGCTTGAGCGGAATGGTCCGCAGGGTGACCACGCCGCCCTGGGCCTCGATCTCGGTCTGCCGGGGCGCCCAGCCGCTGGCCATCTTGACCAGGGCCTCGTGCACGGCGCCCCGGCTGGGCGGGACCAGTTCGGCGGTGCTCCGGCCGAGGTGACTGCCCACCAGGTCGGTGGTGAGGCCGAGCCGGTGGTAGGCGGAGAGCGCGTTGGGGCTGGCGTAGGTGACCACGCCCTCGGCGTCGAGCCGGATCAGGCCGTCGCCGACCCGCGGCGCGGCGTCCATGTCGGCCTGTTCGGCGCCGGGGTAGGGGAAGGTGCCGGCCGCGATCATCTGGGCCAGGTCGGAGGCGCTCTGCAGGTAGGTGAGCTCCAGCCGGCTGGGGGTGCGGACGGTGAGCAGGTTGGTGTTGCGGGCGATCACGCCGAGCACCTTGCCGTCCCGTCGCACCGGGATGGACTCCACCCGCACCGGCACCTCCTCCCGCCACTCCGGGTCGCCCTCGCGGACGATCCGCCCCTCGTCGTAGGCGGCGTCCAGCAGCGGTCGGCGGCCGCGCGGCACCAGGTGGCCGACCATGTCGTCCTGGTACGAGGTGGGGCCGGTGTTGGGCCGCATCTGGGCCACCGAGACGTAGCGGATGCCGTCCCAGGTGGGGATCCACAGCACCAGGTCGGCGAAGGACAGGTCGGAGAGCAGCTGCCACTCCGAGACCAGGAGGTGCAGCCACTCCACGTCGGCACCGGTGAGGGTGGTGTGGCGGCGGACGAGTTCGTTCAGCGAGGGCACACCGTGAGGGTATCGCCGACCACCCCGGCCCACGTTGTCCAGACCAATCGTGGCGCCCCCCTGGACAACCACAATTGGTCTAGTCCACAATGAACATGCACCAAGGAGAGGCCCCCCGCGCAACTGCCCTGACCGCGCGCGGCCGCTCCTCGGTCGGAGGCGTCGTTCGAGGGTCCCGCACAACTCTCGGACGGTCCCCGCCTCCGGCATACAGCTCCGGGCTGCGGTGCCGCACAGGTTGAGGGTCCTGTGTCGGCGCCGTGGCCCGTAGTGTTTTCCGCCCCCGCCCGTCCCCCGTTCCACCCCCGGACGTGTCCGGCTCTCCGGCGCAGGGGCCCGGACACGGCGAAGCCGCCCCCGCGGGACCTCGCGGGGGCGGCTTCTGCGCGCTCCGGGGCGGCCGGGGCCGCCCCGGGTGGGGTCAGTGGGTCTCGGTGACCTTGGCCAGCGCGCGGGGGGCGTCCGGGTCCTGGCCGCGGGCGATGGTGACCTCGTAGGCCAGCAGCTGCAGCGGCAGGATCTCCAGGATCGGCTGGACCTCCTCGGGCACGCCGGCCGGCAGCGCGAAGCCCGCGCTGGCGGCGTCGACCTGGCCCTGCTGGCCGATCACGACCAGGTCCGCGCCGCGGCCGCGCAGACGGTCCAGGACGGGCTGCAGGGCCTCGCCGCCCCGGCCGTCCGGAACGATCGCGATGACCGGCGAGACGTTGTCGACCATGGCCAGCGGGCCGTGCAGCAGGTCGGCGCCGGAGAACGGGGAGGCCGGGATGTAGGTGGTCTCCATCAGCTTGAGCGCCGCCTCGCGGGCGGTCGGGTAGCCGTAGCCGCGCGAGGTGATGACCAGGCGCTGGGCGAAGCGGTAGCGCTCGGCCAGGTCCTTGACCTCGCCCTGGCGGGCCAGGATGCCGGCGGCCAGCTCGGGCAGCACCTTGGCGGCGGAGCCGTCGCCGCCGCGCAGGCCCTCGACGAGCAGGTACAGCGCCAGCAGCTCGGCGGTGTAGGTCTTGGTGGCGGGCAGCGCCTTCTCCGGGCCGGCCAGCACGTCGATGTGGAACTCGGAGACCTCGGCCAGCGGCGAGGCCGCGTTGTTGGTGACCGCGAGGGTGATCGCGCCGGCCTCGCGGGCCGCCTTGGTGGAGGCCACCAGGTCGGGCGAGCCGCCGGACTGGCTGACCGTGATGACCAGGCAGTCGGTGAGGTCCGGCTTGGCGCCGTAGGCGGTGGTGGTGGACATCGAGGTCAGGCCGGCCGGCTTGCCGAGCAGCACCTCGATCAGGTACTTGGCGTACAGCGCGGCGTTGTCGGAGGTGCCGCGGGCGGTCAGCAGGACGAAACGCGGGTTGCGGGCGGCGATCTGCGCGGCGATCTCACGGATCGCGGGCGCGCCCTCGTCGAGGATGCGCTGCAGGACGGCCGGCTGCTCGGCCATCTCCGCCGACATGATCCTGCCGGGTACGGAAACAGTCTGCGGGTCGGACATCGGGGTGTGCCTCCGTGGAGAGATGGTTCTACCCCGTGGGGCGGGACGCCCGACGGGGACCTCTGAACGGCGGCGAGTCCGCACCCTCGCTGCGTGGAACTGTTCTGCCCCGATCCTACGTGCGACCGGGCCCCGCGGCACACTCCGTGACGGTGCGCCGGGGCCCGGTCTCAAGGGGCGGGACGCCGGCCCGGTCGGCCGGCGGGCGGGTCAGCCCGGGTTGTTGATCAGCTCGTCGATCTGGGCGTCGGCTTCCTTGGTCGCCTGGTCGACGCTCTTGCCGGCGAAGACCGCGTTGAGCATGTTGGCCAGGATGTTCTGCTTCTCGATCGCGCCCCAGCCGGGGGCCAGCGGGGTGAACCAGGCGTCCTGCACCGCGTTGGCGGCCGCGGCGGTGGCGGGCTTGTTCTTCAGCGGGGCGAGCTGGACCAGGTTGTTCGGCAGGGTGTCCTTGTCGGCCAGCAGCTGCTCGGACTTGGTGCTGGTGAACATCCGCACCCAGTCGGTGGCGACCTTGGCGTTCTGCGACTTGGCGGTGACCGCCAGGTCGGAGCCGCCGATGAAGGAGGGCAGCGGCTTGCCGTTCGGGCCGGGCATCGCGGCGATCTTGAGCGAGCCCTCCAGCGCCGGGGTGCCGGTGATCGGCGCCGTGGCGATGCCGAGCTCCCAGCTGTTGGCGTAGATCAGGCCGGCCTTCTCGTGGCCGAGCACCTTGGCCTGGTCGGCCTCGTTGACCTTGTAGTCGCCGCTCTTGTTGTACTTCTTCACCAGGTCGACGAAGTGCTGCAGGCCCTGCTGGGCCTTGGCCTCGTGCAGGGTGCCGTGCCAGGTGCCGCCGGCGTCGAACTTGGCGATCGAGCCGCCGTACGCGGCGACGTAGGACATCGCGGCGTACCAGTAGGGGCCGGGCAGGTACAGCGAGGAGTAGCCGGCGCTGCCCTTGTACTTGTTCGCCACCTTGTCGAGGGCGCCGACCAGGTCGTCCTCGTTCTGCGGGAGCTCGGCGGAGCCGGTGGCCTCCTGGAACATCTTCGAGTTGTAGATGCCGATCCGGGCGCCCGTGTAGTACGGCACGCAGAAGAGCGTCTGGTTGTACGTGCAGGTGTCGGCGAGACCCTTGATCCAGTTGTCGGAGTTGTCGAAGGTGCCGCGGTCCATCTGCAGCAGCGAACCGTTGACGATGTACTTCAGGGTCTCGCTGTTGCCCAGCTCGACCACGTCCGGGGCCTGGCCGGCGGCGAACGCGGCGTCCAGTTCGGCGACCTTGGTCGGCCACTGGTGGTAGCTCAGCTTGATCTGGACGTTGGGGTACTTCGCGGCGAACTCGTCGTTCACCTGCTGCACCAGCTCGGGCCAGCTCTTCTGGGCGTCGTCCATCAGCCACACGGTCACGGTGCCGGTCGCGTTCTTCGCGTCGACGTCGGTCGAGGAAGGCGACGAGCCTCCGGACGTGCAGCCCGCGGCGGTGGCCAGCAGGGCGGCTGTGCTGAGCGTGGCCAGTACCTGACGCTTCAACGCGGTCCTCCGGTTCGGGGCGGGGAGGTCTGCGCAGTGGTACAGACCAGATTTCCGGATCTTGGCCTAGACCATTTTGGGACGTCAACGCGGGTGCGGTTTCGCGCCCACCTCGTTGTCAATCCGTTGTCTTCCTTGGTCCAGGCACGTCAACCTCCGGCCGGGAACCGGCTCCCGGATGACTTTAGGCTCACTTAAGGTGACCCTCGGTGAGAGGAATGGATCAAGGGCAATTCCGGAAATCCCCGGACGGGTGATTTCCCGGTCCCGGCTCCGCCGGATTCACCGGCCGGCCGCCGCCCCGCGGGGGCGCCGGGGCGGCGGGGGTCCCGCTCCGGCGGTCGGCGGGGTCCCGCCACCGGTGGTCGAGTACGCACGACTTCCCTCCGGAAAGGGATCGGCGCCGCCCGGGCCCCACCCGCCGGCCCGCCGCCCGGGCCACCCGACCTGTGGCGGCACCCGCCGGGTCGCCACCGCCCCTCGCGCGCCGTCGCCGGCGCCGGCACCGCCCCGTCCGCCCGCGCGCCCGGATCCCGGCCGGCCCGGCGCAAAACGCCGGGCGCGCGCCCCGCGCCGGGCGGCGGACCCGCCCGGAACCCGGGAAATCCGCGGAAGTCCGAACCGCGATTCCCGGCCCGGTATTGGCGGCCGGCGCGGGAAAGCCGGGACGCCCCGGCGGCCGGCATTAGCCCCGGCCCATTCGGCCGGGACGAATACCGGCCCGGCCCGCCGCTTTCGGCCACCGCCCGGACGCGCCCGGACCCACCCGGACCGGCGGCCCGCGGCCGCGCCGCGTCCGCCCCCGCGCCGCACCCTTGCCACCACCCGCGCCGGGGGCCGTACTTGACATGACCCCACAGATGTGCCGCACGCCGTCCGTCCGCCCGGCGGACGGGGTGTCCAAGTGTCCCGATAGGTGGCGATTCCTCCTGGCGTTGGTCCAGTCCAACACGGCCGAGTCAAGCGTTGATAACGGCTTGTGCAACCGCTCTTTGAACCCTTGACGCTCGTCATTGGTCCATGCCAACCTCCAGGCGTTGGTCTAAACCAATGGTCTACTCCACCTCACGGATCGGCCCGCCGGCCCCGGCAGTTCGTATCCGTGTCACCCGGTGACGTTCCCCACATACGGCACAACGCAGCTCCAGGCCAGTCGGCCCAGCAGCCCGGTGCCCTACCTTGCTCATCCCTCTGGAGGATGGTTTGAACCGCAAGATCGCAGCCGTGGCCGCTATCGCCACCGTGCTCGTCGCCTCGGCTTGCTCTTCGTCTTCGTCGTCCGACGGCAAGTCGAAGGGCGAGATCCTCAGCACGGACGGCAAGGGCAAGAAGATCACCGTCTGGCTGATGGAAGACGCCCAGAAGCAGTGGAACGACGTCGTCGAGGCCGCGAAGGCCGAGTTCAAGCAGAAGACCGGCGCTGACGTCGACATCCAGTGGCAGACCTGGTCGAACTACACCACCAAGCTCGACACCGCGCTGCTCTCCGGCAACGCCCCCGACGCCATCGAGCTCGGCAACACCCAGGGTGCCAAGTACTTCGACGCCGACTCGTTCGTCGACCTGACCCCGGTCAAGAGCAAGTTCGACAACTCGGACAAGTGGCTGGACTCGCTGGCCGCGGCCGGCCAGTCCGCCGACGGCACCAAGACCTACGCCGTGCCGTACTACGCCGGCGCCCGCGTCATGATTTACCGCAAGGACCTCTTCGAGGCCGCCGGTGTGACCAAGGCCCCGACCACCCTGGCCGAGCTGAACGACGCCCTGACCAAGGTCAAGGCCGCCAACGCCGGCACCCCGAACTTCTCCGCCCTGTACCTCCCGGGCAAGAACTGGTACACCGCCGTCTCCTTCGGCGCCGGCTCGTACGGTGTCAAGGACGTCATCGCCAAGAAGTCCGGCGACAAGTGGGCCAGCACCCTCAGCGACCCGAAGTTCGTCGAGGGCATCTCCACCTGGAACAAGCTGCAGAAGGACTTCTCGGTCGGCGGCACCACCTCCGACGAGACCGACCAGGACGCGCTGATGGCGAAGGGCAACATCGCCGCCATCGTCGGCAACGGCTGGGAGGTCGGCTCGGTCGCCGACGAGAAGACCGGCAACCCGGCCCTGAAGGACAAGCTCGCCACCGTCGCCCTCCCGGGCACCAACGCGGGCGACCCGACCCCGGCCTTCCTCGGCGGCTCGACCCTGGGCGTCCCGTCCAGCGCGAAGAACGCCGGCCTGGGCGCGACCTTCCTGCAGATCTTCACCAACACCGCGCAGCAGACCGCGCTCGCCAAGCACGCGATCCCGAACGCGAAGAACCTGGTCTCGGTCTACAAGCAGGCCGCTCCGGCCAACGAGGCCGCCGGTGCCGCCGCCGAGGGCAAGACCTGGTTCATCCCGAACTCCCCGCTGTGGTCCGGCACCAACGAGACCGCTCTGAAGGACGCCTTCGGCGCGATCGCGGCCGGTGGCGACCCGGCGGCCGAGCTGAAGAAGGCCGAGGACGGGGTCCTCAAGACCCTGAACGGCTGACAGCCGGAATGAACCGCAGGTCGGCCCGGGGAGTCCGTCGGATCTCCCCGGACGGACCACCGCACTGAGCGCAGGTTAGGGGGTGGGCAGTCCGCGAACGCGCGGACTGCCTACCCGTGCGCCAGGACCGACCAGATCCGCGGGCCCGGGAAGGACCCTGATGAGTGTGACCACCAACGAGACCGTGACGCGGTCCGAGAGCCAGGGGCCTGCCCCGGTGAAGAAGTCGCAGCGGCGCGGCGTCTTCGCGGCCGGCCAGTACATTCCCTACACCCTCCTGCTGCCCGCGGTGCTCGCACTCGTGGGCGTTCTGGCGTACCCGGTGTACCGCCTGATCGACCTGGCGTTCCAGAACGTCAACCGCTACGCCCTGCTGGCGCACCCGGAGCGGGCCGAGTACATCGGCTTCGAGGGGTTCACCCGGGTGCTGAGCGACAACCAGTTCTGGGAGGTCGTGCTCCGCTCGGTCTACTTCACCGCCGAGCTGGTCTTCCTCTCGATGGCGCTGAGCATGCTGATCGCGCTGCTGCTCAACCGGGTCTCCAACTGGGTCCGGGTCCTCGTGATCACCGTGATGATGTTCGTCTGGGCGATCCCGGCGCTGGTCAACGGCCAGATCTTCCGCTGGCTGTTCTCGTCCAACGGCGGCGTGGTCGACTACATCGCCTTCCTGGTCACCGGCGACGAGTCCTGGAAGCACTACGACTGGTTCGCCGACCCGACGGTCGGCCTCTACGTGGTCGGTGCCGCCGTCATCGTCTGGGGCGCCCTGCCCTTCCTCGTCCTGGGCCTGTACGCCGCGCTGACCCAGGTGCCCAAGGAGCTGATGGAGGCCGCCAAGCTCGACGGCGCCAACAGCTTCCAGGCGTTCCGCCACGTGACCGTCCCGGTCATCCGGCCCTTCCTGATGATCAGCGCCGCGCTGAGCTTCATCTGGGACTTCCAGGTCTTCGCCCAGATCTACTCGCTGCGCAACGCCGCCCCCGAGCCGGGGTACCGGACCATCGGCACCTACCTGTACCAGCAGGGCATCGTGTCCTCCCGGTACAGCGAGGCCTCGGTGATCTCGATCGTCATGATCCTCATGATGCTGGCGGTGCTCGTGTTCTACATCCGCCAGATGCTCAAGATCGGAGCCAACGAGCGATGACCGACGTCCTTCCCACCGCTCCCGAGGCGCAGCAGTCCGTCCTCGCTCCGGTCAAGAAGCCGAAGAGGTCCAAGGAGACCGAGGTCGGCCGCAGCAGCGCCATGACCTGGGTGTGGAACACCATCGCCCTGCTGGTCGCGGTCGTGATGGCCTTCCCCATCTACTGGATGATCCTGACCACCTTCAAGACCAACAAGGACCTGATCTCCCAGGACCCGACGTTCTGGCCGTCGTCGCTGTCCTTCGACAGCTACAAGACGATCTTCGACGACAAGGACTTCCTGCCGGCCCTGCAGAACACCCTGATCCTCACCCTGGGTGCGGTAATCCTGGGCGTCGCGGTCGGCTTCCTGGCCGCCGTGGCCGTGGCCCGGTTCAACTTCCGCGGCCGCAGCTTCTTCATCGTCACCATGCTGGTGGTCCAGATGGTGCCCCTGCTGGCGATCCTCATCCCGCTGTTCGTCGTGATGAACAGCGCCGGCATGACCGGTTCGCTGCTCGGTGTGATCCTCGCCTACCTGGTCTTCACCGTCCCGTACGTGATCTGGACGCTGCGTTCCTTCATCGTGAACATCCCGGCGGAGCTGGACGAGGCCGCGATGGTCGACGGCTGCACCCAGTGGGGCGCGTTCTTCCGCGTCATCCTGCCGCTCACCCTGCCCGGCCTGGTCACCACCGCGGTGTACAGCTGGATCCAGGCGTGGAACGAGTTCGTGGTCGCCAGCACCCTGCTGAACACCGCCGGGACGAAGACCTCGATGATCTGGCTGACGTTCTACTCGTCCACGCCCACCCGTGCCGCGGACTACGGCTCGCAGATGGCCGGCGGCCTGCTCGTCTCGCTGCCCGTGATCATCCTGTTCGTGTTCTTCCAGAAGAAGGTGTCGGCGGGTCTCACCGCCGGTGCGGTCAAGGGCTAAGTCCCCTTCCTCACCCCCACTGCACCTGAAACACCTCCACCTCCAGGGAAGGAAACAAGGCGATGCCCGGTACGGAAAGCGCCGATCTCCTCCGCGACGCCGGAGCGGTCCTGCAGCCCGGCTTCGCCGGTCTGACCGCGCCCGAGTGGCTGCGGCGCAGACTGGGCGACGGCGAGCTCGGCGGCGTCGCCCTGTTCGGCCGCAACATCCGCACCCCGCAGCAGGTCGCCGCGCTGACCTCGGAGCTGTACGCGCTCAACGGGGACCTGCTGGTCGCCACCGACGAGGAGGGCGGCGACGTCACCCGCCTCGAAGTGGTCAGCGGCTCCTCCTACCCGGGCAACCTGGCGCTCGGTGAGGTCGACGACACCGACCTCACCGAGCGGGTCGCCCGCTCGATCGGGTTCGACCTGGCCGGCGTCGGCGTGAACCTGAACTACGCGCCGGACGCGGACGTCAACTCCAACCCGGACAACCCGGTGATCGGCGTCCGGTCCTTCGGCGGCGACGGCGACCTGGCCGCCCGGCACACCGCGGCGTACGTCCGCGGCCTGCAGTCCGCCGGCGTGGCGGCCTGTGCCAAGCACTTCCCCGGCCACGGCGACACGGCCGGCGACTCGCACCTCGGGCTGCCCCGGATCGACCTGGCCCTGGACCAGTTCGCCGAGCACCTGCTGCCGTTCCGCGCCGCCATCGCGGCCGGCGTGAAGAGCATCATGACGGCGCACATCCTGTTCGACGCCTACGACGCCCAGCTGCCCGCGACCATGTCGCAGCGGATCCTGACCGGCCTGCTCCGCGAGGAGCTCGGCTTCGACGGGCTGATCGTCACCGACGGCATCGAGATGGGCGCCATCTCCGGCACCCACGGCGTCGCGGCCGGCTCGGTGCGGGCCATCGCGGCCGGCGCCGACACCATCTGCGTCGGCGGCGGCCTGAACGACGAGGCGGCCTTCGTCTACCTGCGCGACGCCCTGGTCTGGGCGGTCCGCGAGGGCCGACTGCCGGCCGCCCGCCTGCACGAGGCGGCCGAGCGCAACCGGGCCGTGGCCCGCTGGTCGGCCGGGGTGCGGGCCGACCAGGCCGGCCGGCAGGCCGAGGTCGGCGTCGGCCTGACCGCCGCCCGCCGGGCGCTGCGGGTCACCGGCGAGCTCCGCCCGCTGGGCGGCGTCCCGCACGTGGTGGAGTTCTCCCCGGGCGCGAACATCGCGGCCGGCGACGAGACCCCGTGGGGCGTGGCGGGCCCGCTGGGCGAGCTGGTGCCGGGCACCACCTCCAGCCGGGTCGCGCCGCCCGCGACCGTGACCGAGGGCTCCGGCCTGCTGCACGTCGCGGTGGCCGCCGACGACGCCGAGATCGACACCGCCCCGCTGCTCGGCGCGGCGGTCGGCCGTCCGCTGGTGGTGGTGGTGCGCGACGTGCACCGGCACCCCTGGATGCGCCGGGCCGCGCTGGCCCTGGTCGCGCACCGGCCGGACGCCGTGCTGGTGGAGACCGGCACCGCGTACGGGGTCGCCGAGCTGTTCGCCCCCAGCGGGGTGACCACGCTGGCCACCTACGGCGGGTCGCGGGTCTGCGCGGTCGCGGCCGCGGAGGCCCTCGCGGGGCTCGCGGTGACGGCCGCCCAGGCCGGCTGAGACACTCGGGACGGGCCCGGGACGGGCGTCAGCGCCCGTCCCGGGCCCGCCGCGTACCCGGCGTCGCGCGGTGGTCGGGAGGCGGCCGGGAGGCCGCCGCGGGGCCGCCGCGGGGCCGTCCGGTGGCCGCGAATGCGGCCGGGGGCTCACGGTTGCTCCCCCGTGCGTGCAAACATGTGCTGTTACATAGGACTTAGGGGTCCGTTAAGGGACCGCCTCCAACGAGGAGTGAGAGCTGCCATGAGTGGCGACAGGGACACGGCGGCGGCGCTCGCCGAGGGCTCCACCGTGCCGACCCAGACCGGCCCTGCCACCGCCACGGCCCGGGTCCCCAAGTACTACGGCCTCAAGCGGCACCTGCTGCAGCTGACCGAGACCCAGCCGGCCGGTACGCCGGTCCCGCCGGAGCGCGCGCTGGCCGCCCAGTTCGACACCTCGCGCACCACCGTCCGGCAGGCCCTGCAGGAGCTGGTCGTCGAGGGCCGGCTGGAGCGGATCCAGGGCAAGGGCACCTTCGTCGCCAAGCCGAAGGTCGCGCAGGCGCTGCAGCTCACCTCGTACACCGAGGACATGCGCGCCCAGGGCCTGGAGCCGACCTCCCGGCTGGTCGAGGTCGCCTACATCTCCGCCGACGACCGGCTGGCCCCGCTGCTGGACATCAAGCCCGGCGGCCGGGTGCTGCGGATCGAGCGCCTGCGGCTGGCCAACGGCGACCCGATGGCGATCGAGGTGGCGCACCTGTCCGCCAAGCGCTTCCCGGCGCTGCGGCGCAACCTGGCCAAGCACAACTCGCTGTACACGGCGCTGCGCGAGGTCTACGGGGTGACGGTCGCCGAGGCCGAGGAGACCATCGAGACCACCCTCGCCAACCCGCGCGAGGCCGGCCTGCTCGGCTCCGACCTGGGCCTGCCGATGCTGCAGCTGTCCCGGCACTCCTTCGACGCGGACGGCGCGCCGGTGGAGTGGGTGCGCTCGATCTACCGCGGCGACCGCTACAAGTTCATCACGCGGCTGAACCGGCCGGCCTGACCGGGGCGCGGCCGGCACGTCCGGGTGGCCGACACGTCCGGGTGGCGGTCCGGCTCCTGGTTGACGGGGTAGTGACAAGGGTCACCCGCCTGCCCTACCCTCGCGGGGACCTTCCGATCACCGAGGGTGCTGCTCGGCGGACGCACGGCCGTGTGCGTTGCGGTGCCACTGAGGTGACTCCTCGTCAGCCTCCGGGAGCCTCTCGTGTCGTCGTCCCATCTTCCTCCCCCGGGCGCCCCGCCCGTGGTGTCCGCCGCCCGGGTGCTGGCGGGCCTGTGCCTGCTGGTGCCGATCGTGGTGATGCTGTGGGTGCCGTCCTACCGCAAGGTCGCGCCGGAGCTGGGCGGGGTGCCGTTCTTCTACTGGTACCAGCTGCTGTGGGTGCCGCTGTCGGCGCTGTTCTCCGGCACGGCGTACCTGCTGCTCAGGCGTGACGAGGCGGCCCGCCGGGCCGCCTCCGCCGTCTCCGCGCCCACCGTCGCCGGTCCGCGGGACGGGGGCCTGGCGTGAAGCACGTGGACTGGACCGCGATGACGGTCTTCCTGCTGTTCTTCGTCCTGGTGACGGTGATGGGCTTCCTGGCCTCGCGCTGGCGGCGGGCGGACGACGCCCAGCACCTGCACGAGTGGGGGCTGGGCGGCCGGAGCTTCGGGACGTGGGTGACCTGGTTCCTGCTGGGCGGCGACCTGTACACGGCGTACACCTTCGTCGCGGTGCCGGCGGCGGTCTACGCGACCGGCGCGATGGGCTTCTTCGCGGTGCCGTACACGATCATCGCGTACCCGCTGGTGTTCCTGTTCCTGCCCCGGCTCTGGTCGGTCTCCCGGGTGCACGGGTACGTGACGCCGGCCGACTTCGTGCGCGGCCGGTACGGGTCGCGGGGGCTGTCGGTGGCGGTGGCGCTGACCGGCATCCTGGCGACCATGCCGTACATCGCGCTGCAGCTGGTGGGCATCCAGGCGGTGCTGGACGTGCTGGGCGTGGGCGGCAGCGGCAACTGGTTCCTGCGGGACCTGCCGCTGTTCGTGGCGTTCGGCGTGCTGGCCGCGTACACGTACTCGTCGGGGCTGCGGGCGCCGGCCCTGATCGCGTTCGTGAAGGACGCGCTGGTGTACGTGGTGATCCTGGTCGCGGTGGTGTACATCCCGATGCGGCTGGGCGGCTACGGGGACGTGTTCGACGCGGCGGCGCGGAAGTTCTCGAAGCCGGGCTCGCCGGGCAAGCTGGTCCTCGCCGAGGGCGGGCAGTGGACGTACGCGACGCTGGCGTTCGGGTCGGCGCTGGCGCTGTTCATGTACCCGCACTCGGTGACCGGCGTGCTGGCGTCGAAGTCGCGCAACACGGTGCGCCGGAACATGGCGATCCTGCCGGCGTACTCGCTGATGCTGGGCCTGCTGGCGCTGCTCGGGTTCCTGGCGATCGCGGCCGGGGTGGGCAGCAAGGACGGGAAGCCCTTCAACAGCCAGCTGGCGGTGCCGCAGCTGTTCGCGGACATGTTCCCGTCCTGGTTCACCGGGGTGGCGTTCGCGGCGATCGGGATCGGGGCGCTGGTGCCGGCCGCGATCATGTCGATCGCGGCGGCGAACCTGTTCACCCGCAACGTGTACAAGGAGTTCCTGAAGCCGGGCGCGACACCGGCCGAGGAGACCCGGGTGGCGAAGATCGCCTCGCTGCTGGTGAAGGTCGGCGCGCTGGTGTTCGTGCTGGTGATGGACAAGCAGGTGGCGATCAACTTCCAGCTGCTGGGCGGCCTGTGGATCCTGCAGACCGCGGTGGCGCTGGTGGCGGGCCTGTTCACCCGCTGGTTCCACCGCTGGGCGCTGCTGGCGGGCTGGGCGGTCGGCATGGGGTACGGGACGTGGAAGGCGTGGGGGATCTCCTCGGCGGCGACCAGGCACTTCGGCGGCAACAGCACGCCGATCCCGTGGATCGGCGAGACCGGCTACATCGGCCTGACCGCGTTCGTGCTGAACGCGGTGGTGGCGGTGGTCCTGACGCTGGTGCTGCGGGCCCTGAAGGCCCCCGAGGGCGCCGACGAGACCTCGAAGGCCGACTACTCCGCGGAGGCCGGCGACGAGGCCGTGGAGCACGCTCCGCAGCCCGCGGCGGCGCACTGACGCACCGGGGGCGCGCACGGCGGCGCCCGTACGCCCTGTGGTCGCGCCGTTGCCCCGATCGACACCGGGGTGACGGCGCGATCGTCTGTTATGACCGGCCGTCCGGCGGAGAGACCGGGAGAAGACGACACACCGCACGCGCCACCGACCACGGGGAGCCACCGCCATGACCGACCTCAGCACGCTGCGCAACGGGCACCGACCGGAGGCGGAACGGCCGGAGCGGCCGCGCCGGCTCCCCTCGGTGCTGATCGCCACCCGGCACGGCGAGTCGACCGCCAACGTGGAGTTCCGGCACGCGGACGCCAGCGGGGCGCTCTCCGTCCCGATCACCTGCCGGGACGCCGACATCCCGCTCTCCCTGCGCGGCCAGGACCAGGCCCGCGACCTGGGCCGCTGGTGGGCCGGGCGGCCGCCCGCCGAGCGGCCGCGCTCGGTGTGGTGCTCGCCGTACGTGCGCACCGCGGAGACCGCCCGGATCGCGCTCGCCCAGGCGTCCGGCCTCGGCGCCGTGCCGGTCGGCCTGACGGTGCGCCACGACGAACGGCTGCGCGACCGCGAGCTGGGCGTGCTGGAGATGCTCACCAAGGCCGCGATCGAGCGCGACCACCCCTCCGAGGCGGCCCGCCGGCGGCGGATGGGCGAGCTGTACTACCGGCCGCCGGGCGGCGAGTCCTGGCTGGACGTGGCGCTGCGGGTGCGCGACCTGCTGCGCGACCTGGGCGAGGAGGAGGCGGGCCGGCCGGTGCTGGTGGTCGCGCACGACTGCACGGTGCTGATGCTGCGGCACGTGCTGGACCGGCTCACCGAGGACGAGCTGCTGGCGCTGGACCCGGTGGCGAACTGCTCGACCAGCGTCTGGCGGGCCCGCGAGGGGCGGCTGCGCCCGTCCGGCTGGAACCAGACCGGCCACCTGACGCCCTGAGGGCCCCGGGCCCGGACGCCCCGCCTCCGCCCGGCCTCCGCCCGGCCTCCGCCCGGCCTCCGCCCGGCCTCCGCCCGGCCTACGCCCGCGCGAGCGTCCCGGCGGCCCGCCCCGGGCCGCCGAACGCCCGCCGGTAGGCCTGCGGGGTGGTGCCGAGCCGGCGGCCGAAGTGGTGCCGCAGCGCGGCGGCGTTGCCGAAGCCGCAGCGGGCGGCGACCGCGTCGACGCTCTCGTCGGTGGACTCCAGCAGGCGCTGCGCGAACAGCACCCGCTGGCCGGTCAGCCAGCGGTGCGGGGTGGTGCCGGTCTCCTGCCGGAAGCGGCGGGCGAAGGTCCGCGGCGACATGTGGGCGAGCCGGGCGAGCTGGTCGACGCCGGTCTCCCGGTCGAGGTGGCGGCGCATCCACTCCAGCACGCCGGCCAGCGAGTCGCCCTCGCCCTCGGGCAGCGGGCGGTTGATGAACTGGGCCTGGCCGCCGTCCCGGTGCGGAGCGACCACCATCCGGCGGGCGATCGCCCGGGCCACCTCGGCGCCCTGCACCTTGCGGACCAGGTGCAGGCAGGCGTCGATGCCGGCGGCGGTGCCGGCCGAGGTGATCACCGGGTCGTCGTCGACGTACAGCACGTCGGGTTCGACGGTGGTCAGCGGGAAGCGCTCGGCCATCAGCGCGGCGTACTGCCAGTGGGTGGTGCAGCGGCGGCCGTCGAGCAGTCCGGCGGCGCCGAGCAGGAAGCTGCCGGAGCAGATCGACAGCAGCTGGGCGCCCCGGTCGTGGGCGGCCCGCAGCGCGGCGAGCAGCGGTTCGGGGTAGTGCGCGCGGATGCCGGTGGCGGTGGCGATGACCAGGTCGGCGCCGGCGAGCCGCTCGGGGCCGTGCGGGACGTCGACGGTGAAGCCGGCGTGGGTGCGCATCGGTCCGGGCCGGTCGCCGACCAGCGCGAAGTCGTAGACCGGCAGGCCGGCCTCGCTCCGGTCGAGGCCGAACACCTCGCAGGCCACGCCCAGTTCGAAGGGGTGGATCTCTTCGAGGACCACCACGGCGACGTTGTCGAGCTTCCGCATGCGCCCAGGATGGCAGTGGCAGGATTTCGTGGCAATGGTGCGTTCCTGCCACTCGTCGGCCGGGGGCCGGGGGCGGACAGTGGAGGCATGACCACCGCGCTCGCCCTGCTGGGCCTCATCGGCGGTTTCGGCCTCATCGGCGTCCTGGTCGGCCGCGACCTGGACCGCCACGGCCGGACCGGCCGCGACACCGTGCACCGCCCGACCGGCTACCCCTTCGACCCGGACCTGGCCGACCCGCGCCGCCGCCGGTCCGGCACACTGTCCGGATGCAGCCCCCGCTCGTCCGCCGCGCCCTCGACCACGACCTCGCCGCCGCCGGGGAGGTCACCGTCACGGCCTTCGTCGGCGACGGCCACACCCGTCCCGACTCCCCGTACGTCGAGCGCCTGCGCGACGCCGCCCGGCGGAACCGGGAGGCCGAGCTCCTGGTCGCCGTCGACGGCGCCGGAGCCGTGCTCGGCTGCGTGACCTTCGCGCCCGGCGGCACCCCCTGGGCGGACGTCGCCGGGCCCGACGAGGGCGAGATCCGGATGCTCGCGGTCGGCCCGGCGGCCCGCGGCCGGGGCGTCGGCCGGGCGCTGGTGGAGGCGTCGATCGCCCGCAGCCGGGAACTCGGACTGGGCGGGATGGCGTTCTCCACCCGGCCGGGGATGACCGCCGCACACCGGATCTACCACGCCCTGGGCTTCGTCCGCGCCCCGGAGCGGGACTGGTCGCCGGCCCCCGGCACCGACCTGATGGTCTACGCGACGCGGTTCTGAGCCGGCGCCGGCGCCGTTTTCGTTGTCTACGCGCGACGCCACCACCGCGACACGCGCCACTACATCTGGTGCTTCCAGTTCCAGCCACCACAACATGTATGCTCACTCTCGCTGTCGACGCAGGGGAACCCGGTGGAAGTCCGGGACTGCCCCGCAACGGTGAGCGGGCTGTAGTCGACGCCCGCGCAGTCCGAGGACCTGCAGACGGTGTGCGACACGGCATCCCCGCAGACGCCTTGTGCAGCACAGCTTTGCCGTCCGGTCTCGCGGGCGGACCGGGGGTGGGTCTTTCGCGCGCCGGAACGCGTTCTCGTTCCCTCGTGCCGCCTTCCCCTGGCCGCGTGCGGTCCCGGACACCCGAGCCACGTCCGCCGCCGCCACAGGAGAGAGTGCGCCTTGACCGTCGCCGCCTCAGTCACCCTGCCGTCCCAGGGATCCGCCGACGCCTTCACCGACCCCGGTGCGGCGTTGCTGCGGCTGCTCACCGACCGCAGCACCGACCTCCCCCAGGTGGACCCCGGCCACGTCGCCGCCGCCGCGCTGCGCGGCCGCCACGCCGGTTCGGACTTCGCCGAACTGCGCGGGCTGGCCGTGGAGGCCGCCGCGTCGATGATCGCCGAGGACCCGCAGTACTCGAAGCTGGCCGCCCGCCTGCTGGCGCTGGAGATCCGCGACGAGGCCGCCACCCAGCAGGTCACCTCGTTCTCCTCCTCGGTGGCCGTGGGCCACGCCGAGGGCCTGATCGGCGACGCGACCGCCGCGTTCGTGGCCCGGCACGCCGACCTGTTCGACTCGCTGGTGGACGAGGCGGCCGACGACCGCTTCGAGTACTTCGGCCTGCGCACCGTGCAGTCCCGCTACCTGCTGCGCCACCCGATCACCCGCAAGGTGGTCGAGACCCCGCAGCACTTCCTGCTCCGCGTGGCGGCGGGCCTGGCGGTCGGCACGACCGAGGAGTCGGTGCGCGAGGTCGCCGAGCTGTACACCCTGATGAGCCGCCTGGAGTACCTGACCAGCTCGCCGACGCTGTTCAACTCCGGCACCCGGCACCCGCAGATGTCCTCCTGCTACCTGCTGGACTCGCCGCTGGACAACCTGGACTCGATCTACAACCGGTACGCGCAGATCGCCCGGCTGTCCAAGCACGCGGGCGGCATCGGCCTGTCCTACTCGCGGATCCGCTCGCGCGGCTCGCTGATCCGCGGCACCAACGGCCAGTCCAACGGCATCGTGCCGTTCCTGCGCACCCTGGACTCCTCCGTGGCGGCGGTCAACCAGGGCGGCCGGCGCAAGGGCGCGGCCTGCGTGTACCTGGAGACCTGGCACGCCGACATCGAGGAGTTCCTGGAGCTCCGCGACAACACCGGCGAGGAGGCCCGGCGCACCCACAACCTGAACCTGGCGCACTGGATCCCGGACGAGTTCATGCGCCGGGTCAACGCCGACGCCGACTGGTCGCTGTTCTCCCCGGCGGACGTGCCGGAGCTGGTGGACCTGTGGGGCGCCGAGTTCGACGAGGCGTACGTCAAGGCCGAGCTGGCGGGCAAGGCCGTGCGCACCATCCCCGCGCAGACCCTGTACGCCCGGATGATGCGCACCCTGGCGCAGACCGGCAACGGCTGGATGACCTTCAAGGACGCCTCCAACCGGGCCGCCAACCAGACCGCGCTGCCGGGCCGCACGGTGCACTCCTCGAACCTGTGCACCGAGATCCTGGAGGTCACCGACGACTCGGAGACCGCGGTCTGCAACCTCGGCTCGGTCAACCTGGGCGCGCACGTCGCCCCCGGCGCCACCGCCGCCGACCTGCTGAACGCGATGGACTGGGACCGCCTGGACGCCACCGTCCGCACCGCGGTGACCTTCCTCGACCGCGTGATCGACATCAACTTCTACCCGACCACCGAGGCCGGGACGTCCAACTCCCGCTGGCGCCCGGTCGGCCTGGGCGTGATGGGCCTGCAGGACGTCTTCTTCCAGCTGCGGATCGACTTCGACTCCGCCGAGGCGGTCGCCCTCTCCACCCTGATCGCCGAGCGCATCATGCTCACCGCGTACGAGCGCTCCGCCGACCTGGCCGAGCGGTTCGGCCGGCACGAGGCGTACGGCGAGACCCGGGCCGCCCGCGGCCAGCTGCACGTCGACCACTTCGGCGCCGCGAACCCGCAGTGGACCGAGCGCTGGGACGCGCTGCGCGCCCGGATCGCCGAGGTCGGCCTGCGCAACTCGCTGCTGCTGGCGATCGCGCCGACCGCGACCATCGCGTCGATCGCCGGCGTGTACGAGTGCATCGAGCCGCAGGTCTCCAACCTGTTCAAGCGCGAGACCCTCTCCGGCGAGTTCCTCCAGGTCAACCCGTACCTGGTGCGCGAGCTCAAGGAGCTCGGCGTCTGGGACCAGCAGACCCGGGACGCGCTGCGCGACGCCAACGGCTCCATCCAGGACTTCACCTGGCTGCCGCAGGAGGTCCGTTCGCTGTACCGCACGGCGTGGGAGCTGCCGCAGCGCGCGCTGATCGACCTGGCCGCGGCCCGTCAGCCGTACATCGACCAGAGCCAGTCGCTGAACCTGTTCATGGCGGCGCCGACCATCGGCAAGCTCTCCTCGATGTACTCGTACGCCTGGAAGGTCGGTCTGAAGACCACCTACTACCTGCGCTCCCGCCCGGCGACCCGGATCGCCCAGGCCGCGTCCGGAGCCGCCCGCACCGCCGCCCCCGTCCCGGTGCAGACCCCCGCCCTCTCCCAGGCCGAGCAGGACGCCATCGCCTGCTCGCTGGAGAACCCCGAGTCCTGCGAGGCCTGCCAGTAATGAGCACCGAAGACCAGAAGAAGATGCTGCTCGACCCGGGCTTCGAGCTGACCCTGCGCCCGATGCGCTACCCGTCGTTCTACGACCGGTACCGGGACGCGATCAAGAACACCTGGACCGTGGAGGAGGTGGACCTGCACTCCGACGTCGCCGACCTCGCCAAGCTGAGCGAGGGCGAGCGGCACATGATCGGCCGGCTGGTCGCGTTCTTCGCCACCGGTGACTCGATCGTCGCGAACAACGTGGTGCTGAGCCTCTACAAGCACATCAACTCCCCCGAGGCCCGCCTCTACCTGTCGCGGCAGCTGTTCGAGGAGGCCGTGCACGTCCAGTTCTACCTGACGCTGCTGGACACCTACCTGCCCGACCCGGAGGACCGCAACGCCGCCTTCGCGGCGGTGGAGAACATCCCCTCCATCGCGCAGAAGGCCCAGTTCTGCTTCACGTACATGAACGCGGTCGACCACATCGACTCGCTGGAGAGCAAGGAGGACCGCCGGGCCTTCCTGCTCAACCTGATCTGCTTCGCGGCCTGCGTCGAGGGCCTGTTCTTCTACGGCGCGTTCGCGTACGTGTACTGGTTCCGCAGCCGCGGCCTGCTGCACGGCCTGGCCACCGGCACCAACTGGGTGTTCCGCGACGAGTCGATGCACATGGACTTCGCGTTCTCGGTGGTCGACACCGTCCGCGCGGAGGAGCCCGACCTCTTCGACGACAAGATGGCCCGGCAGGTCACCGAGATGCTGGAGCAGGCCGTCGAGGCCGAGCTCCAGTTCGCCCGCGACCTGTGCGGCGAGGGCCTGCCCGGCATGAACACCGACTCGATGCGCGAGTACCTGCAGGCGGTCGCCGACCAGCGCCTGGCCCGCCTCGGCCTGCCGGTCCGGTACGGCTCCACCAACCCGTTCGGCTTCATGGAGCTGCAGAACGTGCAGGAGCTGACCAACTTCTTCGAGCGCCGGGTCTCCGCCTACCAGGTCGCCGTCGAGGGCTCGGTCTCCTTCGACGACGATTTCTAGGCGGTCCCACCTGCTGCGTCCGATGTCCGGCCCCGTAACCTCGGGGCCGGACATCTGTCGTCGTGCTCCGTTCCCCACAGATCCAAGGACCTCATGAGCAGCACCAGCACCACCACACCGGCGCCCCGCCCCGGGGTTCCCTCCCAGCCGGACGGGGCGACCGGGGGCCGCCGGGCGCGGCGCCCCCGGCTGTACGTCCTGGACGGCCTGCGGCTGCTGGCGGCACTGGCCGTGGTGCTGTACCACTACACCGGACTGGACCGTGAGCTGACGGTCTGGGGCGGCACGGCCGGGCACCTGATGCCCCGGCTGCACGCCCTGACCAAGTACGGCTGGACCGGGGTCGAGCTCTTCTTCCTGATCAGCGGCTTCGTGATCTGCATGTCCTGCTGGGGCCGGTCGCTCGGTGACTTCGCCACCTCCCGGATCACCCGGCTCTTCCCCGCCTACTGGTTCGCCGTGCTGACCACCGCCGCCGCGATCTTCATCGCCCGGCCGCCGTGGGCCGGGGGGATCCTCTCGGGGTCCTACCGCAACGTCATCGCCAACCTGACGATGACCCAGGAGGGGCTCGGCGGCGTCCACGTCGACGGCGTCTTCTGGACGCTCTGGGTCGAGCTGCGCTTCTACGTCCTCTTCGGCCTGCTGCTGATCGGCGGCCTGACCTACCGCAAGGTGGTCGCCTTCTGCGCCGGGTGGACGATCCTCTCCGTCTACCTCGTGACCGCCGACTTCCCGCTGCTCAACACCGTCCTCTTCCCGCAGTACTCGAGCTACTTCGTGGCCGGCGTCGCGATGTTCCTGGTCCACCGCTTCGGCCCGACCCTGATCAACCTGGGCCTGGTCGGCGTCTCCTGGGCGCTGTCCGCCTGGCACATCTGGGCCACCGTGTCCCGGCTCACCTGGCTGTCGCTCTCCTACACCCGGACCCTGGCGCTGATCACGGTCTTCTACCTGGTGGTGCTCGCGATCGCGCTCGGCTGGTTCAACCGGATCCAGTGGAAGTGGCTCGCCACCGCCGGCGCCCTCACCTACCCGCTGTACCTGGTCCACGAGTACCCGGGCTGGATCCTGATCCACCACTTCCGCCGGTCGATGGACCCCTACGCCCTGGTCGCGACCGTCGTGGCGGGCATGCTGGTCTACGCCTGGCTGGTCCACCGCCTGGTCGAGCGGCCCTTCGCCCCCCTCCTCAAGCGCGGCCTCGAACGCGGCCTGGTCGACCTGCGCAAGCACTGACCCCGCGTGCGGCGAGGGGCCCGGGAGCGCGTCGCTCCCGGGCCCCTCGGCACGTCTACGGGCGCCCGTCAGTCGTTCGGGACGGTGGCGTACTTGGGGGTGCCGTCGGCCATCTGCCGCAGCGCGTCCTTGCGGTCGCGCTTGGAGAGCCGGTCGATGTACAGGTACCCGTACAGGTGGTCGGTCTCGTGCTGCAGGCAGCGGGCGAAGAAGCCGGTGCCCTCGACCCGGACGGGGTTGCCGTCCTTGTCCTGGCCGGTGACGGCCGCGTAGTCGGGGCGGGCCAGCTCCTGGTACGCGGTCGGGACGGACAGGCAGCCCTCCTGGCCGTCGTCCAGCACCCGGCGGCCGGCCGGGAGCTCCTCCAGCACCGGGTTGACCACGTGCCCGACGTGCCGGACGCCCTCGTCGTCGGGGCAGTCGTAGACGAACACCTTCAGGTCCACACCGATCTGGTTCGCGGCCAGGCCCACGCCCTCCGCCGCGTACATCGACTGGAACATGTCGTCGATCAGCGCGGACAGCTCGCCGTCGAAGGCGGTGACGGTCCGCACCTCGCGGTGCAGCACCGGGTTGCCGACCACGGTGATCGGACGCGCGGTGCCCTTGGACAGGTCGGGCTCCTCGCCGACCACCCGCTGGGGCTCGGTGTCCTCGTGCGCGTGGTCGTGTCCGTGGTCGTGCTCGTGGTCGTGGTGCTCGGCCATCGCTCGGTTCCGCTTTCGTCCGCATCCGCCTGGTGTACCGGTCCAGGGTACGGGGCGCGGCGCGGCCGCGGTCAGCAGACCTCTTCGAGGTCCCGGTAGGCGCGGGTCGCCGGGGAGGCCGCGGCCCAGCGGTCCAGCAGCGAGCGGACCAGGCCGGCCGGCGCGGCGATCCCGCACTCGCGCTCGACCTGCCAGGGGCCGCCGGCCGAGCCCTGGCTGAGGTGGCTGAGGTGGCCGGGGTGCAGCGGGTCGCCGTCGTCGTGCGGGTCGTGGTGCGCGGTGCGGCCGTCGTCGATCGCCATCCGGGACTCCGAGCAGGTGCGGCACAGCAGCCGCACCGAGGACGTCCAGTCCTCGGCCGCGTACCCGGCGTCGGCGACGGTCTTCTCCAGCGCGTCCCGGTCGGCGGCGGTGGCGGCCTGCAGCAGCACCACCCAGGTCGGCACCGGGGACGGCGCCCACAGCTCGATCTCGTCGAAGACCGGGTAGGCGACGCCGTCGGCGACCCGCTCGCCGTGCGGGGCGCCGTCGTGCAGCACCACCTCGCCCCAGCGGCGGCCGGAGGACGGCAGCGGGATCGACAGCACCTCGATCCGGGCCGGGTCGAGCCGCCGCCCCCACACCACCTCGGACTCGCCGTCCGGGGAGAGCCGCACCGGGGTGGTGCCCAGGTCGAGCTCGATCGGCCCGTCCAGCGCGGGCCCGCCGGGCAGCCGCAGCCCGTACGCCTGCCAGGCGCGGCGGGCCAGCGGCCAGTCCTGCAGGGCGGTGGCGGTGATGCCGAGGTTCCACCAGTCCGGGGCGCCGTGCTGGCGGTCGAGCAGCGCGACGGCGCGCAGGCCGGCCGAGCGGGCCTGCTCCCAGTCGCGGCGGAACTTGTGCAGCAGGGCCAGGTTGAACCAGGAGTCGGACAGCCACGGCTCCAGGTCCGCGGCCATCACCAGCAGCGCCCCGGCGTCCTCGTAACGGCCGTCGCCGATCAGCGTGAACGCACGGTCGGTGGTCTGCCGCCAGGTCGCCGACGGACGGTGCCGTGCGCGGTGGAAGATCCTCACGTTGGTCCCTTGCCGTCGGTCGTCACCGGGTCGCCCCGCCTCCGGGTCTTCCCGCCACGACCGCATCCAACCACGCCCGCCCCCGGCCGCGCGCCCCGCGCGGCCATTCAGGCCGCCGGGCAGCCGCGCCGGTCCGGACCCCGGGCCGCCCGGTGGCCGCGGCGGCCCAGCCGGCCCAGCGCCTCCAGCACCACCGGGTCGTAGCCGTGCCCGGCGTCCAGCCGCAGGTGCTCCAACGGGTCGAGGACGGCCCGGGCGCCGGCCCGGGGGCGGTCGGCGGCGGCGGTGCGCAGGTCGTCGTGGGCGTTGGCGACCCGGATGATCCGGGAGGCCAGCGGCAGCGTCGGGTCGTGCCGGCCGTCGGCCAGCCGGCACGGGTCGGCGAGCCGGGCGACCTGCTGCCACACCTGCCGGGGCACCCCGGTGCGCTGGATCACCTCGCTGCCGAGCCGGGCGATCCGCTGCTGCTCGCCGTCCGGCAGCAGCGCGGTCGCCCCGCCCGGCACCGGTTCGACCAGCGACAGCTGCCCGATGTCGTGCATCAGCGCGGCGTACTCCAGCAGCGTCAGCTCCCGGCTGCCGAGCCCGAGTTCGCGCCCCAGCGCGCACGCCGTGTCGGCGACCCGGCGGGCGTGCCCGGGGGTGGTGTAGCCGGCGATCTCGGTGGCTCGGGCCAGCGTCTCGATGGTCTGCCCGGTGGTGGCCCGGACGGCGGCGGCCCGCCGGAACGAGGCCTGGGCGAGCAGCAGCGGCAGGCAGAACACCGGCAGCGCCCACAGTCCGGCCTCCCCGGCGAGCAGGCTCAGCAGCAGTCCGGTGGCGACCTGCGCGGAGCCGATGCCGAGCAGCGCGTGCAGCTGGTCGTCCAGCGCGGCGGCGTAGCGCAGCCCGGTGCGGGCGCACTGCTGGGCGGCGGCCAGCACCGCGTCGCCCAGCGCGGCCAGCGCGGCCACGCCCGCCAGCAGCGCCCCGTACCCGGGCCCGGACAGCCGGTCGGTGATGCCGGAGTTGTACAGCGGCTGGAACAGCAGCGCGGCGAACGCCACCGTGACCAGCCGGCGGGCGGCCGCGTCCAGACCGACCGGCGGGACGCACGAGCGGTGCCGGGCCGCGGCGAGCGCCCGCCGCCCGGCGTACTGGGCGCCGAGCCCGGCCGCCGTGCCGACGGCGGTGACGGCGGCGACCTGCAGCACGCCGTGCGTGGTGGGCAGCCCGTGCAGCGGCCCGAGCAGCGCGTACGCGAGGGCGACGGCGGTGGCGACCGGCGCGGGTTCGCGGTCGCCGGGCAGCGCGGGCCCGGCGCACTGGCCGAGCGCGACCAGCCCGGCGAAGGCCAGCGCGACGCCGCCCTGGGCGACGCCGTCGGTCAGGGCGTGCACGGCGGCGGCGGCGCCGAGCAGCCCGGCCAGCGCGAACAGCAGGTCGGCCGGGGCGGGGCGGCGGCTCCTCACGCCGCTCCCCCGGTCGGCAGGCCGGTGCCGCTCTGCTGGGGCAGCCGGGCCGGTTCGGGCACGCCGAGCGGGATGTCCGGCACCTCGCCGTCCCAGCCGCCGGGCGGCGGCGGTTCGGGCTGCCAGCCGTGCTCGGCGACCGCCCGGACCAGCGCGCCGACCATCACCGGGTCGAACTGGCTGCCCGCGCACCGCTCCAGTTCGGCGACCGCCTCCGGGACGGGCCGGCCGCGCCGGTAGGAGCGGGTGGAGGTCATCGAGTCGAAGGCGTCGGCGACCGAGATGATCCGGGCGAACTCGGGGATCCGCTCCCCGGCCAGCCCGTGCGGGTAGCCGCGGCCGTCCATCCGCTCGTGGTGGTGCAGGATGCCGTCCCGGCCCTCGCCGAGGAAGTCCAGCTGCCGCACCAGCTCGTGCCCGAACACCGGGTGGACCTCCACCGCGCGCCGCTCCGCGTCGGTCAACGGGCCGTTGCGGCGCAGCAGTTCGGTGGCCACGGCGAGCTTGCCGACGTCGTGCAGGGTGCCCGCGAAGTGCAGCGTGCGGATCCGCTCCTCGGCCAGGCCGAGCTGGCGGGCGATCAGCACCGACGCCCGGCCGACCCGTTCGCTGTGGCCCCGGGTGTACGCGTCCTTGATCTCGACGGCCTGCACCAGCGCCTGCACGGTGGCCCGGTGCGCGGCCCGCTCGCGGTGGCCCTGGGCGGAGAGCCAGGCGGTGATGGTCAGCGGCAGCAGGCCGAGCACCGCGGCGAACGCCCCGTACGGGCCCTGCCAGAGCACCGCGATCATCAGGCCGCCGGCGCCGTGCAGCAGCGCCGCGGGGGCGGCCCGGCGCAGCGCGCCCAGCGCGCCCGGGCCGGCCGCGCCGCAGGTCAGCCGGACCATGCCGGCCACCAGCACGCCGTTGACCAGGCAGAACGTCAGGATCGCGGCCAGCGCGCCGAGCGCGGCGCCGGGGAAGCGGGTGCCGAGCAGCAGCCGGGCCCCGCCGAGCAGCCGGAACACCTCGGCGGCGGCGGCCGCGGCCAGCGCCAGCTGGGCGCCGTTCCACAGCCGGCGCGGTCCGCGCGGGTGGGCGGCCGGGCCGAGCAGCGCCCCCGGCAGCGCGACCAGGGCGGCGGCGGCGGGCGGCAGCATCAGCACGCCGGCGAACAGGACGGGGAAGAAGCCGCTGCCGCGCGGGTCGGCGTGCGCCTCGTCGGCGGGGCGGCCGCGCAGCCGGCGCCAGACCCGGGCGCACGGGGTGCGGGCGCCCTGCGCCAGCGACTCCAGGCACAGGTGCAGCAGGGCGAGCAGGCCGATCCGGGGCCAGTCGAACTCGGGACCGGCCACGGCCAGCGGCAGCAGCACGGCGGACGCGGCCGCCAGGACGAGGGCCAGGTAGACCACGGCCCGGCCCGGCAGGGCGGCGGCGGTGTTCCGCTCGCGTTCGCGTGCGCTGGCGATCTCGGCCTCCCCCGCCCGTACCGGGCCCTCCGACGTGAGGACTCGTCAGAGAATAGGGCCCGCCCGCGGGGGCGGGGCGCACGATCGCGTATCGCCGCAGCCGGAGCAGCGACAGCTCACCCGATCGAGTGAGCGCTACTCGGCGGTCGCGACCGCCGAGCCGTGTCCGGCCGCGCCGTCGACCGTCACCTCGACGCTCACCGAGGACACCTCGATCACCGAGGTGTCGACCTCGCCGGAGCGCTGGGTGCGGATCGAGTCGATCCGGGCCAGCACCTTGGCGCGGAGGTCGGTCGGGGTGTCGTCGCAGCCGCAGGAGCGCTTGATCAGCGCCTTGATCGCCTGCTCCAGGCCGTACTTCTCCAAGCACGGCGAGCACTCGTCGAAGTGCACCCGCAGCTTGGCGCAGTCGCCCTCGGGCATCTCGTTGTCGAGGAATTCGTAGAGGTGGTCCAGCACCTCTCCGCACTCGGTCTCGTGCGGATCGCCGCAGCTCATGAGCCCGCGCCCTTCGCTTCCTGCCCTGCACCGGTACCGGCCGGGACCAGCCCCCGCTCGCGGGCGTAGTCCTCCAGCATGCCGCGCAACTGACGGCGGCCACGGTGCAGTCGGGACATCACCGTACCGATGGGTGTACCCATGATGTCCGCGATCTCCTTGTACGCAAAGCCCTCGACGTCCGCGAGGTACACCGCGATCCGGAATTCCTCCGGGATCGCCTGCAGCGCGTCCTTCACGTCGCTGTCCGGCAGGTGGTCGAGCGCCTGCGCCTCGGCCGACCGGAGGCCGGTCGACATGTGCGACTCGGCGCGCGCCAGCTGCCAGTCCTCGATCTCCTCGGCCGCGGTGCGCTGGGGTTCGCGCTGCTTCTTGCGGTACGAGTTGATGAACGTGTTGGTGAGGATGCGGTACAGCCACGCCTTGAGGTTGGTGCCCTCGCGGAACTGGTGGAACGACGCGTACGCCTTGGCGAACGCCTCCTGGAGCAGGTCCTCCGCGTCGGCCGGGTTGCGGGTCATCCGCAGCGCCGCCGAGTACATCGGGTCCAGGTAGCCGAGCGCGTCGCGCTCGAAGCGCTCGCGCCGGGCCTCCTCGCTCTCGTTCTCGGACACCCGGAAGGTGTCCTCGCCGATCGCCTCGGCCAGTTCGTCGCCGGTGAGCTGTTCGCCCTCCGGGCGGCCCTGGTCGGCGCCAGCAGCGCCCGACACGGCCGCGTCATCGGTCCCGACGACCGGACCCACCTCCTCGGAAACCCGCACACGGCCCACCTCGGGCCGACCCGCAAGCGAGGATATCGGGCTGACCGGCTTCTCGCCCGCGACAACCCACTCCGACCAGTCCGGCAGGAGCGCGGACTGCGCGGCCCGCTCTTCCGGCCGCTCGCGGCACGCGATCGAACCCATGGACCCTGCCTTTCCACCGGGGGCATGTTCTGACGCCTCGTGCAACCCCGTCGGCCGCCGCCGCATTCCCGGCCCCTCCGCCTGAGGCGCAACTCACGTCCCGCGCCGCGGCCTTGCCGCCGCCCCGGGCTCAGGCCCGGGCGAGCCAGTCGGCGACCGCCCCGGTGACCAGCTCCAGTGCGGCCTCCCGGGTGAGCGGGGCCCGCTTGGGGACGGCGAAGCCGTGCCCGGCGTGTGGGACCTCGACCAGCCGGTGGCCGGCCGGGAGCGCGGGGAACTCCGCCGGGGTGCCGAAGGTGTCCGCGCCGCCCTGGACGACCAGGGTGGGCAGGCCGGTGCCGAGCAGTTCGTCCGCCCGGGTCCGCTCCGGCCGGCCCGGCGGGTGCAGCGGGAAGGCCAGCGCGAGGACGCCGGCCGCGCCCAGGGCGGCCGAGGTCCGGCAGGCCACCCGGGCGCCGGCGCTGCGGCCGCCCGCGTACACCGGCAGGCCCTCCCCGGCGGCGGCGGCGAACTGCGCGGGCCAGCCCGCGTCGAGCGCGGCCGGCGCCGGGGCGAGCCTGCGCCCGGCCACCCGCCAGGGCTGCTCGGCGAGCACCACGGTGACGCCGCCCGCCGGCAGCGCGTCCGCGAGCGCCCGCAGGTCGGGCGCCTCCACCCCGCCGCCCGCGCCGTGCCCGAGGAGCAGGACGGCCCGCGGCTCGGCGGCCCGGAACCAGTGGAGCCGGGCGTCCCCGGCGGGGGTGGCGATGATCCGCTGCATGCCGCAGAGCGTATAGAGGAACACCCCCACCCGGAGGCCACTCCCCGCCCGCCCCCGCGCCCCCGCCCGGAAGGGCGTCACCCATCTCCCCGCCCCGTCCCCGCCCGGAAGGGCACTCCCCGTCCGGAGGGCGCTCCCCCGCCTGGGAAGGCACTCCCCCGCCTGCCCCCGCGTCCCCGCCCGGGAAGGCACTCCCCCACCCGGAAGGGCGTCACCCATCTCCCCGCCCCGTCCCCGCCCGGAGGGCACTCCCCCGCCCGCCCCCGCACCCCGCCCGGGAGGGCGTCGCCCATCCTCCGCTCCGCCCCGCCCGGAGGGCACTCCCCGCCTGCCCCGCGTCCCCGCCCGGAAGGGCGTCACCCATCTCCCGCCCCGCCCCCGCCCGGAGGGCACTTCCCCGCACCCCCGCCCGGGAGGGCGTCGCCGTTCAGAACAGCGTGGTGCGGTCGTCCTCGGTGCGCGGCCGGGTCAGTCCCGGGTGGTTGTTGCGGATCTTGCCGACCTCGTCGGGCACCGCGTGGACGCGCAGGTCGCCGGGCGGCGGCGGGGTGAGGTCGGCGGTCTCGGCGTGCGGGTCGAGCCAGGCGTCCCAGCGGTCGGGGCCGAGGTAGAGCGGCATCCGTTCGTGGACGGGGGCGAGCAGCGGTTCGGCGGCGGTGGTGACGATGGTGCAGGTGACGAGCCAGGCGTCGGGGTGGTCGCCGGGGTGGGCGCGGTCGCGCCAGAACTCGTACAACCCGGCGAGGGCGAGCGGGGCGCCGTCGGCGCGGTGGACGAAGTAGGGGCGGCGGGGCGGGCGGGAGAGGTCGTCGGTGGGGGCGGTCTGCCACTCGTAGTAGCCGTCGACGGGTATCAGGCAGCGCCGGGCGGCGTAGGCCTGCCGGTAGGCGGGCTTCTCGTGGACGGTCTCCGCCCGGGCGTTGATCATCTTGACGGCGGTGTCCCGGCTGTTCGCCCAGCCGGGCACCAGGCCCCAGCGCAGGACGTGCAGTTGCCGGACCGGCCGGCGCTGCCCGCGCGGGGCGCGGTCGAGGACGGCGTAGGTCGGCGCGGTGGGGGCGACGTTCCAGCTGGGGGCGATCGTCTCGGTCGGGTCCCACCGCTCGACCCCGAACAGGCGGACCAGTTCGGCGGGGTCGGTGGAGGAGGCGAAGCGTCCGCACATGCCGCCCAGCTTGCCAGAGCGCGGCGGGCCAGAACCACCGGCTACCGGCGGCCCGTCCTTCCGTGGGAGGCTGCCCGCCCCGGGCAGGGGAAGCGGACGGCGAGCGGAGGTCGGCGTGGTGGACTTCGTGGGGCTGTGGGAGCGGGTGACGGCCGCGCGGCCGGACCCGCCGTCCTGGCTGGTGTGGGGCACGGCGGCGGTGGCGTTCCTGGTGGTGGCGGTGCGTCCGCTGTGGCGGCCGGCCCGCACGGTGGTGACGATCGCGCACGAGGGCGGGCACGGGCTGACGGCGCTGCTGACCCGGCGGAAGCTGGCGGGGATCCGGCTGCACTCGGACACCTCGGGGCTGACGGTGTCCTCGGGCCGGGCGACCGGCCCGGGCATGGTGCTGACCGCCGCGGCGGGCTACCCGGCGCCGTCGCTGCTGGGCCTGGGCGGGGCGGCGCTGCTGGCGGCGGGGCGGACCACCGCGCTGCTGTGGATCGGCATCGCGCTGCTGGCGGCGATGCTGCTGACGCTGCGCAACCTGTTCGGGGTGGTGGCGGTGCTGGCGACCGGCGGGGCGTTCGTCGCGGTGTCCTGGTACGGGACGGCCGAATGGCAGGGGGCGTTCGCCTACCTGGGGGTGTGGTTCCTGCTGCTGGCGGGGGTGCGGCCGCTGCTGGAGCTGTGGGTGACCCGGCGGCGCGACGGCCGGTCCGGGTCGGACGCGGACCAGCTGGCGCGGCTGACGGGCGTGCCGGGGGCGCTGTGGGTGGTGCTGTTCCTGGTGGTGGCGCTGGCCTGCCTGGGGCTGGGGGCGGCCTGGCTGCTGCCCCGGTAGCGGCGGCGGGCCTCATACACTGGCGCCATGACCGACTCCCTGTGGCCCGCTCCCGTCGCCACCGCCGCCGTGGACGCGACCGTGACGATCCCCGGCTCGAAGTCCGCGACCAACCGCGCGCTGGTGCTGGCCGCCCTCGCCGACGGTCCGGGCTGGGTGCGCCGGCCGCTGCGCAGCCGCGACTCGCAGCTGATGGCGGACGGCCTGCGGGCGCTGGGCGTGACGGTCGAGGAGACGGTGAACGCGGCGTCCGGCGGCACCGGCGGCGGCGAGGCCTGGCGGGTCATCCCGGCCGAGCGGCTGCTCGGCCCGGCGCGGGTGGACGTGGGCAACGCCGGGACGGTGATGCGCTTCCTGCCGCCGCTGGCCACCCTCGCGGACGGCCCGGTGCACTTCGACGGCGACCCGCGCAGCCACGAGCGGCCGCAGCACGGCGTGATCGACGCGCTGCGCGCGCTGGGTGCCCGGATCGACGACGGCGGGCGCGGCGGCTTCCCGCTGACCGTGCACGGCACGGGCGGGCTGGACGGCGGGCCGGTGGAGGTGGACGCCTCGTCCTCCTCGCAGTTCGTCTCGGCGCTGCTGCTCTCCGCCGCCCGGTTCCAGCACGGCGTGGAGATCCGCAACACCGGCGGTCCGGTGCCCTCGCTGCCGCACATCCGGATGACCGTCGACATGGTCCGCAAGGCGGGCGGGCAGGTCGACGCGCCGGAGGACGGCGGCGAGAAGGACGTCTGGCGGGTCACCCCGGGCGCGCTGATCGGCCGCGACCTGGTGGTCGAGCCGGACCTCTCCAACGCGGCCCCGTTCTTCGCGGCGGCGCTGGCCACCGGCGGCCGGGTGACCGTCCGGGACTGGCCCCGGCACACGTACCAGCCGGGCGACCAGCTGCGGGAGATCTTCACCGCGATGGGCGGCAGCTGCGAGTTCACCGACGAGGGGCTGGAGTTCACCGGCACCGGCAAGATCCACGGCATCGAGGCGGACCTGCACGACGTCGGCGAGCTGACTCCGGTGATCGCGGCGGTGGCGGCGCTGGCCGGCTCCGAGTCGCACCTGTACGGCATCGCGCACCTGCGCCTGCACGAGACCGACCGGCTGGCCGCGCTGGCCGCCGAGATCAACGCGCTGGGCGGCGACGTCACCGAGACGGAGGACGGGCTGCGGATCCGGCCCCGGCCGCTGCACGGCGGGGTGTTCCACACCTACGAGGACCACCGGCTGGCCACCGCCGCCGCCGTCCTGGGCCTGCTGGTCGACGGCGTGCTGGTGGAGGACGTGGCGACCACGGCGAAGACCCTGCCGGACTTCCCGCGGATGTGGGCCGACCTCCTCGGCCAGGGCTGACGGGGGACACCAGCATGCGCCGCTACGACAAGAACGCCGACGAGGACGACATCCGCAGCCGCCCGGGCCGCCGGGGCTCCCGCCCCCGCACCCGGATCCGGCCCAAGCACGAGGACGCCGCGGAGGCGATGATCCTCACCGTGGACCGGGGCCGGATGACCTGCCTGGTCGACGGCGGGACGAAGGACGAACGCCAGGTCGTCGCCATGAAGGCGCGCGAGCTGGGCCGCAAGGGCGTCGTGGTGGGCGACACCGTCAGCGTGGTCGGCGACCTGTCCGGCGAGCCGGACACGCTGGCCCGGATCGTCCGGGTCGAGGAGCGCAGCTCGGTGCTGCGCCGCACCGCGGACGACGACGACCCGTACGAGCGGATCGTGGTCGCCAACGCCCAGCAGCTGGCCATCGTCACCGCGCTGGCCGATCCGGAGCCGCGGCCCCGGCTGATCGACCGCTGCCTGGTGGCCGCGTACGACGCCGGGATGGAGCCGCTGCTGGTGCTGACCAAGTCGGACCTGGCGCCGGCCGACGAGCTGCTGGAGTCGTACGCGGCGCTCGGCATCGACTACGTGGTGACCCGGGCCGACGAGTTGGAGACGGTCGGCGCGGAGGCCGTCCGCGCGCACCTGCGCGGGCGCACCACGGTGTTCATCGGGCACTCCGGCGTCGGGAAGACCACCCTGGTCAACGCGCTCGTCCCGGAGCACCGGCGGAGCACCGGCCGGGTCAACGCGGTCACCGGCCGCGGCCGGCACACCACGGTCTCGGCGCTGGCCCTGCGGCTGCCGCCGCCGCCCGGCGCCAAGCCGGGCTCGAAGAAGGCGCTGGACCCGGGCTGGGTGATCGACACCCCGGGCTTCCGCTCCTTCGGCCTGTCCCACATCGAGCCGTCCCGGGTCATCCACGCCTTCCCGGACCTCGAACCGGGCACCGCGGACTGCCCGCGGGCCTGCTCGCACGACGAGCCGGACTGCGCGCTGGACGCCTGGGTCGCCGACGGGCACGCCGATCCGGCCCGGCTGTACTCGCTGCGCCGCCTGCTGGCCACCCGCGAGGCTTCCGAGGGCGACTGAGAATTCACCGCGCTTTCCCGCCCGGCGCGAGTCGCTGGGCCCGCTGCGCTGGGTAACGATAGGAAGGTCACACCGTCCTACCTGACAGGGAGTCAACCCGATGGCATGGGCCATGGTGATCCTCGCCGGTCTGCTGGAAACGGGATTCGCCGTCAACCTCAAGCTCAGCCACGGCTTCACCAGGCTCTGGCCCACCATCAGCTTCGCCCTGTTCGCGCTGGGCTCCTTCGGGCTGCTCACCCTCTCGCTGAAGACCCTCCCGGTCGGCAGCGCCTACGCGGTGTGGACCGGCATCGGCGCGGCCGGCACCGCCGTGTACGGGATGGTCTTCCTGGGCGAGTCCTCCTCCACCCTGAAGCTGGTCTCCATCTCGCTGGTCATCGCGGGCGTGATCGGTCTCCAGCTCAGCGGTTCGGGACACTGAGTCCGCTAGGGTTCCGTGCATGGCCGACTACCACGACGACCTCCGACTCGCCCACGTCCTCGCCGACTCGGCCGACTCGATCACCATGGAGCGCTTCCGGGCGCTCGACCTGAAGATCGAGACCAAGCCCGACCTGACGCCGGTCAGTGACGCCGACAAGGCCGCCGAGGAACTGGTCCGCTCCGTCCTGCAGCGGGCCCGCCCGCGCGACGCGGTGCTCGGCGAGGAGTACGGCCTGCACGGTTCCGGTCCGCGCCGCTGGGTGATCGACCCGATCGACGGCACCAAGAACTACGTCCGCGGCGTCCCGGTCTGGGCCACCCTGGTGGCCCTGCTGGAGGAGCAGCCCGACGGCGAGCACGTCCCGGTGGTCGGCATCGTCTCCGCCCCGGCGCTCGGCCGCCGCTGGTGGGCCGCGAAGGGCCTGGGCGCGTTCGCCGGCCGCAGCCTGGCCAAGGCGCAGCGCATCCACGTCTCCAAGGTCTCCCGCCTCGCGGACGCCTCGCTGTCCTTCTCCTCGCTCAGCGGCTGGGAGGAGCGGGCCCGCCTGGACGCCTTCCTCGACCTCACCCGGGTCTGCTGGCGCACCCGCGCCTTCGGCGACTTCTGGTCCTACATGATGGTCGCCGAGGGCGCCGTCGACATCGCCGCCGAACCCGAGCTCTCCCTCTGGGACATGGCCGCCCCCTGCGTGATCGTCCAGGAGGCCGGCGGCCGCTTCACCGGCCTCGACGGCATCGACGGCCCCACCGGCGCGGACGCGGTCGCCACCAACGGCGTCCTGCACGAGGCGGCGCTGCGCTCGCTGAGCGTGTAGCGCGGCCTGACGGCCCCGGCGGTGGCGCTACGCCGAGAGCTCCGCGTTGAGCGCTCCCAGCAGTCGTCCCGCGCGTTCCGCGACTTCCGCCGGGCCGTACTCCGCCGCGCGCCTGCACCAGTTCTCGGCCTGCCGCGGCTCGCCCCGGCGCAGCGCGAGCAGGGCGAGCCGGAGCGCGGCGCGGCCGTGGCCGGCGTCGGCGGCGCGGGTGTACCAGAGCATGGCCTCGGCCTCGCTGTCCTGGCGGGCGAGCAGCAGGCCGAGGTTGAAGGCGGCGCTGCGGCTGCCGGCCTCGGCGGCGCGGCGGTACCAGCTCTCGGCGATCTGCAGGGCGCCGCGTTCGGCGGCGCGCACGCCCATCCGGACCTGGGCGCGGCGGTGGCCGGCGTCGGCGGCGGTGGCGTACCAGTGCTCGGCCTCGGCGTCGGCGTCGCCCCGGCGGTCGAGCAGCGAGGCGAGCCGGAAGGCGCCCTCCGCGGAGCCGCCGTCGGCGGACTGCCGGTAGCGGTCGAGGGCGCCGGCCAGGTTGCCGCGCTGCTCCTGGACGACGGCGAGCTGCAGGGCGGCCTCGCCGTGGCCCCCGGCGGCGGCGCGGGCGTACCACTCCTGGGCCTGCCGGGTCTCGCCGCGGCCGGCGTGCAGGACGCCGAGGTTGAAGGCGCCGTCGACGGAGCCGGCTTCGGCGGCCTTGGAGAACCAGGGTTCGGCACCGGACTCGTCGCCGCGCTGGAGCAGCACGACGGCGAGCGCGTTGCAGGCCTCGCGGTGTCCGGCGTACGCGGCGCGGCGGTACCACTGCTCGGCCTGGGCCTCGCGGCCGGCGCCGGCGCAGAGCAGGCCGAGGTTGAAGGCGCCGTTGTGGTCGCCGGCGTCGAGCGCGGCGCGGTACCAGCGTTCGGCGACGGCGTTCTCGCCGCGGCCGGCGTGCAGCGCGCCGAGGGCGTTGGCGGCGGTGCCGTCGCCGGCTTCGGCGGCCTCCTGCCACCATTCGGCGGCGGCGGCGAGGTCGCCGGTGTCGCGGAGCAGGAAGCCGAGCGCGCAGGCGGCGCGGGCCTCGCCGTTCTGGGCGGACTGCCGGTACCAGCGGGCGGCCTCGTCGAGGTCGGCGCGGGCTTCGAGCAGGACGCCGAGGCGCAGCGCGGCGCGGGCGTGGCTGCGGGCGGCGGCGGTGCGGTACCAGGTCTCGGCGGTCTCCTTGTCGCCGGCGGCCTCGCGCATCCGGGCGAGGCGGTAGGCGGCCTCGCGGTGGCCGGAGTCGGCGGCGGCCTTGAACCAGCGTTCGGCGCGGACGTCGCGGCGGTGCTCCATCAGGTCGCCGAGGGCGTAGGCGCCGAGCGGGTGGCCCTGTTCGGCGGCGTAGTGCAGCCAGTACTCGGCGGCCTCCTCCTCGCCCTGGTCGCGCAGTTGCAGGCCGAGGGCGTGCGCGGCGGGGGCGGAGCCGGCCACGGCGGCCTGCCGCCACCACTGGGCGGCCTCGGTGCGGTGGCCCTGCTGGTGGAGCAGGACGCCGAGGTTGTTGGCGGCGGCGCGCAGGCCGGCGGCGGCGGCGGTGCGCAGGTACGGTTCGGCGTCGCGCAGGTCGCCCCGGCGCAGCAGGAGGGCGCCGAGCTGGCTGGCGGCGTTGGGGTCGCCGGCGTCGGCGGCGCCCCGGTGGCGGGTTTCGAGGGCGGCCTGTTCGCGGGCGGCGAGGGCGGTCTCGAAGCTGTCGCCGGCGTCGTCGTCGCCGCTGAGGTCGCCGAGGTCGCCGGCGGGCCCGCCGAGGTCGCGGGCGGAGGCGGCGGCGACCTGGTCGGCGGTCAGGTGGACGAGCTGCTCGGGGCCGTAGCCGGACACGTCGATGCCGCCGCCCGCGGTGGTGCGCTGGGCGGGCAGGCCGCCGGTGGGCGGGTGGTCCGACTGGTCGGTGGGTCGGGCGCCGGTGTCGGTGTCCGCGGTGGTGCTGGCCGCCAGTCGTTCTCCCGTTCCGCTGTTGCCGATGAGCTTCATGCCGACTCCCGCTCCCCCCGAGTGTCGCGGCATCCGCCCCTGGCCTCCGGCCCGGGACGCCTCCCCCAGGGGGCACGTCGAACCGGACGGCCCGTCAACGGCCGTGCCGCGTCCCCCTCGTGGTCCATCGTCGCATCACCCGCACACCGCGTACACCTGCTCCGTCCGTTTTGGCGGAGCGGGGCCGACGACCGTCGAGATCGCTTCGGCTCTTTGTCGATTTCCCGACACTTGGGCCTCACAAACCCCGGCCACGCATCGTACCGGAGTCGATCAACTCCGCGCTCCGGCAAGGCGGAAGGCCCGGAGGGGGTTTCCCTCCGGGCCTTCCTTAAAAGGACGTTGACTCAGCCTCAGCTGACGGTGAAGTCGTCGGCCTGGTAAGCACCCTGTCCGTACCAACCATGCACCCAGATCGTCACCGAGGTGACCGAGGCACCGGTGGTGAACTTGGTGGACAGCTTCGTCCACGCGCTCCCGCCGGGGGTCCAGGTCGAGCTGTCGGCGCCGGAGCCGGTGACGCCGAGGTAGGTGTAGGTGCCCTTGAGCCAGGCGGACAGCGTGTAGGTGGTGTTCGGTTTGACCGTGATCACCTGCTGGCACTGCGCGGTGTCACCGGCGCTGGCGTTGCCCTGCAGGGCGTACGAGCCGGTGTGGCCGCCGCTGACGGCCGAGCCGCCGCTGCCCGCGCAGGTCCACGGGCTGAGCGCGCCGCTCTCCAGGCCCGGGTTGGCCACGATGCCGCCGCCGGTCGGGGACGAGGTCGGGCCGGTGGGCGAGGAGGTGGGCCCGGTGGGCGAGCCGGTCGGGCCGGTCGGGGACGAGGTCGGCCCGGTGGGCGAGCTGGTCGGGCCGGTCGGCGAGGAGGTCGGCCCGGTCGGGCTGGCGGTCGGCGAGCCGGTCGGCGGGGCCGGGCAGGTGGAGGCCGAGCCGTTGGTGGCCGTCATCAGCGGGTTGAGCAGCGCCGCGTTCGGGTCGTCGTAGAGCGAGAAGACGAACGAGCCGCCGAGGCCGTTGCAGTGCGCGTAGTCCATCTTCGCCTGGATCGACTTGGCGTTCTCGCCGGACCAGAAGTTGTTGCCGTCGTAGAAGTACGCGGCCTGCGAGGCCGGGTCCCAGTAGGTGTAACTGGGGTTGTCCACCGTCCCCAGCAGTTCCTTGTACATCCGCACGCCGTTGACGTTGCCGGAGTTCGGCGCGCCCTGGGCCGGGCCGCTGGCGGGCTGGAACAGCCCGTGGTTGGCGCCGGCCGCCACGCCCGTCCAGCCGCGGTAGTACAGCGGGACGCCCATGTTCAGCTTGTTCGCCGGGAACCCGCCGGGGATGCCGTACGAGGGGTCGCCGACCGTGTACGCCTTGATCGCCTCGTCGATCGAGTACTTGGCGTTGCCCGGCGGCACGTTGTTCATCGGGTCGTTCGGGTTCTGGTAGACCGGCGTCTGGTGGTTGGTCGGCCCCTGGGCCTCCCAGCCGCCGTGCATGTCGTACGTCATCGGGTCCGCGAAGGTCAGGTACTGCCCGATCTTGTCGGTCTCGATGTACTGGATCTTGTCCTGGCCGGCCGGCAGCGCCGCGCTCAGCGCGTAGGTCTTGCCGTCCGCGCCGCCCTGGGTGTTGAGCTGGCTGCGGAACTCGGCGAGCAGGGCGGTGAAGTTCTGCTTGTCGTTCGGCGAGGCGTGGTTGCCGAGGTGGCCGCCGCCGCCCGGGTACTCCCAGTCGATGTCGAAGCCGTCGAAGATGCCCTTGCCGGTGCCCGGGCCGCCGTAGCCGCCCTGGGCGGGCAGGTTGCCCTTGATGAACATGTCGACGCAGGACGAGACGAACTTCTTGCGCGCGGCGTCGTTGGCCGCCACGTCGGAGAAGTACTTGGAGTACGTCCAGCCGCCGATCGACATCAGGACCTTGAGCTTCGGGTACTTCGCCTTCAGCTCCTGGAGCTGGTGGAAGTTGCCCGCCAGCGGCTGGTTCCAGGTGTCGGTGGAGTTGTCCACGCTGTTGCCGTTGGCGAAGGTCTTGGCGTAGTCGGCGTAGTAGTCGCCCGCGCCGTCGCCCGCGTTCGGGTTGTTCTCGTCCTGGGAGGCGGCCGAGTTCGGCTCGAAGCAGGTCAGGTTGACCGGGTCGATGTTGGCGAAGTCGTACAGCAGGTAGTCGAGCTTCCCGGCCATGCCGTTGGTGTCGACGTTCTTCAGGTAGAAGGCGTTCGAGTAGATCGACCACTGGTCGAAGTACGCGACCTTCATGCCGCCGCTAGTGGCGGGGGCGCCGGTGGTGTTGCCCGGTCCGGCGGTCGCGCTGGGGGCTCCCAGCAGCGACACCGCCCCGGCGAGCAGCGTGGCGGCCGCGGCCGTGACGGCCCAGGCCCTGCGGTTGTTGCGATGCATGCGGATGTGCCTCTCTCCTGTCACGTGGGGATGCAGGAACACCGTCGGACACCCGGTCGGGGAGAGCGGCAGACGGAACCAGAACGTGATCAACTCCCGTTACTGGCATGCGAGTTTCAGCACATAGGACGGGCGGTGGGGGCCGTCCGTCATGGGCATGACCCAGATTGGACTGGACCACAGAGGGTGTCAATCGGCCGGAACGCCAAGGAATGGCAAAGGCCCGGAGGCTGATGCCTCCGGGCCTTTCGCTACTGAGTAGCGGGGACAGGATTTGAACCTGCGACCTCTGGGTTATGAGCCCAGCGAGCTACCGAGCTGCTCCACCCCGCGTCGGTGAAACCACTGTATCACGATCACGGGGTGGACAGACAAACCGGTTCTCCCAGCTCAGCCCGTGGGTGCGGGGGACGGCTGGGTGGTGGGGGCGCCCGTCGCGGGCGGGGCCGGCGCACCGGACGGGCGGGCACCGCCGGCCTTCTGCTCGGCGGCCACCGCGTCGGCGATCGCCTTCTTCAGCGCCTCCTGGGACTTGCCGTACGCCGTCCAGTCGCCGTTCTTCATCGCCGCCTGGCCCTCGTCGAAGGCCTTCTGCGCGTCGGCGAGCGCCTTGGCCACCTCCGGGTCCTGCCCGCCGCCCGGGGTGGTGGGCGTGGTGGGCGTGGTCGGCGTGCCGGGCTGGGTCGGGTCGGTCGGGGCGGTCGGCGTGGTGGCCCCGTCGGCCGCGCCGCCGAGCACCTTCGCCAGCGCCTTGTCCAGGGTGTCCTCCAGCGCCACGTTGCGGTCGCCGTACACCGCCAGCACCTTCTTCAGCACCGGCACCTTCGCGCCCCGGGCCACCAGGTAGACCGGTTCGACGTTGAGGATGCCGCCGCCGACCGGCAGGGTCAGCAGGTTGCCGTAGACCAGGTCGGAGTCGTTGCCGGTGCGCAGCAGCGACAGCTGCCGGGCGACGTCGGTGTCCGAGTTGAACTTGGCCTGGGTCAGCGCCGGGCCGAGCGCGCCCGACCCGGAGGTCATCCGCAGGATCCGCAGCTTGCCGTAGTCCGGCCCCGGGTCGGCGCTGGCGGTCATGAACGCGGCCAGGTTCTTGCGCCCCGACGGCACGAAGGAGGTGGTCAGCGAGAAGCTGGCCTCCTCGGCGTCCGGCATCCGCACGGTCAGGTAGTACGGCGGCTGGACGTCGTGGGTGTTGATCGTCGGGTCCTCCGGCACCTCCCAGATGTCGGTGCCGCTGAAGAACGCGGTGGCGTCGGTGATGTGGTACTGGCCGAGCAGGTCGCGCTGCACCTTGAACAGGTCCTGCGGGTAGCGCAGGTGCGGCAGCAGGGTGGCCGGGATGTCGGCCTTCGCCTTCACCGTGCCGGGGAACGCCTTCATCCAGGTCTTCAGCACCGGGTCGGCGTCGTCCCACTGGTACAGCGTCACCTCGCCGGTGTACGCGTCCACGGTGGCCTTCACCGAGTTGCGGATGTAGTTGACCTGGTTGACGGCGGTCAGGGTGCGGCCGCGCTGGTCGGTCAGCGAGTCCTTGGTGGCGTCGCCGAACGTCGTCTTGGACGAGAACGGGTAGCCGTCCGAGGTGGTGTAGCCGTCCAGCACCCACACCAGCCGGCCGTTCTCGACCACCGGGTACGGGTCGGCGTCGATCGACAGCCACGGCGCGACCTTCTCGACCCGCTCCTTGGGGGTGCGGTCGTACAGGATCTTCGCGCCGTCCTTGATCGCGCCCGAGTAGAGCAGCTGCGGCTCGGCGAACTTCACCGCGTACGCGGCCCGGGTCAGCGGGTTGTCCATCGAGACGCCGCTGCCGCCGCTGTACTGCGAGGTCTGGTCGGGCTGGCCGTCCCGGGTGTAGTCGATCTCGTCCATGCCGGGGCCGACCACCGAGTACATGGTGGACTTCTCGCCGTAGTACACCCGCTGCTCGTAGGAGCCCAGGTCGCCCTCGGCCGGCAGCGAGTGCTCGGTGTAGACCGGGTTGCCGTTGGCGTCGACCTGGTTGCCCTTGGCGGCGACCACGCCGTAGCCGTGGGTGTACTTGAAGTGGTCGTTGATGAAGTTGCGCTGCTGCACGCCCGACAGGTCGAGCTCGCGCACGCCCAGCACGGTGTCCTGCTTGCCGTAGCGGTCGACGTCCAGGGTCTTCGGGAAGGCGTAGTAGTTGCGCAGCGCCTGGTTCTGCTGGAACGTCGGCATGACCACGTTCGGGTCCAGCAGCCGGATGTCGGCGATGGTCTGCGCGTCCCGCTTGAGCTTGTCGGCGTCGGTGGAGTCGGTCGGCCCGTACTGCTGCTCGACCGCGTCCGCGATCCCGTACGCCTGCCTGGTCGCGTCGATGTTCTTCTGGATGTACGCGGTCTCCTTGGCCTGCTCGTTCGGCATGACCTGGAACTTCTGCACCAGCGCCGGGTAGAGGCCGCCGACCAGCAGCGCGGAGAGCGCCATCAGCCCGAAGCCGATCAGCGCCGGCGCCCAGGTCCGCCGGATCGGGGTCAGGAAGAACAGCAGCGCGCAGATGACCGCCACGAAGAACAGGATCGTCTTGGCCGGCAGGAACGCGTTCGCGTCCACGTAGCGCAGGCCGGTCCAGCCGTCGACGTTCTTGAACGACCCGCTCTTCACCGCCAGCGCGTACCGGTCCAGCCAGTACGCGACCGCCTTCAGCAGCACGAACACGCCCAGCAGCACCGCCAGGTGGCCCTGCGCCCCGACGCTCGCCCGCCGCCCGGGCCCCTGCAGCCGCAGGCCCCCGTACAGGTAGTGCACGGCGGTCGCGGCCAGCAGCGACACGATCACCGCGCTGAACGCGAAGCCCAGCACGAACTGGTACCAGGGCAGCTTGAACGCGTAGTACGAGACGTCCTTGTGGAACTGGCTGTCCTTCACCCCGAACGGGGTGCCGTTCACCCACAGCATCCAGGTCCGCCAGTGCGCGCCCGCGGCGGCGCCCGCCGCCAGGCCGACCAGCAGCGACAGGCCGACCAGCAGCCACCTGCGGAACGGCGCGACGCCCATCCGGTAGCGGTCCAGGCTCTGCTGCTCCACCGACATCGCCGCCAGCGGCGGCCGCAGCCGGTACGCCAGCCACAGGTTGAAGCCGACCACCAGCGCCATCAGCAGCCCGAACACCGCGAACAGGCCGACCTTGGCAGCCAGTTGCGAGGTGAACACCGAGCCGTAGTGCACAGAGTCGAACCACAGCCAGTCGGTCCACAGGCCCGCGAACATCACGAACAGCAGGAACAGCGCGGCCAGTGCGCCGGCCGTCAGCAGCAGCACCTTCGTCCGGCGCGACGGCGGGCCGACTCTCGCTCGGGAACCCGGACCAGGGCGGTCCGGCATCTGGAAGGTCAAGGCGCCACCTCAGCTGTCGTGTGTTTGCGTGTGTGTGGGACCGTGCTGCCGCACCGATGACGGACAGCGGCCCCTCATGCAACTTAATCGGTCTTTACCTGAGTTCCCGGAGGATGCGTCGGAGTTGGAGACGGCCCCCTCCGGCGTGTGAGGATGACCCCATGTCCGACTCCCCTGACCTGACCGCCGCCGCCTCCGGCCTCCCCGCGGCCACCCCCCTGACCCGGGCCGCCCTGGAGATCGACGAGCACGCCGCGACCCTCGGCTGGGACCTCCCCGCCCGCCTGTTCGCCCTGGTCGACAACGCCCAGATGCGCAGGGCCAACCCGCGGCTGGCCTCGCAGCTCGGCCTGGACGACAACCCGACCGGCCTCACCCCGGTCGAGCAGGAGGAGATCCCCCCGGGCACCGAGCTCGACCGCTTCCTCGGCACCATCGCCTGGCCCGACGGCGTGGTCGGCTGCGCCCTGGTCGTCGAGCGCCTGATGCTCCCGCCCGGCGCGGAGGCCTCCCGGCCGAAGAACGCCTCCGAGAAGGAGATCAACGACTGGGTGGCCACCCACCCGCAGCGTCAGGAGGTCCGGATCACCGCGGCCGTCCTGCGCGACGGCGCCAAGGAGGTCGCCCTCCGCCTGCGCGAGAAGGACCTCGCCCGCGAGGTCCTCACCGGCCCCGACCTCGTCCCCAACCTGACGGACGCCCTGCTCGCGACCTTCTCGTAGGGACGCCGGGCACGACGGAGGGGGACCACCCCGGTGGTCCCCCTCCGTCGTGCCCGCTCCCCGCGCTACCCGCCGCAGCCCGGCAGCGCCGCCGCGTCGCCCGCCCGGATGCTGTCGAGCGCCTTGACCGCGCCGTCCAGGTTCTCCACCTTGACCAGGGTCAGCCCGGACGGGGTGCCCTTGACCGCCTCGGCGCAGTTGTCCGCCGGGGTGAAGAAGTACTCGGCGCCCTTGTCGCGGGCCGCGATCAGCTTCATCCGGATGCCGCCGATCGGGCCGACCGCGCCGTCGTCGTCGATGGTGCCGGTGCCGGCCACGAACCTGCCGCCGGTGAGGTCGGTGGGGGTGAGCTTGTCGACGATGCCGAGGGCGAACATCAGGCCGGCGCTGGGGCCGCCGACGTCCTGCAGGCCGATGTCGATCTTGAACGGGTAGACGTGGTCCACGCTGGGCGTGATGCCGACCACCGCCCGCTCGGGCCCGTCGTCCGCGGACTCGGCGGTGACGATCGGCACCTCGACCCGGTCCGCCGGGTCCGGCGTCGCGCTGGCCTTGGCGTGCGGGACGACCGTGAAGACCACGCTCTCGCCGGGCTTGTGCCTGGTGACCTGCTCGGCGACCTGCTCCCGGCTGGAGATCTCGGTGCCGTCCACCGCGACGATCTGGTCGCCGGCGTGCAGCTTGCCCTCCGAGGGCCCGCCCGCGGCCACCGAGGAGACCACGATCTCGGTGCCGACCGGGATGTTCAGGTGCTTGAGGGCCGCGGTCTTGGCGCTGTCCTCGGAGGAGGCGAACTGCTCGGCGTTCTCCTGCTGGGCCTCCTGGTCGGTCTGGCCCTGCGGGTAGACGTTGTCGTGCGGGACGACCAGCACGTCGTCCCGCACCCAGCCGACGATCGCCGAGACCAGGCTGGGCTGGTAGTTCGCCCCGGTGACCTGGACCGTGGTCATGTTGAGGTGGCCACTGGTCGGGTAGGTCTCGTGGCCGGTGATGGTGATCACCGGGGTGCCGGTCTTGTCCTGCGTGCCGAGGGTGTTGTACGTCGGCCCCGGGCTCATCTCGGTGAACGGCACCTTGAACAGGACCGAGGCGCAGAGCAGGCCTATCAGCAGCAGGGTGGCGGCGAGCATCGTCGCCGATCGGCGTGGCATGGCACGACAGTACGGGAAGCGCGGGTCCGGGTGTACCGGCGGTCCGCGCCCCGCACCGCCGACCGGGGGGCCGGTCCGCTCAGTCCCGGACGCCGGTGCTGCGCTCCATCGCGGCGCGGAAGCGCTCGTGCTCGGCGAGCGAGCTCGGATCGGTCATGGCCCTCGGCGGGCGGGCCGCCCAGGTGGCCCAGACCGCGGCCAGGACCCCGGCGACCACGGGAATACTCAACCAGGCGAGCACAGCCATCTTCGAACTCCCCACAGGCTCGTCATGCGTATCAGCAGATTAACCGCCTGTAGGTGGAACGGCGCGCGCGGCATCCGGGTTACGGGTCCGGACCCGTTCTCCACCGACCGGAGTACCGCCGAATGGGCAACGAGCGCCGCCGGGAGCGGACACGGGGACCGCCCGGCCCGGTCTCCGGCACGGCTCAGCAGGAGCCCGCGCCGACCCACTCCTCCTCGCCGTCGGTGAAGACCTGGTGCTTCCAGATCGGCACCTCGTGCTTGAGGTCGTCGATCAGCCGCCGGGAGGCCGCGAACGCCTCACCCCGGTGCGCGCAGGACACCGCGACGATCACCGCGACGTCGCCGATCTCCAGCCGTCCGGTGCGGTGCACCGCCGCCAGCGCCCGGACCGGGAAGTCCGCGCAGACCTTCTCGGCGACCCGGCGCAGCTCGCGCGGCGCGGTCGGGTGGGCGCTGTACTCCAGCGCGGCGACCGGCTTGCCGCCGTCGTGGTCGCGCACCGTGCCGACGAACAGGGTGGTGCCGCCGGCCGCGTCGTCGCCGACCGCGGCGTGCACCTCGTCCAGCGAGAGCGGGGTCTCGCGGACGGCGAGCAGGCGAATCGGGTCGTGGTTCTCGGACATGCCCACCATCATTCCGCATGCCCGCCGACGGATCGCAAGGACTTTCGTATCACGATGCGGTAATTCCACTATGCGAAATCAGTGCCGCTCAGATCCGGCGGTGCCGGCGGGCCCGCCGGACCAGCGCCGCGGTGCCGATCAGCGCGACCGTCGCCCCGGCCGCGCCCAGGCTGGTGGCGGCCTCCTTGCCGCCCAGCCGGCGCCCGGCCACCGCGTGCTTGCCGGTCACCTGGGACAGCAGCTCGGCCAGCACCTCCTCGTTGGTGTGCCGGGGCCGCCAGCCCGCCTCGTGCAGCCGGCTGCCCGACACCACCCACGGGTACATGGTGTACGCGAGGTCCCCGGCCGGGGCCGGGGTCAGGCCCAGCCGGTGCAGCCGGGCCGCGGTGCCCAGCGCCAGCGAGGCCGGCAGCTCCATCCGCCGGATCCCGGACAGCTCCTCGACGTCCTCCTGCTCCAGCCAGCCGTCGCAGCCCACCGTCACCTCGCCCTCGACCAGGCCGAGCGCCGCGTACTCCAGCGCCGCCGCCAGGTCGTCCAGGTGGCAGAACTGCCAGCACGGGCGGGAGCCCGCCACCACCAGCAGCCGCGGCGCCTCGAAGTGCCTGGTCAGCACGGTGTCGATGCCGGGGCCGACCACCACCGCCGGGCGCAGCACGGTGATCTGCAGCCCGGGGTGGGCGCGCGGGGCGCGCCGGGCCAGCCGCTCGATCTCCAGCAGGTCGCCGACCAGCGAGGCCTCCTCGGTGGCCCGCAGCTCGGAGTCCTCGGCGAGCGGGACCTCGTTGTCGGGCAGCGCGCCGTAGACCATCGCGGAGGTGCACAGCACCACCCGGTGCACCCCGGCGGCCGCGGCGGCGGTCAGCACGGTCTGCGCGCCGCGCACGTTGTACGCGCTGCGGGCGCGCGGATCGGACTCCATGCCGAGGTCCATCGCCAGGTGCACCACCACGTCGACGCCGGTGAGCCGCTCGGCCACCGCCGGGTCGCGGACGTCCAGCACCCGCCACTGCACGCCGGGCACCTCGCCGCGCCGGTCGTCGACCGCGAGCACCCGCCGCACGTGCGGCGAGTCGACCAGCCGCCGCGCGACGCGCTCGCCGAGCACGCCCGCCGCGCCGGTGACGGCCACGGTCAGCGGCTTGCCGCCGTAGGCTGGAGTCGGCGAACCGGCGTCGGTCGGCGCGTCCTCGCCCTCGGTCAGCCCAGAGCGAACGTCCGAAGGCGGGGAACTCACCGGCCATCCTCCACGGTTAGCGTAAGTGCGGACGTACGAGTGTCACGCACTTGACCATCCTGCCCGAGGCTCGGCCCCGGCGGTGCACCCGGCGCGGTCGCCGCGAGACCATTGAAACCGCTCGGAGCCCCCGGGCGGCAGACTTTCCCGCCACACCACCCGCGTGACGGCCGACCAGATCGAGGACCCCCGTGAGCGACCTCCCCTTCGGATTCGGCGTTCCCCCCGAGGAGCCCGAGGACGGCGAGAACAAGGGCAAGAAGGACGGCGAGCAGGGCGACTCGACCCCGCAGCAGCCGTTCGGCTTCGGCACCGGCAACCCCTTCGGGGCGCTGTTCGGCATGGGCGGCCCCGGCAGCGGCGGCGGCCAGGGCGGAGACAACCCGTTCGCCGCGATGATGGGCGGCTTCAACCCGAACGACCTCGGCGCGGCGTTCCAGCAGCTCGGGCAGATGCTCTCGTTCGAGGGCGGCCCGGTGAACTGGGACCTGGCCAAGAACATCGCCCGGCAGACCGTGGTCGCCGAGCAGCCCGAGGGGAAGTCCAAGGACCGCTCGGTCGGCGCGGCCGAGCGCACCGCCGTCACCGAGGCCGTCCGGCTGGCGGACCTCTGGCTGGACTCGGCGACCGAGTTCCCGTCCACCTCCTCCGCGGCGGTGGCGTGGAGCCGCGCCGAGTGGATCGAGGCCACCCTGCCGGTCTGGAAGGACCTGGTCGACCCGGTCGCCGAGCGGGTCGGCAACGCCATGGGCGGCGTGCTGCCCGAGGAGATGCAGGCGATGGCCGGGCCGCTGATGGGCATGATGCGCTCGATGGGCGGCGCCATGTTCGGCACCCAGATCGGGCAGGCGCTCGGCGCGCTGGCCGCCGAGGTGCTCGGCTCCACCGACGTCGGCCTGCCGCTCGCCCCCGCCGGGAAGGCCGCGCTGCTGCCGCAGAACATCGCCGAGTTCGGCGAGGGCCTGAACGTGCCGGCCGAGGAGGTCCGGCTCTACCTGGCCCTGCGCGAGGCCGCCCACCAGCGCCTGTTCGCGCACGTGCCGTGGCTGCGGGCGCACCTGTTCGGCGCGGTCGAGGCGTACGCGCGCGGCATCAAGGTCGACACCTCGCGGATGGAGGAGCTGGTCGGCCAGCTCGACCCGGGCAACCCCGAGGCCCTCCAGGAGGCGCTGGCCGGCGGCCTGCTGCAGCCCGAGGACACCCCCGAGCAGAAGGCCGCGCTGGCCCGGCTGGAGACCGCGCTGGCCCTGGTCGAGGGCTGGGTCGACGCCGTCGTGCACGCCGCCGCCGCGCCCCACCTGCCGCACGCCGCCGCGCTGCGCGAGACCCTCCGCCGCCGCCGCGCCAGCGGCGGCCCCGCCGAGCAGACCTTCGCCACCCTGGTCGGCCTGGAACTGCGCCCGCGCCGCCTGCGCGACGCCTCCCGGCTGTGGGCCTCGCTCGCCGACGCCCGCGGCGTCGAGGGCCGGGACGCGCTGTGGAGCCACCCCGACATGCTGCCCACCGCCGCCGACCTGGACGACCCGGACGGCTTCGTGCACCGCGACACCGCGGCGGTGGCCGAGGGCGGGTTCGACTTCGACGCGCTGGACAAGCTGCTCGGCGAGGCGGCCGGCGGGGCCTCCCCCGCCGCCTCCTCCGGGAAGGCCGACCTGGGCAAGGCCCCGGAGCGGCCCTCCTCGGAGGGGTCGGACGCCCCGAAGACCCCGGACGCTTCGGACGCGCCGAAGGCCCCGGACGCTTCGGACGCTTCGGACGAGGACGGCGAGCAGGGGCCGGAGGGCACCGCCAAGTGACCTCGCTGCACGCCGACGCGGTCCGCGTCCTGTCCGAGTGGACGCCTGTCGGGGCCGGCCAGGACGACCTGCGCCGCGACTACCTGGCCCACCTCGCCGACCGCCCCGACGGCATGTGGCGGGCCTGCCTGGAGGGGCACGTCACCGCCAGCGCGCTGGTGGTCGACCCGGCGGGCGGGCGGGTGCTGCTCACCCTGCACCCGAAGGTCGGCCGGTGGCTGCAGATGGGCGGCCACTGCGAGCCCGGCGACGGGACGCTGGCCGCGGCCGCGCTGCGCGAGGCGGTCGAGGAGTCCGGCGTGGAGGGACTGGCCCTGCTGCCCGTCGACGGCCGTCCCGGCCCGGTGAAGCTGGACCGGCACCGGGTGCGCTGCGCCGGGAAGGACCGGCCGGAGAACACCCACCTGGACGTCCAGTACGTGGCCCTGGCCCCGGCCGGGGCGCGCGAGCTGATCAGCGAGGAGTCGCTGGACCTGCGCTGGTTCGACTGGGACGCGCTGCCCGCCGACACCGACCGCTCGGTGCGCGACCTGGTGGCGCGGGCCCGCGCGCTGGTCTGACGCCCACCGCCGCGGCCCCGACCCCCCTCCGGGGCGGCCGGGGCCGCGTGCGGTGCCCGCTCAGGTGGCCCGGGCGGGCGGGACGTGCGGCAGCCGGGCGGCCGAGGCGACGCCCTCCAGGTAGCCGCGGGCCCGCTCGGTGCGCGGGTAGGACTCCAGCAGGGCCCAGAACCGGGGGCCGTGGTCGGGGACCAGCAGGTGCGCGAGCTCGTGCAGCAGGACGTAGTCGATCACGTACTCGGGCATGCCCTGCAGGCGGTGGGAGAGCCTGATGGTGCGCTCGCTGGGGGTGCAGGAGCCCCAGCGGGAGTTCTGGTTGGTCACCCAGCGGACCTGCTCGGGGACGGCCCGGCCGCCCAGGTGGAGCCGGGAGAGCTCGTGCGCGCGGGACTGCAGGGCCTCGTCGCCGAGCGTCCGGCGGCTCTCCCGCGCGGCCAGCTTGTCGAGCATCTGGGCCACCCAGCGCTGCTCCTCGGCGTGCGACATCCGGGCCGGGATCAGCACCACGGTGCGGTCGCCCTCGCGGTACGCGGAGACGGTGCGGCTGCGGCGGGCGCTGCGGCGCACCTCGACCTCGCCCCGGTGGACGCCGCCGGTGCGGTCGGGGCCGCCGGGCTCGACGGCCCCGGGGGCCGCCGCGGCGGGGTGCTGCCCGGGGGCGTGCCCGTGGTCGGTCACGCACTCGCGGTCGGCCCCGGTGCTGGCATGCGCACCGGGCGCCGCGGTCGCCGGTCCGGAGGCTGCCCGGGCACGCCGACGCGGCGCCGACCGATGGGAGTCCCGTCCGGCTGCCACGGCACAGGACGTTACCCGGTCCCCGTGACAGAAGTCCGGCACCCGGGCGGCGCGGTCGTCCGGACCACCCGGGCGCGTTATCCACAGGCTGTGCACAACGATGAGCCGATCGTCGTACCGGGGCTGTGGACAACCGGTTTCCGTGCGGCCGGACGGCCGGGCAGGCTGCGGTCACCAGCGATCCCGACGCCGGGATCCCGACCGTGGGAGGAACCCGCATGCGCCCCGTGATCAAGCCCGCCCTGTCCCGGCTCTGGCGGGAGAAGCAGACCCTGCAGTTCGGCACCGTGCGGCGGCACGCCCGGCTGATCGAGGGCGTCGACCGCAGACTGGCCGGCTTCCTGGAGCTGGTCGACGGCAGCCGGGACGGCCCCGCGCTGGTCGCCGCCGGGCAGAAGCTCGGCCTGACCGCCGAGTACTGCCAGGCGGTGCTCGACTCGCTCGGCGGCAGCGAACTGCTGGACGACGCCCAGGCCCTGCGGGACGTGCTGGAGCTGTACCCGCCGGCCCGGCGCGACCTGCTGGGCCCCGACCTGTCCTCGCTCTCCCTGGTGCACCCGGCGCCGGGCGAGGCGGCGACCGTGCTGCACGGCCGGGTCCGGGCCCGGGTCGAGGTGCGCGGGGCCGGGCGGATCGGCGCCGCCGTCGGCGCCGCGCTGGCGGCCGGCGGGATCGGCGAGGTCGCGGTGCTGGACCGCGGCCGGGTCGCCGCCCGGGACTGCGCGCCCGGCGGCCTCCCGCCAGGCGACATCGGGCGGCTGCGCTCCACCGCCGCCCGCGAGCTGGTGCACCGCGTCACCGGCGCCCCGGTCGGCGAGCGCTACCGGCGCCCGCCGACCGCTCCCCCGCCGCCCACCCTGGTGGTGCTCGCCCCGCGGGACGGCTCCGCCGCGTACACCGGCGCCGCCGTCGACGCCCAGGAGCTGATGCGGGCCGGCATCCCGCACCTGTACACCGGGGTGCTCGAACACCTGGGCGTGGTCGGCCCGTTGGTCGTCCCCGGCGCCTCCGCCTGCGGCAGCTGCGCCACCCTGGCCCGGCGGGACGAGGACGAGGCCTGGCCCCGGCTGCTGGCCCAGCTGATCGACGAGGGCCCCGGCCGGGCCCGGCTGCCGGCCTGCGACGGCGCGGTCGCAGCCTCGGTCGCCGGGCTCGCCGCGCTGCACGTCCAGCTGTACCTGGACGGGGTGCTGCCGCCGAGCGTGGACGGCTGGTGCGAGCTGTCCGCCGCCGACGGCATGGTGCGGCGGCTGCGGCTGCGCAGCCATCCGGACTGCGGTTGCCTCTGGCAGTCCGTCGCACCGGGGCGAACGGGCACAATGGCCTAGGGTCCGCGCTCGCACCCCCGCCGCCGCCCGGAGGACCGGGCCGCGGGGGCCGGGGGCGGGACCGAGGACGAGCCTCCGGGCGCGTCCGGCAGCCCGCGTCCGCTCCGCCGCCCGTCCGCCGCCCGGTGCACCCCGCCGGGTCCGGCGGGCGACCGGCGGCGGCGGTCCGGGCCGCCGGGCGGGCCCGGGAGCACCGCTGTACCGACCGCCGGCGGGGCGCCGGTCGGTCCGGAGGACGAGGAGGTCCGGTGAGCGATCTACCGCGCAAGGCAGGGACCGGCCGGGAGCGGCCGACCGGGCGTCCGCGCGCCGGGGCGGCCCCGGCCGCCGCCCGCCGCGCCGACCGGGCGGGAGCGGCCGATGTCTGACATGCCGCGCAAGGCGGTCTCCCGGACGGCCCGGCTGGCGGCCCTGCCGCTGAGCTTCGCCGGACGGGCCACCCTCGGCCTGGGCAAGCGCCTGGGCGGGCGCCCGGCGGAGGAGGTCGCGGCCGAGCTCCAGGCCCAGACCGCGGAGCAACTCTTCGCGACCCTCGGCAAGTTGAAGGGCGGTGCGATGAAGTTCGGGCAGGCCATGTCGGTCTTCGAGTCCGCCCTCCCGGAGGACGTCGCGGGCCCCTACCGGGCCGCGCTCACCAAGCTCCAGGAGTCCGCCCCGGCGATGCCGACCCGCACCGTGCACGCGGTGCTCGCCGACGACCTCGGCGCGGACTGGGCGGACCGGTTCCGGTCCTTCTCCGACCAGCCGTCGGCCGCCGCCTCGATCGGCCAGGTGCACCGCGCCGTCTGGAAGGACGGGCGGGACGTCGCGGTCAAGATCCAGTACCCGGGCGCGGGCGAGGCCCTGCTCAGCGACCTCGGCCAGCTCTCCCGGCTGGCCCGGGTGCTGGGCCCGCTGATCCCGGGGATGGACGTCAAGCCGCTGATCGCCGAGCTGCGCGAGCGGGTCACCGAGGAGCTGGACTACGGGCTGGAGGCGGAGTCCCAGCAGCTGCACGCCCGGGAGTTCGCCGGGGACGCCGACATCGTGGTGCCCCGGGTGGTCGCCCAGTCCGGCCGGGTGCTGGTCACCGAGTGGCTGGAGGGCGAGCCGCTCTCCCGGGTCATCTCGGACGGCACCCGCACCGAGCGCGACCGGGCGGGGCAGCTGCTGGCCCGCTTCCTGTTCGCCGGCCCGTCCCGCACCGGCCTGCTGCACGCCGACCCGCACCCCGGCAACTTCCGGCTCGTCAAGACCGGCCGCACCGCCGCGAGCTGGAAGCTCGGCGTGCTCGACTTCGGCACCGTCGACCGCCTCCCCGGCGGCCTGCCCCCCACGATCGGCACCTCGCTGCGCCTGGCCCTGGCCGGCGACGCCGGGGCGGTGTACGACCTGCTCCGGCAGGAGAACTTCGTCCGCGCCGGCATCTCCCTCGACCCGGACGCGGTGCTCGACTACCTGCTCCCGATCATCGAGCCCACCCGCGCCGAGCAGTTCACCTTCAGCCGCGAGTGGATGCGCACCCAGGCCGCCCGGATCGCCGACCCGCGCTCCCCCGCCTACAACCTCGGCAAGCAGCTCAACCTCCCGCCCTCCTACCTGCTGATCCACCGCGTCACCCTCTCCACCATCGGCGTGCTCTGCCAGCTCGGCGCCACCGTCCGCCTGCACGAGGAACTGCTCCACTGGCTCCCCGGCTTCGCCGCCCCGGAGGCCGACTGAGACCGGGGAGCGGGGCCGGGGCGGGGCGCGGGACGGGAGCGGCGACGGGAAGGGTGGGGCGCGGGTGCGGATGCGGGGATTCGAGGAGCAGCGGCGGTGGGAGCGGCCGTTCCCGGTGCGGTACCTGATCGTCGGCGAGGACGAGGAGGACGGCGCGGACCTGCTGCTGGGCCGGTGCGCCGCTGTCGAGGGACTGTTCGCCGACCCGCCCCCGCCGCCGCGCGAGGTGCTGGTCGTGCGCGGCTGCGCGCCGGGGGTCGCGGTCGGATGGCTCGGGGAGGCCTGCGTCACGGGGCACGCCGCCTCCGGGCGGTCGTACTGGTGGGGCCTGCTGGACGCCGAGGTCCTCGCGGTTCTGCCGCACGCCGCCGATCCGGCGCTGGTCGACCTGGTGGTCGGGGCGGCGGTCGGTGACGATGCGGACGTCCGGTCCCACCGGGAGTCCTTCGAGCGCTTCGAGCTGTCGGTGGACCCGTACGCGTCGCTGGCGGCCGGCGCGGAGGTCACGGGCCTGCTGGTGGAGCGGCCGCCGGGCGCGCCGCTGCCGGTGCGGCTGATCGGCTGCGAGCCCGCCGGACCGCTGCGGGCCCGGATGGCCGACGGCCACCGCGGGTGGCCGACGTACACCCAGCTGTGGGCACTGGACGACGCCGGGCGGGTGCTGTGCCCCGTCCCCACCGGGCTGGCCGTCGAGCACACCGGGCCCTCGGTGCTCGGCGACGGCCTGCTGGACGTCCTGCTGTCGGTCTCTCCCTGGCCCGGGGTGCTGCCGGGCTCGGCCGCCCGCGCGGTCTGGCGCCGCTGGCAGGCCGGGCCGCCGCGCGAGCCGGGCGGCTGGCGCGGCACGACCGGGACCGCCAAGGAGGCCTGGCAGACGCTGGCCCTGTACGCCCGCGCGCCCGGAGCGGACCGCTCCGGCGGCGAGTTCCACCTCGACGGCACGGCGGTGGAGGACGTGACGGGCCTGCACTGCGCGCTCGGTGAGGCGCTGCTCGGCCCCGGCGGCTACTACGGCCGGGAGTGGAACGGCCTGCGCGACTGCCTGGGCGGCGGTTTCGGCCTCGTCCCGCCGTTCACCCTGCACTGGCACGACTTCGCGGCCACCGAGGCGGAGCTGGCCGCGCACCGCGACTCCGCCACCGGCCTCGGCTACCCGGAGGACGTGGCCCGGCTCCTGGAGCGCTGCGGCGTCACGGTCGTCCGGGCCTGAGCGGTCGACCAGGACCGCACCGCCGGGCGGGCGGGCGGGCGGGGTCAGCCCCGGTCGGTGGGGAGGGGGCCGGCGGCGGGCCAGGTGGTGCGGGCGCGGGCGGCGAGGGTGGCGCAGAAGCGGCCGAACACGGGGAGGGCGGTGTCGGGGCCGGCCAGGTCGGCGACCGCGCGGACGCGGTGCAGGAGGCGGCGGCGGGCGGTGGCGTTGCCCCAGGTCCAGTCGCCGTGGTGGAGGCGGGCGAGGTGGTCGGCGGTGCCGCGCTCGGCCTTGGGGACGAGGGCGTCGCCGCGGATCAGCCAGCTCGCGCTCGCGTCGGCGAGGTCGGCGGCGGTGGGGGCCTGGGTGCCGGTGGCGGCGTGCCAGGCCGCCCGGTAGGCGGCTTCGGCTTCGGCGAGTTCGGCGGCGGGCGCGGCGGTGGAGCACCAGCAGGTGGGGAAGCCGATCCGCAGGTAGGCGAACTCGACCGCACCGGGGCCGAGGGAGGCCTGCTCGAAGTCGACGAACCGGACGCCGTCGGCGGTGTGCAGGTCGTTGCCGGGGCAGGGGTCGCCGTGCAGCAGCGCGTGCCGGACGGGGACGGCGGAGAGCCGGTCGATCAGGGCCTCGGCCTCGGCGCGGGCGCCGGGCGGGGCGGGGACGTCGAGGATCCGGGCCAGGGCGATGAAGCAGCCGAGGTCGCGTTCGGTCGGGCCGGTCCAGGCGGGCAGCGCGGTGCCGGGGGCCGTCCCGGCGAGGTCGTCGAGGTCGGCGGGGGCGCTGGCGTGCAGTCCGGCCAGCGCGGTGGCGTACTCGGCCCGCCAGTCGGGGCCCGGGGTGCGGTCCTCCAGCCGTTCCAGCACCAGCACCCGGTTCGCCGGGTCGGTGCCGATCAGCGCGGGCGCGACCGGCCGGCCCGGGCGGCCGGGTCGAGCGGCGAGGGCCAGGGCGGCGCCCTCCCGGGCGTAGCGGTCGTCGGCGCCGGGCGAGTCGACGAGCTGCTTGACCACCACCGACCGGCCGGCGAGTTCGGCCCGCCAGACCCGGGAGCGCGGGCTGCTGACCAGGCGGCGGACCTTGCGCGGGGTGCCGAGGGCGGCGCGCGTCTTCTCGCCGAGCGGGAGGGAGGACCACATGGCGCACATCCTTGCACGATCCATTCGAACGGCGAACATTCGTGCGGCGCAGGGACGTTGGACCGACCTGGCGGTTCCGGCATGAATGCGGCACAACGGGGCAGACGGGACCGGACCGGCTCTCCGGGGGGCCGGAAACGCGCCGACGGCCGACACCCCGGGGGCGGGGGGTCGGCCGTCGGCGTTCAGGGGTGGTTCACCGGCGTGGCCGCGTGGGGGCCGGCCGGCGGGGGTGGTGCGTCCGTCACATCAGGGCGACGGCGAGGGCCTTGCGGGCGCGCAGGGAGGCACGTTCGGCCTTGCGACGCAGCCGCGTCGCGCGCAGCACCCGCAGGCCGAGGCGTTGCTCCTCGGCCTCGTGGAGGCGTTGCTGCATATGCGCGCGCGCCAGGGATTCTTGGAGGAGATTCATCTCGAGGGTCCTGTTCTGGATCTGGAGTTCGGTGGTCTGCTCGGAGCGGACGGTCGGATCGATGCCGGCGGGGTTCATGTGGTGGTCCTGCTCGTGGTGCGTGGTCGGGAAGGGACGGGTCAGTTCCGCGTCGGCCTTGGCGGCCGCGATGCGTACCGAGTGGCGCAGAGCGGTGTCCAGCGGGGGCTGCTCTCCCCTGCGGACGGCTCCGGTGCCGCTGCGGACGGTCCTGGCTGCGGGGTTCACGCCATGACCTCGGTCTTGCGCGGGCGGCCACGCGGGCGCTTCCGGGCGACGACGACGCCCTGCACGAAGAGCTCGCCGCCCCAGACGCCCCAGGGCTCGCGGCGCTCGATGGCGCCGGTGAGGCAGGCGGCCTTGACGGGGCAGGTGCCACACAGCGACTTGGCGTACTCGACGTCCGCGGGGGTCTCCGCGAAGAAGACCTCCGGGTCGAAGGCCCGGCACGGGATGGGGAGCCCGAGCGAGTCAGCCTCGTCGATGGCGGTGAGCTGCATGAGTGTTACCTCCGGGGGGTCGGCCTGGTCGGCCTTGACGGTCTTGTCGGTCGGTACGGACGGGAGGGGCGGCGGTGTGATGACCGTGGACACTGTGGGCGTCTTCCTCGTCTTCGATGTGGATCCGGCCGTTCCGTTGTTCGGATCGGTCCGGAGGCCCCGTGGGGCCTGGGTAGGTCTTGCGTACCGGACAAAACAGAAGGGCCGCGGAACCCGGTTGCTGGGTTTCCGCGGCCCTGGAGGCACCGCCCGTGACTTTGACTCAGTCAGGGTCGTTCGCTCCAGGGTCCAGGCCCGCGGAAAGCCTGCTTCCGGCCGGCTCCGGCGCCGCGCACGGCGACCTCGGCCAGGGAGATCTGCTGGTCCTGCTTGTTGCTTCCGGCACCGAGGACGGCCGCATAGTGCCCATGCCGGGCTTCTGCCACTACTGCCTTCGGTGCCTCGGTCGGTCGCTCGTCGGACAGCGAAATACCGTCGACAAACGTCGCCCAGTCACGGGAGAGACCTGCCTCGACACGGGTGCCCACAGCATTGCCGAGATCACTGACAGAGCAGCGACCGGCCAGCAGGACACCGGCGTTGCCGCCGGCCGTGCCGAGACCCAGACCCGAAGCGCTGACGCGCGAGGGCATGGCGAGGGTGGTCATCAGGGTGGTCATTTTCGTGATCATCTTGGTCTCCACTGGACTCGCCTCCTCTCGGCGTCTCGCGGCCCCCGGTCACCCGGGCTCCGATGTCTGGTTGATGGTCAGCGCACGCAGAAACAAGCCCTCTGCGAGCTTCGCGGCCTCGTCCCCTTGACCGCTCCGGCAGGCTATTGCGCCGTACGCGCGGCGCGCAAACTATTTTTCCGGCGAGTTCTCGGCCTCGTCGTCGGCCTCGCCCTCGGAGGGGGCGTGCTCGGACTCCGGCTCGGTCTCCCCCGCCGGTTCCGGACTCTCCCCCGCACACAACAAGAGCACGTCGGCGCCGTACTTGTCCAGCTTCATGGCACCGACCCCGGAGATCCTGGAGAGTTCGGCGAGGCTGCCGGGCACGTCCTCCGCGATGGCCGTCAGGGTGGCGTCGGTGAACACCACGTAGGCCGGGGCGCCCTGCTCCTTGGCCTTGACCGAGCGCCACTCGCGCAGCCGCTCGTACAGCGCCTCGTCCATCGTGGACGGGCAGCCCTCGCAGCGGCGGAGCTTGCGCTCGACGGCGTCGGTCAGGGTGCGCTCGCAGACCCGGCACTTGACCGGGCCGCCGCGGGCCCGGCGCGCGGCGGAGCGCTCCGCGCCGGGCTCCACGCCGCCGCGCCCGCCCCGGGTGCGGGCGCCGGGGCTGCCGGAGCCGGGGCGCAGGCCGTCCAGGAAGCGGGTGGGCTTGCGGGAGGCGCGGCCGCCCGGGGAGCGGGAGAGCGCCCAGGAGAGGGTGAGGAAGCGGCGGGCCCGGGTGACGCCGACGTACAGCAGCCGGCGCTCCTCCTCGACCTGCTCGTCGGTCTTGGCGTAGATGATCGGCAGCGTGCCCTCGCTCAGGCCGACCAGGAAGACCGCGTCCCACTCCAGGCCCTTGGCGGCGTGCAGCGAGGCGAGCGTGACGCCCTCGACGGCGGGGGCGTGCTGGGCGGCGGCCCGGGCGTCCAGCTCGGCGACGTAGGCGGCCAGGTCGGCGCTCTCGTCGGCGGCCCGGCGGGCGGTCTCGAACTCCCCGGCGAGCCGGACCAGCGCGTTCAGCGACTCCCAGCGCTCGCGGACGGCGCCGGAGCCGGCCGGCGGGGTGGGCGCGAAGCCCCGGGTGGCGAGCACCGCGCGGACCTGGGCGGCCAGGTCGGGCGCCGCGGAGGTCAGCGGGTCGTCGGCGGCCCGGGCGGCGCCCTTGAGCAGGACGCCGGCCTCGCGGACCTCGGGGCGCTCGAAGAAGCGCTCGGCGCCCTTGAGCTGGTAGGCGATGCCGAGGTCGGCGAGGGCCTGCTCGTACACCTCGGACTGGCTGTTGGTGCGGAACAGCACGGCGACCTCGCTGGCCCGCACGCCGGTGCCGAGCAGGTCGCGGATCAGCCGGGCGGTGGACTCGGCCTCGGTCGGCTCGTCCTGGTACTCGCGGTAGACCGGCTCGGGGCCGGCCTCGCGCTGCGAGACCAGCTCCAGCCGGTGCTGGGCGGCCTGGCCGCGGGCCTGCGCGAGCAGGCCGTTCGCCAGGTGGACGACCTGCGGGGTGGAGCGGTAGTCCCGGACCAGCTTGACCACGGTGGCGTCGGGGTGCCGGTGCCGGAAGTTCAGCAGGTGGTCGGGGGTGGCGCCGGTGAAGGAGTAGATGGTCTGGCTGGCGTCGCCGACCACGCAGAGGCTGGCGCCGCCGTCGCCGCCCGTCCACTGCTCCAGCAGGCGCTGCTGGAGCGGGGAGACGTCCTGGTACTCGTCGACGGTGAAGTGCCGGTACTGGGCGCGGACCCGGTCGGCGACCTCCGGCCGGTCCTCCAGGATCGCGGCGGTGAGCAGCAGCACGTCCTCGAAGTCGATCAGGCCGCGCTGGCGCTTGAGGTCCTCGTACGCGTGGTAGACCCGGACGGTCTCGGCCGGGTCGCGCGGGGCCTCGCGGCCGGACTTGGCGAGGGCGGCCGGGTAGTCGTCGGCGACGATCTGGGTGACCTTGGCCCACTCGATCTCGGCGGTCAGGTCGCGCAGTTCGGTGCGCTGGACGCGCAGGCCGCTGCGGCCGGCCGCCTCGGCGACCAGCTGGACCTTGCGCTCCAGCAGCCGGGGGAACTCGCCGCCGACGGCGCGCGGCCAGAAGTACTGGAGCTGGCGCAGCGCGGCGGAGTGGAAGGTGCGGGCCTGGACGCCGTCCGCCCCGAGCTGGCGCAGCCGGCCGCGCATCTCGCCGGCCGCGCGGGCGGTGAAGGTGACGGCGAGCACCTGGGCGGGCTGGTAGACGCCGCTGCGCACGCCGTAGGCGATCCGGTGGGTGATGGCGCGGGTCTTGCCGGTGCCGGCGCCGGCCAGCACGCAGACCGGGCCGTGCAGGGCGGTGGCCACGGCGCGCTGCTCGGGGTCGAGCCCGGCCAGCACCGCGTCCGCTCCGGTGGGGGTGGGGCCGTACTGCGCGTGCGGGTCGTCGAACCCCGGGAACTCTTCCTGCATGCCCTCCATCCTCGCAGGCGCTCCGGACACTGCGGACGGGGTTGTCCACAGGCGCCCCGCGATGATCGGATCGTCATGCCGGTCACGCGCCCGGAATGGGCCCGGCCCCCCGGGCGTTGCACCGGGCGGCCGCCCGGCCACCGTCCGTCCCGATCGACGTCACCGACCGAAGGAGTCCCGCGCTATGTCCGGCACCGTCACGATGTACAGCACGACCTGGTGCGGCTACTGCAACCGCCTCAAGAGCCAGCTGGACCGCGAGGGCATCGCCTACAGCGAGATCAACATCGAGCAGGACCCGGCCTCGGCGTCCTACGTGGAGTCGGTGAACGGCGGCAACCAGACGGTGCCGACGGTCGTGGTGGTGTCGGAGTCTGGCGCGCAGAGCGTGATGACCAACCCGAGCCTGCGGCAGGTCCAGGCCGCCCTGGTCTGACCGTTCCCGACCGTTCTCGACCGTTCCCGATCGACTTCCGAGCGGCTCCGCCCGGAAGTCGACCGCATTCCGACCGGAATTCCTTCCGGTGCGGCAGGAATCGGTCGCCGCGGGAAGCCGCCGCGGATTTCCACCGCCCGCGGAAAAGCCGCCGCCGCAGCGCCCAGCGCGCCACGGACGGCGGCTTTTCCGCGTCCGCCGGGCAACCGCCCCCGCCCGCACCCGTGCACCGACCGGCCGTGCAGCCGACCGGCCCGTTCAGCCGACCGCCGGGGCGCCGTCGCCGAGTTCGTAGAGCAGCCGGGCCCGGTCGGCGGCGTAGCGGGTCTCCACCACCCGGATCGGGCCGCGCCGGTCGCTGCTGATCCGGGTGTTGACCAGCAGCGGCACGCCGGGTCCGAGGCCGAACCAGGCGGCCTCGGCGGGGTCGGGCATCCGGGCAGTGAGGTGGTCGACGGCGGCGGTCTCGGTCCGGCCGAGCTCCGCCAGTATCCGCTCGTCGCCGCCGGGGACCGGCCGGTCCTGCATCAGCGGGGTGCCGGCGGCCAGCCCGGCCCGGTAGTGGCTCTCCTCGATGGCGTACGGCTCCTGGTCGACCCGGCAGAGCTGACGGCGCATCATCACGTTCTCCTCGGGGCGCAGTCCGAGCCAGGCGGCGATGTCGCGGCGGGGCCGGACGGCGGCGACCTCGAAGTCGACGGTGAGCTGCCGCCCGGCGGCCTCCGCCTCGGCGGCGTAGGCCTCGCCGCTGGGGGTGAGCGGCCCGGGCCGGGCCGGGCGGGCGGGGCGGGCGTGCACCCGGTGGTCGTGCCGGGAGGGCTGCCGCAGGTAGGTGCCCTTGCCCTGGACCCGCACCACCCGGCCCTCGTTGACCAGCACGTCGACGGCGAGCCGCACGGTGTTGCGGGCCACCTGGTACTGCTCCTCCAGCTCGTTCTCGACCGGGAGCCGGTCGCCGCCCTGCCACTCCCCCGCCTCGATGCGGCGGCGCAGGTCGGCGGCGAGCCGCTGGTACTTGGGGGAGGAGGTGGTGCCGCGGTGGATCGTCACGCGTGTGAATGTAGCCAGTGCGGTCGCGCGGTTTCAGCGGAATGCGCCAACCGCGCCCGGGAATTGGCGCCGGGAAACCCGCGCCGGGACGCTCCGGGCGCGTCCGAACCATTCCGTCCCCCACCGCGCCGCGCCTCGTGGACGCACCACGGGGGCGTGCGGATCACTCCGCACGCCCCCGTTGCGCGTTCGGGCCCCGGACGCCACCAAGCGGGCGGACGTCACCGGCCGGGCGGACGTCGCCGGTCGGCGGCCGTCACCAGCGGGCGGCCGCCGGCAGCGGTTCGCCGTACCAGAGCTCGACCAGGTACCGGGCGATCGAGATGCCGGACGGCGGCAGGATCTCCCCGGCGGCCATCCCGGCCCGCAGTTCCTCCCGGGAGAACCAGCGGGCCTCGGACAGCTCCTCGCCGTCCACGGTGATCCCGGTGCCGTCGGGCAGCGCCCGGCCGAGGAAGCCGAGCATCAGGCTGGACGGGAACGGCCAGGGCTGGCTGGCCACGTACTCGACCTCGCCGACCCGGACGCCCGCCTCCTCCAGCACCTCGCGGACGACCGTCTGCTCGATCGACTCGCCGGGCTCGACGAACCCGGCCAGCGTCGACCAGCGGCCCTCCGGCCAGAGCGCCTGGCGGCCCAGCAGGCAGCGGTCCTCGGCGTCGGTGATCAGCATGATCACCGCCGGGTCGGTGCGCGGGTAGTGCTCGGCCGCGCAGGAGGTGCAGCGGCGCAGGTGGCCGGCGCCGGCCTTCTCGGTGGGGTGCCCGCAGCGGGAGCAGAAGGAGTGCAGCCGGTGCCAGTGCTCCAGGGCGACGGCGTGCACCAGCAGGCCGGAGTCCCGGTCGCTGAGGCTGCTGCCGACCTCGCGCAGGCCGGCCGGGCGGGCGTCGCCGTCGAGCCGGCCGGGCAGCGACTCGCAGTCCAGGGCGAAGTAGTGGGTGCCGTCCTCGTCGGTGCCGAGGAAGTAGCGGTCACCGGTCTGCGGGGCCTCGAAGGAGGGCAGCAGGACCAGTTCGCTGCCGGCCGGGGTGTCGACCACGAAGGCCTCGCCGCCGGCGATCGGCAGCACCCGGGTGCTGGGGTGGCTCCAGGCGGCGGCCAGCCAGGGCTCGTCCAGCCGGCGGTGCGCCGCCCGGTCCACCCCGGCGCGGGCCAGCGCGAGGTGCTTGGTGTCGGGTGCGCTGCTCAACTCGTCCATCCCCGTTCGCGGTCGGTACGGCAGTGGTGGGGGTTCATCGCCGGAAGTTCTCCGCGAGGTCGCCCCACAGGTAGGCGGAGGTCTCGACGCCCTTGCGCAGCAGGTCGAGCTCCACCTTCTCGTTGATCGAGTGCCAGCCGTCCGAGGGCACCGAGATGCCGAGGAACAGCACCGGCGCCCCGAGGACGTCCTGCAGGTCGGCGGCGGGGCCGGAGCCCCCCTCCCGGGTGAACAGGACCTTCTGCTCGAAGGCCCGCTCCATCGCCCGGACGGTGGACCGGAGCGCGGGGTGGTCCAGCGGGGTCAGGCAGGGGCGGGTCGCGCCGGGGAAGACGATCTCGTACCGGATTCCCTCCGGCACCTGCGCGGAAACCCAGGCCGCGACGGCCTCCCGGACCTTCTCCACCTCCTGGCCCGCGACCAGTCGGAAGGACAGCTTGAGGTGCGCCTCGGCCGGCACGATGGTCTTGCCGCCGGGGCCGGTGTAGCCGCCCCAGATGCCGTTGACCTCGGCGGTCGGCCGGGCCCAGACCCGCTCCAGGGTGGTGTAGCCGGCCTCGCCCCGGGTGCCGTGCGACTTGGCGACCCGCAGCCACTGCGCCTCGTCGAAGGGCAGTTCGGCGAAGAGCGCCCGCTCCTCGTCGGTGAGTTCGACCACGCCGTCGTAGAAGCCGGGGACGGCGACCCGCCGGTCGGCGTCGTGCAGGCCGGCCACCAGGGCGGCGGCCACGTCGGCCGGGTTGGGGACGGCGCCGCCGAAGGAGCCGGAGTGGATGTCGTTGTCCGGCCCGTACAGGTCGACCTGGCAGTCGGCCAGGCCGCGCATGCCGGTGCAGACGGTCGGGGTGGTCTCGGACCACATGCCGGTGTCGGAGACGATCACCGCGTCGGCGGCCAGCCGCCCGGCCTCGCGGCGCACCAGGGCGGCGAAGTTCGGCGAACCGGACTCCTCCTCGCCCTCGATCAGCAGCTTGAGGTGGACGGCGGGGGCGGTGCGGCCGGTGGCGGCGAGGTGGGCGCGCAGGCCCAGGGTGTGGAAGAGGACCTGGCCCTTGTCGTCGGCGGCGCCGCGCGCGTACAGCCGGCGGCCGACCACGGTGGGCTCGAACGGGTCGGTGTCCCAGCCGTCCTCCCGGGCGGCGGGCTGCACGTCGTGGTGGCCGTAGACCAGCACGGTCGGCGCGCCCGGGTCGCCGGAGGGCCACTCGGCGAACACCGCGGGCAGCCCGTCCGTCTCCCACACCTCGACGACCGGGAACCCGGTCGCGCGCAGCTTGCCGGCCAGCCACTCGGCGGAGCGGCGGACCTCGCCCGCCCGGTCCGGGTCGGCGGAGACCGAGGGGATGCGCAGCCAGTCGGCGAGGTCGGCCAGGAAGGCCTCCTCGTGCCGGTCGATGAAGGAGCGGACGGCGCTGTCCGGCGTTTTCGTCATGCGGACGACTTTAGTTCGCCCGGACGGGTGCGTGCCCACGGCCTCCCCCCGCCGTGAGCACGGTCACCCGGCGCGGGTTCAGCCGGCCCGGCGGGTCAGCCCGATCCGGGAGCGGGTGAGCAGCGCGGCCAGCAGCACCGCCACCACCGGCAGGCCGACGACCAGTCCGGCCAGCTCCAGCCAGGGGACGGCGATGACCGCCTTCTCGTGGCCGACCACGGTGCCGTTGATCCAGACCGTCGAGTTGCGGGCCTCCATCAGCCGCAGCGACACCGCCGGGACGGCGCCGCAGAGCAGGCCGAGGATCGAGCCCATCGCGGCGATCACCCCGCACTGGAAGCCGGACAGCCGTCGCCGGATGCCGCCGGAGGCGCCGACCGCGGCCAGCGTGGCCAGGTCCTGCTGGGAGTCGGCGGCGGCCAGGCCGGTGGCGATGCCGGCCGCGCCGAGCGCGACCAGGGCGGCGAACGCGGTCAGGCCGATGGTGACCAGGCGGCGCTCCGGCTTGAAGCCCTGCTCGACCTGCAGGTAGGTGCTGTCGTCGAGCTTGCTGAGCTCGGCGGTGGCCTTCTGGACCTTCTTGTCGGCGATCGCGGCGGCCGGGTGCCACATCGCCCCGGCCGGGCGCAGGCCGAGTCCGGCCCGCTCGGCGGCCTGCCGGCTCATCACGGTGACCGCGAACGGGGCGTCCGAGTGCGCCTCGACCGCGTCGACCGTGACCTCGCGGGACCTGCCCCGGTAGTTCCCGGCGTCCGTCTCCTCCTTGGTGGGCGGCTCGGTGGCCTTCAGGTGGAGCTTGCCGCCGCTGACGTAGTCGGGGCGGAACACCACGGCCTTGCCCTCGGCCAGCGCCCGCTCGGCGGCGGGGTCGCGCACCTCCAGCAGGGTGTGCAGCAGCGCGGCGTCGCCGACCAGGGTGCTGCCGAAGAAGCTGGTCGGGTACTCGGGCAGCCGCTGCTGCGCCAGGCACCGGGGGTCGTCCATCAGCCTGCGGCGCTCGCCCTCGTCCTCGGTGTCGTCGGCCGGGCAGCGCTTCTCCGGCGCCTTCACGGCCTCGACGTACCCGCACAGGTAGCCGGTGGTGCACGGCCCGGCGTTCGGGACGGGGTCCAGCACGTCGGCGCGCTCGCCCAGGCCCGGCAGGTTGCTCTCCACCGACTCGCGCATCAGCGGGAACCGGGCGGACTCGTCGGACGGGCTGCCGCCCTGGATCAGCGCGACGGCGTTGGCCGGCATGGTCGGCCGGTACGTCCGGCGCTGCTGCTCGACGTCGCTGCTGGTGTAGATGCCGACCGCGACGGCGCCGGCCACGGCGGCCATCACGGCGGCCACGGCGGGCGCGGTGCGGCCCCGGTGGCGCACCGAGTCGCGCAGCGCGAGCCGCGGGCTGAGCGGCAGGTGGCGGCCGAGCCGGCCGAACAGGCCGATCAGCACCGGGGTGCAGAGCAGCATGCCGATCTCGGCGATCACCGAGCCGCCGAGCAGGCCCAGGATGACGGCGGTGTCGGTGGCCGCGCAGAACAGCGCCAGCGCGGAGCCGCCGGCCACCATGACCGCGCCGAGCACGGCGAGCACCCGGTTGGCGGGCTTGCTGCCGCCGCGGCCGGTGAGCGCCTCCACGACGTCCTGGCGGGAGGCCTGGACGGCGGGGACGACGGCCGCGAGCAGGCCGGTGACCAGGCCGAGCAGGGCGATCGCGAGCAGGTCCACCGGCTGCACGTCGAAGTGGCCGAAGCGCTGGCCGCCGTACTGCTCGGCCTGCGGGCGCAGCAGCGCGACCAGGCCGAGGCCGCCGGCCAGGCCGAGCAGCGCGCCGCCGGTGCCGAGCACCGCGCCGCCGGCCAGCACCACGGCCCGCACGTGCGAGCGGTCGCCGCCGCCGGCCGCGAGCAGGCCGAGCTGGCGGCGCGAGCGGCGGGCGCCGACCGCGAACGCCGGGCCGGCCAGCAGCACGATCTCCAGCAGCGCCATGCCGACCACCACGGCGGCGGCGGCCAGGGCGCTCTTGTTGACCTCCGTGTGGTTGCGCGACGCGGTGGCGTAGTAGGGCACCTCGGCGCGGGCCGGCGGGTCCAGCAGGACGGCCCGGGAGACCGCCGAGAAGCCGTACTCGTTGAGCTCCTTCACCTTCGACCAGGGCAGTTGCGCGCCGGCCGGGAGCTTGACCAGCCAGGTGGACCGGTCGCGGATCCGTCCGGCGTCGGCGGCCTTCGGGTCGGCCTTCACCAGGGGTTCGAGGATCGCGCCGGGGCGGCCGTACAGCACGGTCCGGTCCAGGTACTGCGGGTCCTCGACGACGGCGGTGATGGTGTACGGCGCGGCGTCCAGGCCGTGCAGCGCGGTGCGGTCGCCGATCCGCAGGCCGGAGCGGTCCAGGAAGTTCCGGGTGACGGCGACCTGGTCGGGCCGGGTCGGGGCGGTGCCGCGGACCAGGTCGAGCTTGCCCTGCCAGACCGGGTCGGTCAGGTCGACCTCGTCCAGGGTGACCGACATCCGGCCCTCCCTGGTCGTGGTCGTGGTGCTGCTGAGGTTGTCGGCCGGCACCAGCACCGCGCCGGGCAGCAGGTCGACGAGCAGCGCGGCCGGGTCGGTCTCGGCGCTGCGCCGCTGCGCGGCGTTCGGCTGCTCGCCCTTCTCGGGGGTGCGGGAGGAGTAGTCCTCGGCGTCGGGGCTCTGCAGGATCGTGCTGCCGCGGGCCTCCATGGTGACCGAGGCCTGGGCGGTGCCCATCGCCCGGGCCGCCTTCTCGGCCGGCTCCAGCTGGGCGCTGCGGGCGACCACGTCGACGCCGGCCACGCCGAGCACCGGGAGGGCGATCATCGCCAGGACGAGGGCGCTGCGGCCCTTGGCGCGCAGCGCGTCGCGGCGGGCGATCCGCAGGGCGGCGCGCCAGGCGGTCGGCTTCACCGGTCGCCGTCCTTGCGGGCGTTGGTGGCGGCGGCGAGCAGCAGGCTGCCGGCGTCCTGCCGGGCGGTCTCGTCGACCAGCAGGCCGTCGCGCAGGAAGACCACCCGGTCCGCCCAGGCGGCGTGCCGGGCCTCGTGGGTGACCATCATGGCGGCGGCGCCGGCGTCGCAGCGGGCCCGCAGCACGGCGAGCACGGACTCGCCGGTGGTGGAGTCGAGGGCGCCGGTGGGTTCGTCGGCGAGCACCAGGCGGCGGTCGCCGATCAGCGCGCGGGCGATGGCGACGCGCTGCTGCTGGCCGCCGGACATGTCGTCGGGGAAGCGGTCGGCGAGCTCGGCGATGTTCAGCTCCTCCAGCGCGGTGAGCGCCTCGCGGCGGGCGGCCCGGGCGGAGACGCCGTCCAGCTCGCGGGGCAGCGCGATGTTCTCGGCGGCGGTGAGCGCGGGTATCAGGTTGTAGTCCTGGAAGACGTAGCCCACCGAGCGGCGGCGGACGGCGGCCAGCCGCTTGCGGTCCAGCTCGCCCAGGACGGTGCCCTCGACGAGGACCCGGCCGCCGGTCGGGCTGTCCAGGCCGCCCGCCAGGGTCAGCAGGGTCGACTTGCCGGAGCCGGAGGGCCCCATCACGGCGACCAGTTCGCCGGGGTAGACCCGCAGGTCGACGGCGCGCAGCGCGTGCACCTCGGCCGCGCCGTGGCCGTGCGTCCGGCTGACCTGGTCGAGGTGCAGGACGGGCTCGGCCGGCTTGAGTTGTTCGGTCATCGCTCCCCCAGGGGGTTTCAGAGGCGGCCGCGGTCGCGGCTCTCGGCTGCGCGGCGGGCGGGCGGCGCGGCGGCGGGTTCGGTCGGTGCGGCGGCGGTGCGCCCGGCGTGCTGGGCGAGCCGGGACTCGCAGTGGTCCAGCCAGCGGATCTCCGCCTCGGTCTGGAAGATCAGCTGTTCCAGCACCAGCAGCCAGGCCAGGTCCTTGCCGGAGCCGTCGTCGGCGGCCAGCGCCCGGCCCTTGAGCCGGGTGTAGTCCTGCAGGGCCTGCATGCTGTGCCGGCGCTGGCCGTGCACCACCGAGGCCACGTCCACGCCGGGGATGGTCACCGCCATCGCGAGCTTGATCGCGAGTTCGTCGCGCGGCGGGTTGGTGCGCGGCACCGGGGTGTCGAACCAGCGGCGCAGTTCGGAGCGTCCCTCGTCGGTGACGGCGTAGAACTGGTGGCCCTCGTCGTCCTCGCCGGCCGACTCCACCAGCCCGTCCCGCTCCAGGCGGCCGAGCGTGGTGTAGACCTGGCCGACGTTCAGCGGCCAGGTCGCACCGGTGCGGGCCTCGAACTCGGATCTCAGCTGGTAGCCGTAGCGCGGGCCCTGGTCGAGGAGGGCGAGCAGACCGTGACGGATCGACATACCGAGTATGTATACCGGGTATGGTGCCCGTCGCTCAAGCCGCCACCCGTCCGCGACGCCCGCCCATCCGCGCCGGTCGGCCCGTTCACGTCCGCCCGGTACGGTCGTCGGCGTGACCACACTGCGGATCGCCACGTACAACCTGCTGCACGGCCAACCGCTCGCCCCCGACGGCAGCCCCGCGCCCTACCCGGCCGAGCCCGGCGCCCCGCTGGCCGGGGCCGTCGCCTCGCTAGACGCCGACGTGCTCGCCCTCCAGGAGGTCGACCGGTACCAGGAGCGCTCCGGCCGCACCGACCAGGCGGCCGTGGCGGCGAAGGCCATGGGCGCCGCCGACTGGCGCTTCGCCGCCGCCCTGCACGGCACCCCCGCCCCCGGCGCGGGCTGGCTGGCCGACCCCGCCCGGCCCGGCCTGGCCGTCTACGGGCCCGACGACCTGGCCGACGACTCCGGGCCCTCGTACGGCACCGCGCTGCTCACCCGGCTGCCCGTGCTGCACTGGCGGGCCCGCCGGTTCGCGCCCGCGCCCTTCGGCCTGCCGCTGCGGGTCGCCGGGCGGCGCGGGCTGACGCCCGTCCCGGACGAGCCGAGGGCGGCGCTCGCCGCGGTGCTGGCCGGGCCGGGCGGGGAGTTCACCGTGGTGGCGGCGCACCTGTCCTTCGTGCCGGGCTGGAACGTCGGGCAGCTCGCCGCGATCCGGCGCTGGATCGCCGACCTGCCGCAGCCCTACCTGGTGCTGGGCGACTTCAACCTGATCGGCGCCGTCCCGCGCACCGTGCTCGGCTCGGCGCACGCGATCCAGCGCACGGCGCGGCGCGAGCGGGTGCGCACCGCCCGGCGCACCCGCCTGCAGGGGTGGTACGACCTGGCCCGCACGCCCACCTACCCCTCGCACCGCCCGACGGTCCAGTTCGACCACATCCTGGGCATCGGCGTCCCGCGCAGCACCGTCGGCTCGGTCGCCGCCCCCCGCACCCCGGTCTCCGACCACCGCCCGCTGGTGGTCGACGTCGAGGTCTGAGCCGGGCCGCTCAGCAGCCGGCGTCCGCCGCCCCGCGGGCCGCCGAGTACGCGCCCTGGACGGGCAGCGCGACCGGGTCGAACTGGAGCAGCAGCATCGCCGCGTCGTCGCCGAGCTTGTGGCCGACGTGGCGGACCACGTCGTCGTGCAGGCGCTGCAGGATGTCGCCGGGGCCGTCGTCGGCGAGCAGCGGGAGGCGGTCGGTGAGGGGGTAGAACGCGCCGCCGTGGTCGCGGGCCTCGATGACGCCGTCGGTGTAGAGCAGGATCCGGTCGCCGGGTTCGACGGCGACGAGCTGCAGCGGGGGGCGGACGTCGGCGGGGTCGAGGACGCCGAGCGGGGGGACGGTCTCGTCGGCGGCGAGCAGCCGGGGCGGGTCCTCGCCGCGGAGCAGGACGGGCGCGGGGTGGCCGCAGTTGGCGATCTCCAGGGTGCCGTCGGCGCGCACGCCGACCAGCACCAGGGTGACGAACTCCTCGTCGACGCCGGGGTGTTCGTTCTCGTGCAGGGCCCGGTCGAGGCTGACCGCGAGCCAGCCGGCCACCTTGTCGAGGGCGGCCTCCTGGTGCGCGGCCTCGCGGAACGCGCCGAGCACGGCGGCGGCGGTCTCGACCGCGGCGAGGCCCTTGCCGCGGACGTCGCCCATCACGGCGCGCACGCCGTACCGGGTGTGGACGACCTCGTACAGGTCGCCGCCGATCGCGGCGTTGGCCGCGGCCGCGGCGTAGCGGACGGCGGCCCGGACCGGGCCGACGCGTTCGGGGACGGAGCGGAGCAGCACCCGGCGGGCGATCTCGGCGACCAGCTGGGCCTCGGCGAGGGCGAGTTCCTGCCGGATCCGCAGGGTGGCGGAGAGGTGGCCGATGCCGGCGATCAGGACGATCGCCGCGACGGTGGCGGCGTGCACGGACTGGCCGAGGATCTCGTGGTACCAGGCCATGCCGAAGGCGCAGACCTCGGCGAGGGCGCCGATCAGCAGCGGGTACCACGTCCGCCGGGAGACGACGGCGGCGAGGGCGGGGACGGCGGTCAGGGCGGGCTCGACGCTGACCTGACTGCCGGTCAGCGCGTCGAGCGAGAGGATCAGCAGCATGCCGACCAGCGGCAGCGCGTGCGAGGTCTTGGGCCAGGTGCCGGTGACGGTGCCGGGTACCGGGCCTGGGGTGGGGCCGTGGAGGACGTCCCTGATCCATCCGGTCGCGCTCAACGTCGGTCTCTCCAGCGGAAGGTGCGGGTGCTGCTCGGCACCTGCGGGTCTGACGGGAGGTCAGGGGGTCGGGAGCCCTGACGGCGGCCGGAGTACGAGGGATGACCGGTTACCGACCCCACAATAGGCACGAAACGTGCAGGGCGCACAGGTTTCGCGTGATCTCGTGACGGGTTGGATGCTCTGAGTGACTCTTTTCTACCTATTCCCGATCAGAAGATCGCTCAACTCTTTTCGGCCAGGAAGTCCTGACGGGGTTTCGACCCGGCCGGAGCGCACGTAGCAGAACGAGGCGGTGACCTGCTCCACCGGAACGCCCGCCTGCTCGGCCCAGGCCAGCCGGTAGACGGCCAGCTGCAGCGGGTCGCCGGAGTCCTCCCGGCCGGTCTTCCAGTCGACCACCTCGTAGCGCGGTGACCCTGCGCCACCCCCGGCGTCCCGGTAGACCGCGTCGATCCGGCCGCGCACCACCCGGCCCGCGAGCACCAGTTGGAACGGCGCCTCGACCGCGTGCGGGGTGCGGCCGGCGTACGGGCCGCGCAGGAAGGCCTCCTTGAGGCGCTCCAGGTCGCGCTCGTCCTCGATCTCCTCCTCGTCCAGGCCGGGCAGCGCCTCGGGGCCGAGCAGCAGCGGCTGGTCGTAGCGGGACTGCACCCAGGCGTGGAAGCGGGTGCCCCGGCGGGCGGCGGGCGCGGGCGGGCGGGGCATCGGGCGGGCCAGGTCGCGGGCGAAGCCGTCGGGGTCGGCGGCCAGCCGCATCAGCTGGGTGGCGGAGAGCGAGGCGGGCAGCTCGACGTCCCGGGTGGTGCGCCGGGAGCGTTCCAGTTCGCCGAGCAGGGCGGTCAGGTCGCGGTCCCAGGAGGCCAGCAGCCGCTGGTCCTCGACGGCCATCGGCTCGGGTCCGGGCGCGGGGGCGCCGGCCAGCCGGTGCCGGACCACCTGGGCGACCCGGCGGCGGGCGTGCTGGGCGTCCGGGTCGAGCGGCAGCGGCCAGGGGGTCTCCACCGAGACGTCGAACGCCGGGTTCCGCTCCTCGGGCCCGGGTTCCTCGGCCCAGTGCTCGACCTCGCCGCCGCCGTCGGGCCGTTCGCAGTGCTCGCGCAGCGCGGTGAGGAACGCGGACGGCCCGCGCCGGCGCTTCTGGGACGGCCCCCACCAGTGCCCGGAGGCCAGCAGCAGCGCGCGCGGCCGGGTGAACGCGACGTAGCCGAGCCGCAGTTCCTCGACCTCGCCGTGGTGCGCCATCTCCTTCTTGAACGCGCCCATGCCCTTGGCGGTCCAGGCCGGGGTGCCGGGCAGGGTGGCGGCGTCGCCGCGCAGCGCGTGCGGCAGCACCTTGCGGGCGGAGGTCCACCGCTCGCGCCCCTGGCCGGCCGGGAAGCCGCCCTTGACCAGGCCGGGGACGGCGACCACGTCCCACTCCAGGCCCTTGGACTTGTGCGCGGTGAGCACCTTGACGGTGTCCTCGCCGCCGGGCAGCCCGGCGTCCAGGCCGCGCTCGTACTCCTGGGCGGCGCGCAGGAAGCCCAGGAAGGCGGCCAGGCCGGGGTCGCCGTCCAGGTCGGCGAAGGAGGCGGCGATGTCCAGGAAGGAGTGCAGGGTCTCGCGCCGGCGGGCGGCCAGCGCCAGCGGGGAGGCGGAGAGTTCGACCTCCAGGCCGGTGACGGTGAGCACCCGGTGCAGGACGTCCATCAGCGGTTCGGCCAGCGCCCGGCGCAGTTCGCGGATCTCCCGGGCGAACCGGGCGAACCGCACCCGGGCCTCCGGCGAGAACGGCAGGTCGTCGGGCTGCTCGGCGTCGACGAAGGTCTCCAGCGCGTCGGCGAGCGAGACCACCTCGGTGGGGTCGGTCTCGGCGACGGCGGCGCTCAGGGCGTCCCGCTCGCCGGGGCGGGCGGTGCGGACGAGTTCGGCGGCGCGGCGGCCGAGCAGGGCCAGGTCGCGCGGGCCGGTGCGCCAGCGCGGGCCGATCAGCAGCCGGACCAGGGCGGCGTTCGCGGTCGGGTCCTGGAGGACCTCGCAGACCGCCACCAGGTCGGCGACCTCCGGGAGTTGGAGCAGCCCGCCGAGGCCGACCACCTCGACCGGGACCTTCCGGGCGACCAGCGCGGCGTGGATGTCGGGGAAGGAGCTGCCGGCCCGGCAGAGCACGGCGATCCGGCCGGGCGCGGTGCCGGTGCGCACCAGGTGCGCGATCGAGTCGGCCAGCCAGTCGACCTCCGCCGCGTGGGTGGGCAGCAGCGCGACCCGGGCGAAGCCGTCGTGCTCGGCGCCGGGGGCGGGCCGCAGCGCCTCCACGCCCTCGTGCATGGCGCGCAGCGGGGCGGCCAGCCGGTTGGCGAAGTCGAGCAGCCGGCCGCCGCTGCGGCGGTTCTCGCTGAGCGCGAAGCGGTGCGCCCGGCCGCCGTCGGCGAGCGGGAAGTGCCGGGGGAAGTCGTCCAGGTTGGCGACCGAGGCGCCGCGCCAGCCGTAGATCGCCTGGCAGGGGTCGCCGACCGCGGTGACCGGGTGCCCGGCGCCCTGCTCGCCGCCGAACAGGCCCGCCAGCATGAGGCGTTGGGCAACCGAGGTGTCCTGGTACTCGTCCAGCAGCACCACCCGGTACTGCTCGCGCAGCAGCCGGCCGACCTCGGGGCGCTGCTGGGCGAGCCGGGCGGAGGCGGCGATCTGGTCGCCGAAGTCGAGCAGGCCGAGCTTCTGCTTGCGGGCCCGGTAGTCCTCGACCAGCCGCAGCAGTTCCTGCCGGCCGCGGGCGGCTTTGGGGACGGCCCGCAGGTCCTCGTTGGTGAGCTTGGCGCCGGCCAGCTCGTCCAGCAGCTCCTCGTCGTACGCCCGCAGCCGCTCGGGCTCCACCAGGTGCTCGGCGAGCTCGGAGTCCAGCGCGACGAGTTCGGCGACCAGCGCGGAGAAGGTGCCGGTGAGCGCCGGGAAGGGGCCCCGGGCCTGGCGCAGCACCCGGGCGGCGAGCTGGAAGCGGGTGGCGTCGGCGAGCAGCCGGACGTCGGGTTCGATGCCCAGGCGCAGGCCGTGCTCCTTGAGCAGGGTGCCGGCGAAGGCGTGGTAGGTGGAGATCTGCGGTTCGCCGAGGGCGTCCTCGTCCTCGGCGCGGACGCCGGCCCGCAGCAGGGCGGCGCGGACGCGTTCGGCGAGTTCGCCGGCCGCCTTGTTGGTGAAGGTCAGGCCGAGCACCTGCTCGGGGCGCACCGCGCCGGAGCCGACCAGCCAGACCACCCGGGCGGCCATCACGGTGGTCTTGCCGGAGCCCGCGCCGGCCACGATCACGCCGGGGGCCATCGGCGCGCCGATGGCCGCCACCTGCTCGTCGTTGAACGGGATCTGGAGCAGTTCGCGGAGCTGGGCCGGGTGCCGCAACGGCTCAGTCGACGACATGCCGGCCGTCCCGCTGCGCGGAGCAGCTGCCGCGGAAGGCGCAGCGCCCGCAGCGCTCGCCCGCGGTGGGGGTGAACCTCTCGGCGAGCACCTTGCCGGCCGTCTCGACCAGCAGGTCCTCGATCCAGGGGGTGCTCTCCTCGGGCAGCTGCCGCTGCACCTTGGGGGCCTCGGGGTCCTTGCGGTCGGGTTCGCGCAGCTGCACCAGTTCGGCGCCGCCGGGGACCGCGCCGTGCTCGAAGCCGGGCAGCGAGTCGAGCGCGCCGTTGCTCACCGCGAGCTGGTAGACGGCGAGCTGGCGGTGCTCGGGCAGCGACTTGTCGGTCGGGACGTGCTTGCCGGTCTTGAAGTCGACGACGTACGCCCGGCCGGCGGCGTCGGCCTCGACCCGGTCCATCGAGCCGCGGATCCGGACGGCGACGCCGCCGACGTCCAGGGTCAGGTCGAAGTCGTGCTCGGTGGCGACGGTGACGCGTTCGCGCTCCAGCACGTGCCAGCGCAGGAAGCGCTCCAGGGCGGCCCGGGCCTCGCCCTTCTCCTGGGTGGACTTCCAGGGCGCGTCGAAGGCGAGGGCGTCCCAGACGGTGTCCAGCCGCTCCATCAGGACGGCCAGGTCGGCGGGGGTGCGGCCGGAGCCGACCTCGTCGGCGAGGGCGTGCACCACGTTGCCGAAGCCCTGGGCGGCGGAGGCGGTGGTGCCGGCCTTGACGTCCTTCTCCAGGAACCACTGGAGCGTGCAGGACTCCAGCTGCTCCAGGCCGCTGCCGGAGAGCCGGACGGGCTGCTCGGGCTCGCGCAGCGGCCGCGGGGCGGCGGTCGGGTCGTCCAGGCCCCACCACTGGTCGGGGTGGGCGGCGGGGACGAGCGGGCGGCCGTCCTCGTCGGTGGCGGCGGCCAGGGTGGCGAGGCGTTCGGCGGCGGCCCGGCGCAGCTGCGGGGAGCGGTCGGGGTCGACGGTGACGGCGCGCAGTTCGGCGACCAGCGCGGGCACCGACAGCGGGCGGCGCGGCCGGGCGGTGACGTCGGCGACCTTGACCCGGGGGACGCGCTCCAGCACCTTGCCGGTGCGCGGGTCGACGCTCTCGCGGTAGAGCTCGCGCAGGAACCGGGAGGGTTCGTCGCCGTCCTCGGCGGGCGCCTTGACGGCGGTGACGACCAGCCGCTCCTTGGCCCGGGTCGCGGCGACGTAGAACAGCCGGCGCTCCTCGGCGAGCAGCGCGGCCGGGGAGAGCGGTTCGGCGAGGCCGTCGCGGCCGATCCGGTCGGCCTCCAGCAGCGAGCCCCGGCGCCGCAGGTCGGGCCAGAGGCCCTCCTGGACGCCGGCGACGACGACCAGGCGCCACTCCAGGCCCTTGGCGCGGTGCGCGGTCATCAGCCGGACGGCGTCGGGGCGGACGGCGCGCACGTGCAGGGTGTCGGCGGCGATGTCCTGGGCCTCGACCTCGGCGAGCAGGTCGAGCGCGCCCCGGTGGCCGGTGACCCGCTCCTCGGCGCGGGCGGCGGTCTCGAACAGGGCGCACAGCGCGTCGAGGTCGCGGTCGGCGTTGCGCCCGGCGGGGCCGCCGCGCAGCGCGGCCCGCTCCAGGCGTTCGCGCCAGCGCCGGGAGCCGTCCCACAGCTCCCACAGCGCGTCCTCGGCGCTGGCGCCGCCGGCCAGCAGTTCGCGGACCTTGCGCAGCAGCATGCCGAGCTCGTGGGCGCGGCGGGCGTAGGGGGCGTCCACCAGGGCGAGCTGGTCGGGGTGGTCCAGGGCCTCGCGGATCAGCTCCTCGGCGGGGCGGACCACGCCCGGGGCGCCGTCGGCGGCGAGCGCGCGGCGCTCCTCCTCGCGCAGGGTGCGGCCCAGGCGGCGCAGGTCGGAGCCGTCCAGGGCGGCGAGCGGGCCGGTGAGCAGGGTGTGCGCGAGGTCGGCGGTGAGCGCGCCGGGGCCCTCGGCGCAGACCCGCAGGGCGAGCAGCAGCGGGACGACGGCGCTCTCCTCGCGCAGCGGCAGGTCGTCGCCGTCGATCTCCAGCGGGACGCCGGCGGCGGCCAGCGCGCGGCGCACCGCCGGTATGGTCCGGGAGCCGGCCCGGACCAGCACGGCCATCTCGCCCCACGGGACGCCGTCCTCCAGGTGGGCGCGGCGCAGCAGGTCGGCGACCGAGTCGAGCTCGGCGCCGGGCGTCGGGTAGGTGTACACCTCGACCGAGCCGCCCTCCCGGGAGGGCAGCAGGGCGCGGTGCGCGGCGAGCTTGTCGGCGGGCAGCCGGCCCATCGGCATCCGGCGGGCCAGCTCGCGGGAGGCGGCCAGCAGCACCGCGCCGGAGCGCCGGGACACCCGCAGCACCTTGACCTCGGCGGGCCGGCCGTCGGCGTGCCGGAAGGCGTCGGGGAACTCCAGGATGCCGTTCACGTCGGCGCCGCGGAAGGCGTAGATCGACTGGTCGGGGTCGCCGACCGCGACCAGGTCGCGCCCGTCCCCGGCGAGCCGCCGCAGCAGCCGGACCTGGGCGGGGTCGGTGTCCTGGTACTCGTCGACGAAGACCACGTCGTAGCGCTCGCGCAGCCGGGCCGAGACGTCCGCCCGCTCGGCGAGCAGCACGGCGCGGTGCACCAGCTCGGCGTAGTCGAGGACGCCGCGCAGGTCGAGCACGTCCAGGTACTCGGCCAGGAAGTGCGCGGCGGCGGCCCAGTCGGGGCGCTCCACGCCCGCCGCGAAGCGCTTCAGCTCCTCCTCGCCGAGGCCGAGCTCGCGGCTGCGGGCGAGCACGGCGCGCACCTCGTCGGCGAAGCCGCGGGTGGTCAGGCAGGCCCGCAGGTCGAGCGGCCAGCCGATGGTGCCGACGCCCGCCCTGGCGTCCTCGGCGCCGCCCGCGAGCAGTTCGCGGACCATCACGTCCTGCTCGGGGCCGGAGAGCAGGCGCAGCGGCTCGGCGTACTCCTCGGGGGCCTGGTGGGCGCGGAGCAGGGCGTAGCAGAACGAGTGGAAGGTGGTGGCCTGCGGGGCGGTGGCGCCGATCCGGGCGGTCATCCGGTCGCGCAGCTCCATCGCGGCCTTGCGGCTGAAGGTCAGCACCAGGACGCGTTCGGGCGCGGTGCCGTCGGCGACCCGCCGGGCGACCGCCTCGACCAGCGTGGTGGTCTTGCCGGTGCCGGGGCCCGCGAGCACCAGCAACGGCCCCGAGGCGTGCTCGACGACCGCCCGCTGGAAGGCGTCCAGGACGGGCGGGTCGGGCTGCGCGAGGGGGCTGCGCACCAGGCGGAACGGTGAGGTCACTGCGGTCCAGGGTCGTACGGCGGTTCAGCGGCGGCCCGGGGAACGGACTCGCCGCGACGAGCCTACGATCCTGCACCCACAGACCCCTCCGGCGCACATCGCCCCGGTCAGGCCGGTCCGGGCGTCCCGTCCCAGCGGGCGGCCCGGAGGTCGACCCGGGGCTCGCCGCCGACGGTGCGCAGCGGGGTGCCCTCGGCCCGGTAGGCGGGCAGCGCGCGGTGCTCGTGGCCGGGCAGCGGCCGCCCGTCCGCCCGGATCACCCGCCACCAGGGCACCGGCGCCCCGTACAGTGCCATCACCCGGCCGACCTGCCGGGGGCCGCCGCGGCCCAGGTACTCGGCGACGTCCCCGTAGGTCATCACCCGGCCGGGCGGGATGCGTTCGGCGAGGTCCAGCACCGCCTCGGCGTACGGCGGGATCTCGGGCGCTTCCTCGGGCTCGGTCATCCGACGGATTCTTCCCCATCCGGACGATTTCCCGCACCCCGTGCGGGCGACCCGGCGCGCGGGATGCCGCCCCTGGACCGCGCCCGGGTGGCGGGCATGGCAGCATCTTCGGGGCAGCGCGACACACGAGGACGAAGACCAGATGACCGGGACGGCCGAATTGAACGTGGACGAGGGCTCCGAGCAGCCCGCCACCGACGGTTCCGCCCCGCACCCGGTCGACCTGCGCCACCGCGCGCGGGAGGCACGGCACACGGGGGAGGACGCGGTGGCCGCACAGCTGCCGGCGGAGGAGGGGCCGGAGCGTCCGGACACACCGGACCGGCCACCGGAAGCGGACGACGGGTCGCCACCCGCCGGGGAGCCGGCCGTCGAGGAGCCGGCCGGCGAGTACCTGGCCGTCGACGAGCCGCTGCTCGCCCCGCGCGCGCACCGCCCGTCCGACCTGCTGAAGTTCCTCGGCGGCCTGTTCCTGATCATCCTGGTGTTCGTGCTGGCGCAGGTGGCGGTCTCCACCACCACCGGCATCGAGAAGGACATCACGGTCAACGCCGACCGGATCCCCGGCGTGCTCTCCAAGATCTCCGCGCTGGTCTCCTCGATCGCGGTGCTGACCGTGCCGCTGGCGTTCGCCGTCGAGCGGCTGATCAAGCGCGACGGCCTGCGGGTCGCCGACGGCGTGCTCGCCTCGGTGCTGGCGTACGGCGTCTCGCTGGGCGTCGACTGGTGGGTGGCGGCCAGCGCGCCGGAGGAGATCCGCAACGCGCTGACCCAGTTCCCGCCGGGCGGCGGCGAGACCCTCACCGACCCGGTGCACGGCTACCTGGCGCCGGTGATCGCCTACATGACGGCGGTCGGCATGTCGAGCCGGCCGCGCTGGCGGGTCGCCCTGTGGGTGGTGGTGATCCTCTCCGGCGCGGCCGAGCTGATCAACGGCAACACCACCCCGCTCTCCCTGGTGCTGACCGTGCTGATCGGCTGGTCGGTGGCGTACGGCACGCTGTACGCGATCGGCTCGCCGAACATCCGCCCCACCGGGCAGCACCTGATGATCGGCCTGCGCAAGGTCGGCTTCGCCCCGTCCGCCGCGCACCTGGCGCCGCCCGCGCCCGGCGGCACCCGCCGCTACCTGGTGACCCAGCAGACCGGCCCGCTGCTCGACGTCCACATCATCGACCGCGAGCAGCAGGCCTCCGGCTTCTTCTACCGGGCGTGGCGCCGCCTGCGGCTGCGCTCGGTGGCGGTCCGCCGCAGCCCCCAGTCGCTGCGCCAGGCCCTCGAACAGGAGGCGCTGATCGCGTACGCGGCCGCCGCCTCCGGGGCCCGCGCCCCGCAGCTGGTCGCCACCTCCGAACTCGGCCCGGACGCCGCGATCCTGGTCTACGAGAACGTCGCCGGGCGGACGCTGGACGACCTCGCCGACGAGGAGGTCAGCGACGCGGTGATGGCCTCCTTCTGGGCCTCCGTCGCCACCCTGCACGAGCGCCGGATCGCGCACCGCCGGCTCACCGGCGAGTCCCTGCTGGCGGTCGACGACCGCACCGGCTGCCTGGTCAACCTCTCCGGCGGCGACATCGCGGCCGGAGACCTGACCCTGCGGATCGACGTCGCCCAGCTGCTCACCACCTTCGCCCTGCGGGTCGGCCCGGAGCGCGCGGTGGCCACCGCCACCGCCGTCCTCGGCCCGACCCGGATCGCCGAGGCGCTGCCGCTGCTCCAGCCGGTCGGCCTGAGCCGGCAGACCCGGGGCGACCTGCAGCGGATGACCAAGGAGCGGAAGACCGCCGCGCAGGCCCTCGCCCTCAAGCAGGTCGCCGCCGGCGAACGCACCCAGCAGCAGGCCGAGGAGGACATCGCCCGGGCCGGCGAGGACCTGCTCGCCCGGATCCGGGCGCAGATCCTGCAGATCGCCCCCGAGGCGCCGATGGCGCCCGTCAAGCTGGAGCGCCTGCGCCCCAAGACCCTGATCATGGTGGTGGCGCTCGCCTTCGCCGCCTACCTGGCGCTCACCACCATCCGGCCGGACCAGTTCAAGGTCTCCCAGATGAACTGGGCCTGGGCCTCGCTCGCGCTGGCCGCCTCGGCCTTCTCGTACGTGGCCGCCGCGATGAGCCTGACCGGCTTCGTCCCGGAGCGGCTCCCGTTCTGGCGCACGGTCGCCGCCCAGCTGGCCGGCTCCTTCGTCAAGCTGGTCGCCCCGGCCGCGGTCGGCGGCATCGCGCTGAACACCCGCTACCTGCAGAAGGCCGGCATCCGCCCGGTCCAGGCGGTCGCCTCGGTCGGCGCCTCCCAGCTGGCCGGCCTCGGCGGGCACCTGCTGCTGCTGTTCGCCTTCGGCCTGATCACCGGCTCGCAGACCAACGGCGACCTCGGCGCCTCCCGGGCCGTCATCATCGGCGTCCTGAGCGCCGCCGTCCTCGCCCTGGTGGTCGCCGCGGTCGCCCCGCTGCGCCGCTTCGTGGTGACCCGGGTCCGCTCGCTGCTGTTCGGCGTGATCCCGCGGATGCTCGACCTGATGCAGACCCCGCGCAAGCTGGTCACCGGCTTCGGCGGCATCGTCCTGCTGACCCTCTCGTTCACCGCCTGCCTGGACGCCTCCGTGCACGCCTTCGGCGGTGGCGCCAACGTCACCTACGCGGCCGTCGCCGTGGTCTTCCTCACCGCCAACGCGGCCGGTTCCGCGATCCCCACCCCCGGCGGCATCGGCCCGGTCGAGATCGCCCTGATCACCGCCCTCACGGTGGCGGGCGTCCCCGCCACCGCCGCCACCCCCGCCGTCTTCCTCTACCGCCTGCTGACCTTCTGGCTGCCCGTCCTGCCGGGCTGGATCGCCTACAACGTGCTCCAGCGCAAGGGCGCGCTCTAGCCGGCCCCAGGAGGGGCGGGCCGGCTCCGCGACGATCCGCTCTCCCGGCACCGGGGCCGGCCCGCACTCCGCCCGGCTCGCGGCGTCGTCGGTGACGAACGGCCGCTCGACCTGGTACGCGGTCTCCCGGACGGCGCGGACCGTCGGGTCGACCGGTCCGAGCCGGGCCGGCACCGGCCGCGGCACGGCGGCGGTCCCCGGGACGGACCGTCCGGCGGCCGCGCTGAGCGCCTGGGGCGGCCTGCTGGGCGCGCTCCCGCTGGAGCTGTTCGGCCACCCGGCCCGGATCACCCCCGGCCCCGGCCCGTACTTCGACCACCGGATCCGCCGCACCGGCGCCCTGCTCGGCCTGGCCGGCCCAACCGCCCCCCGACCTCCTCCGGACGCACGGAACCGCCCGGCCGGGGAGGCGAATCCCCGACCGGGCGGTCCCGGTACCGCCGTCGCCTAGTAGACGGGCTTCTGCGGCTCGATCTGGTTGACCCAGCCGATCACGCCGCCGCCCAGGTGCACCGCGTCCGCGAAGCCCGCGGACTTGAGGACCGCGAGGACCTCGGCGGAGCGCACACCGGTCTTGCAGTGCAGCACGATGCGCTTGTCCTGCGGCAGGTCCTGCAGGGCGTTGCCCATCAGGAACTCGTTCTTCGGGACCAGCCGGGCGCCCGGGATCGAGACGATCTCGTACTCGTTGACCTCGCGGACGTCGATGATGTCGATCGCCTCGCCGTTGTCGATCCACTCCTTGAGCTGCTTGGAGGTGATCGTGGAGCCGACGGCGGCCGCGGAGGCCTCCTCCGAGACGACGCCGCAGAACGACTCGTAGTCGATCAGCTCGGTGACGGTCGGGTTCTCGCCGCACAGGGCGCAGTTCGGGTCCTTGCGGACCTTCACCGAGCGGTACTGCATCTCCAGGGCGTCGTAGATCATCAGACGGCCGACCAGCGGCTCGCCGACGCCGGCCAGCAGCTTGATCGCCTCGGTGACCTGGATCGAGCCGATCGAGGCGCACAGCACGCCCAGCACGCCGCCCTCGGCGCAGGACGGGACCATGCCCGGCGGCGGGGCCTCCGGGTAGAGGCAGCGGTAGCAGGGGCCGTGCTCGGCCCAGAACACGCTGGCCTGGCCGTCGAAGCGGTAGATCGAGCCCCACACGTACGGCTTGCCGAGCAGCACCGCGGCGTCGTTCACCAGGTACCGGGTGGCGAAGTTGTCGGTGCCGTCGACGATCAGGTCGTAGCCGGAGAAGATCTCCATCACGTTGTCGTTGTCCAGGCGCTCCTCGTGCAGGATCACCTCGACCAGCGGGTTGATCTCCTTGACCGAGTCGCGCGCGGACTGGGCCTTGGACCGGCCGATGTCGGACTGGCCGTGGATGATCTGGCGCTGCAGGTTCGACTCGTCGACGGTGTCGAACTCGATGATGCCGAGCGTGCCGACACCGGCCGCGGCCAGGTACATCAGCGCCGGGGACCCGAGGCCACCGGCGCCGACGCACAGCACCTTGGCGTTCTTCAGCCGCTTCTGCCCGTCCATGCCCACGTCGGGGATGATCAGGTGGCGGGAGTACCGGCGGACCTCTTCGACGGTGAGCTCGGCGGCGGGCTCGACCAGGGGGGGCAGCGACACGGGGACTCCGATGGTCGTCAGGTTCTGTTCGACTACGCCAACAGTGTCACGTGCCCGGGGTATTCCAAGACAGCGGGTCCAGTGGGTGAGATGTCCGACACCGGATGCCGAGACCTCGGCTCCCCGGGCCAATCCCCCGGTCAGGCCCGGCCGTTCCGGATCACACCCGGCAGGCCGTCTCCAGCCAGACGTCGCCGAGCGACTCCTCCAGCGGCACCTGCGTCCGCCATCCGAGACGGTCCCTGGCGGTCCGGACGTCGGCCTGCCGCCACTGCACCGGCTCGACCACCGTCCGCGCGTCCGCCGCCCGCGGCCCCTCCGCACCGGCCTGCTGCGCGGGCAGCACCACCTGCCGGGCGTCCTCGGTGACCGTGCCCTCGAAGCCGGACGCCCGCACCAGCAGGTGCGCCGCGTCCCGGGCCCGGACGGCGTGGCCGGAGCCGATGTTGATCACCCCGGTGGCGGCCGAGACCGCGGCCGCCTGGATCGCCCGCGCCACGTCCCGGACGTCCACGAAGTCCCGGTGGCCGGACAGGTCGGGCATCCGCACCTGGTTCTCGTCCTGCTCCAGCGCCCGCCGCAGGCCCTCCGCCAGCCGCCCGAACAGCGAGGCCGTCGGCGCGCCCGGCCCGACCACGTCGAACACCCGCAGCACCAGCGCGTCCAGCCCCGAGTTCAGCACCAGCTCGGTCCCCGCCAGCTTCGACACCCCGTACGGGCCGACCGGGCGCGGCTCCGCGCTCTCCGGGATCGGCCCGCCGGGCTGCGCCGGACCGTACTCGGCCGCCGAACCGACGTGCACCAGCCGCGCGGGCTCCCGACTGCGCCGGATCGCCTCGCAGACCGTCGCCACCGCGAGCGTGTTCGACCGGATCAGCGTCCGCGACGTCCCGTACGTGGCCCCCGCGCAGTTGATCACCACCTGCGCGGCCACCGCGTCCAGGAACCGCGCCAGCGCCCCCGGACTCCCCGCGGCCAGGTCGAACCGGATGTCGGCGGAATCGCCCCGCCCCAGCACGGTCACCTGGAGCCCCTCCTCCGCCAGCAGCCGGTCGGCCACCCGCCGGCCGATGAACCCGTCGGCCCCCAGCAGTAGCACCCTCATCGGGTCCCAGTCCTTCCCTCGGGCCCGGTACCAACCGGGCAGCACACGATCTGATCGACACACCGGCCCGCGACGGCACCGGCGACGGCACGGACACCGGCGCACCGGCCCCGGCGCGACCCCCGGGCCCGGGCCGACGGCCCGGTCACCGGACACCCGGCCACCACTGCGTCCCGCACCGGCCGGGCCCCGGCGGCAGCCGGGCACCCGACCGCACGAGGCGGAACCGCCCGCGCGGCACCCCGGCCCGACGGCCCCGGCGCGGTCACCGTCCGCCCCGCCGTCCGGCCCCGCTCACCGCCGGCCCGCCGCCCGGCCGCCGGGCTCCCGGCCCGGGTGGGTACCGCTCTCACCGGTACGCCTCCGGTCTCGTCGACGGTGGCCAGGCGCAGCCGGCCAGCAGGACGGCCGGGCCGAGCACGGCGGCGGCCAGGCCGCCGGCGGGGGAGGCGCCGAGCCAGTGGGCGGGGGCCGGGAGGGCCAGGGCGGTGGCGCCGGTGGCGGCGGTGAGGAGGGTGACCGCGGCGGCGGCCGGGCGGCCGGCGTCGCGGACGGCGTCGGCCAGCAGCGGCAGGACGCCGAGCAGCAGCAGCGCGGCCCAGCCGGTGGCCGACAGTCCGTCGGTGGCGGCCCAGCCGAGTGCGCCGAGCACGGCCAGCTGCGCCAGCACGGCCAGCGGCAGCGCGGGCCGCAGCCGGGAGCGGAACTCCCCCAGCGTGGCGGCCGCGCCCTGTCGCTGACCGAACCGGCGCAGCCAGGCCGCCGCCCAGCCCGCGCCCGCCCCGCCGAGCGCCGCGGCCGCGGCCGCGCCGGGCGCGGCGGCGGCGAGCAGCGCCAGCAGCGCGCCGGTGCCGGCGCCCCGGCCGAGCGCGGCCCACGGGGGTGCGCCGCGGCCCGGGCGGGCGGCCGGTTCCTGCTCCGTCGGCCCCCATCCGTCCGGTCCGGGCGGCGGCGGGGCGCCGTCCGCGCGGGTGGTGAGCAGGCCGGCGCCCGCGCCGAGCAGGACGGCGGCCGTCCCGCCGGGCAGGCCGCCGAGCGTCGTGGCGGGCAGCAGCGGCAGCAGGTGGGCGGCGGCGCCGCGGAGCGCGGCGAGCGGCAGGGTGCGCAGCGGTTCGACGGGCGGCAGCGGTTCGCGGACGGGCGGGCGGCGCGGGACGCGGGCGTACAGCTCCTCGGCGAGGCCGAAGACGTCGGCGTGCCGGTAGCGGGTGGCGCCGTCGGCGGCCAGGCCGGAGTCCTCCAGGGCGGCGGCGATCTCCAGCGGGTCGACCGCCTGTTCGCACAACTCCCGGTTGGCGTCCAACAGTTCGCGCACCGGATCGACCGTCCCGCCGCTCACCGCGCCTTCGCCCACCGCACCGCTGCCCACTGCGCCGCCGCTCACAGCGCCTCCGCGAGCGCGGGGCCGGCGGCCGCCCGGGCCGGGCCCGCGCCCGCCCGCGCGGGCTCGTCGGCCGTCCGGACGGGCTCGTCGGCCTCGGCCTCCTCGGTGGCCGGTCCGGCGACCCAGTACTCGGCGGGGCGGGCGAACGGCGTGGTCCGGGTGCCGGGGCGGGCCGGGAAGGCGGGGTAGCGGGAGACCAGTTCGAGGTAGATCTCGCGGAAGGCGCCGACCACGGGTTCCACGGCGAAGCGTTCCTGCGCCCGGAGCCGGCCGGCCAGGCCGAGCCGGGAGCGGCGCTCGTGGTCGGTGAGCAGGGCGAGGCAGGCGGCGGCGAGGGCGCGCGGGCTGCGCGGGGGCACCAGCAGGCCGGTGGGACCGAGCACCTCGCGGGCGACGCCGACCTCGGTGGCGATCACGGCGCGTCCGCTGAGCATGGCGTCGGCGAGCAGCCGGGGGCTGCGCTGGGCGAGCGCGCTGAACACCGCGACGCTGCCGGACGCCCAGGCCTCGGCGGAGCTCTCCGGCCGTCCGGCGAACTCGACGTCGGCCGCGACGCCGAGCCGTTCGGCGATCGCCCGGCAGTGCGCGAGGTAGCCGGGCGCGCCCTCCTCGCCGTACATCCGGAGTCTGGCGCCGGGCAGTTCGGCCCGGACCCGGGCGAAGGCGTGCAGCATCAGTTCGGGGTCGCGGCCGGGCTCCAGCGCGCCGCCCCAGACCAGGGTGGGCGCCGCCGGCTCCTCGCCGGCGGCGGGCCGCCCGGTGGCGGGGGTGCCCTCGTGGACGATCCGGGTGCGGTCGGCGTCGCCGCCGCAGCGCTGCTGCCACTGCCGGTCGTACTCGCTGCCGGGGGTGAGCACGCCGGCCTTCCGGTAGGTCTCCTCGGTGAGCTGCCGGAAGAACGACAGCAGCAGGGCGCGCACCGGCCAGCGGTACGGGGCGCTGCGGTAGCCGCGGTACTGCTCGCGCAGGTGCAGGCCGTGCTCGGTGACGACGAACGGCACGCCGTGCAGTTCGCGGGCGACCAGCGCGGGCAGCGCGGCGGGTCCGCCGCCGACCACGTGGCACAGGTCGGCGCCGCCGAGCCCGGCCGGGCCGGTGCCGTACCAGGGCGCGGAGAGCGGCCGCAGGCACTGCTCCAGCAGGTCGGCGGCGACCAGCACGTCGCGGACCAGCGGCTGGCCGCCGGCGGTGTCGGCGCCGGGCATCCGCCAGGCCCGCTCCAGCACCCGGTGCGCGTGGCCGGAGGCGAGGAACGCGGGCAGCGCGTCGTCCTCCCGCCCGAGCGCGGCCAGCCGGTAGAGCGCGGGCCCGAACCCGGCCCGCTCGCCGGGCATCACCAGGGCGCGGACGAGCTCCTCGTACGCCCTGGCGTAGGCCCGGCGGCGCAGCGCGGTCGGTCCGCGCCCGCCGGGGCGGCGGCCCCACATCGGCAGTTCGTGGACGCCGTGCAGGCCGCGGACGCCGGTGGGCGGGGCGGGGCGGTCGGCGGGCAGCAGCCGGTAGAGCCGGAACTCGTGCTCGCGCAGGCCGTCGACCAGGCGGCCGCACCAGCCCCCTTCGCCACGCTGCGCGTTGGTGAGGGTGCCCTCGGTGAGCAGAGCGATGCGCACGACGCCTCCAGAGCAGAGCGTTTCGACTGGGTTCGCGGCCCTACGACACAGGGGAGTGCGTCCGTGCGCGACGGCCGTCCGGCCGGCGTCCGCTCCCCGCGTCCGCCGTCCTCGCCGTCTCGCCCCCCACACCTGTTCGGTCCGACAACACGACGGTAGAGCTCCGGGCCGATCCCCCTAGGGGCCCGGCCCGGCTTGCCACACCATCGAGTGAACGCCCGTGACCTCGCGCGTCCCCGCCCCGTTTTCGGGCTTCGCGCCGCGTGCGCCCGGCGTGCGCCCCGCTCCCCCGCTGTGCTCTCCGTCGGTCCCGGCCGGTAGCGGCCGGTCCCGGTCGCTACCGGCCGGCCCGCCCGGCCTCGGCCAGCAGTTCGCGGACCGCGCGGGCGACCGGCTCGGGGTGCTCCAGCATCGCCACGTGCCCGGAGTCGGGCAGCACCAGCAGCCGGGCGTCCCGGAACGCGGCGCAGGCCCGCCGGGCGGAGCGGTAGGAGACCAGCTTGTCCTTGAGCCCGTAGACCAGCAGCACCGGCGCGGCGACCTGCTCGGCCTGCCGCCACAGCGCCTGCCCGCCGCGCTCGGTGTAGGCGGTGACGATCCCGCGCGCGGACCCGGCCAGCACGCCGAGGGCGTACGGGAGCGCGGCCCGGCGGCGGTACTCGGCGACCGCGCGGGCCCGGCGGTGGGCGGGGATGCCGGCCGGGTCGGCGTAGACCAGCCGCAGCAGGTCGGCGGTGGCGGTCTCCGGGTCGGCGGCCGGGCCCCGGCGGCGGACCAGCTCGGCGACGCCGGGCACGGCCAGCAGCCCGGTGGACCAGGCGGTGCGCTGCGGGGGCAGCTCGGGCAGCGCCGGGGAGATCAGGGTGAGGCTGCGCACCAGGTCGGGGCGGAGCGCGGCGAGCCGGACGGCGACCGCGCCGCCGAGCGAGTTGCCGAACAGGTGGACCGGCCCGCGGCCGCTCTCCTCCAGGTAGCCGATGACCGCCCGGACGTGCCCGGAGACCGACAGGTCGCCGTCCGGCGGCGGCGCGGAGTGCCCGAAGCCGGGCAGGTCGACGGCCTCGCCGTCGACGTCGCCGGCCAGCAGGTCGAGCAGCTCCAGCCAGTTGTCGGCGGACCCGCCGAGGCCGTGCACGAACAGCGCGGGCGGCAGGTCCGCGCGGGGCGCGGAGTGGCGGCTGACGGCCAGCACCGCTCCGGGCACCTCGACGGTGCGGTGCGGCTCCAGGGCGGCGAGGGGGTGCGGGGCTGCGCTCATGGAGCACGATCGTAATGACGGACCCGGCCGACACGGCCGGTCACGGGGCCGTACTGCCCCCGTCACGAGCCCGTCTCGACCTGTGGACAGGCCTGGTCCGCGCCGTATTGTGGGGTCCCGACAAGGGTGGTTGTGCGCTTTACTCGGCTTCACCCGCGCGCGTGCGGGTTACCGAAAAGTAGAATCAATCACCCTGCCAGTCCAACGCAGACCGTGAAGTGAGGAGCGCCGTGACGGCCATCCAGGAGGCGCAGGAGCGCCCGCGCGGTGCCCGCCTGCCGCGAAGCGCCCGCCGTGAACAACTGCTCGGAGCCGCCCAGGAGGTGTTCGTCGCCCAGGGCTACCACGCCGCCGCCATGGACGACATCGCCGAGCGGGCCGGTGTCAGCAAGCCGGTGCTGTACCAGCACTTCCCGGGGAAGCTGGAGCTCTACCTCGCGCTGCTGGACAAGCACTGCGACGCCCTGGTCGACGGCACCCGGGCCGCGCTGGAGGCGACCAACGACAACAAGCAGCGGGTCGCCGCGACCATGGAGGCGTACTTCCACTACGTCTCCAGCGAGTCCGGCGCGTTCCGGCTGGTCTTCGAGTCGGACCTGACCAACGAGCCGGCCGTGCGCGAGCGGGTCGACCGGGCCACCGACCTGAGCGCCACCCTGGTCTCCAAGGTGATCGCCGAGGACACCGACCTGCCCGAGGCCGAGGCGAAGCTGCTCGCGGTCGGCGTCTGCGGCCTGGCCCAGATCACCGCCCGCTACTGGCTCACCCAGGACGGCGAGATCCCGCGCGACGAGGCCGTCCGGCTGGTCGCCAGCCTGGCCTGGCGCGGCCTGAAGGGCTTCCCGATGCACCCCGCCCAGGAGGGCGCGGCCGACCCGGCCGACTGACCGCGGATTCGGCCCTGAGCGGACCGGCCCCCGACCTTCGCCTCCGGGCGGCGTTGCTGCCTTAAGGTGATGCCCGTACGGCGTGCCCACCGCGAACGGCGGTCGGGCGCGCGCGGCCAGCTACCGGAGGGACGGAAGCCGTGGAGGTCAAGATCGGCGTGCAGAACGCGAACCGGGAGATCGTCCTGGAGAGCGCGCAATCTGCCGAAGAGGTCGCGGACGCGGTCGCCAAGGCCCTGGACGGCACCAGCAAGCTGTTCACGCTGTCCGACGAGCACGGCCGCCGGGTGCTGGTTCCGGCCGACCGGCTCGCGTACGTCGAGATCGGTGAGCCGAACGTCCGCAAGGTCGGTTTCGGCACGCTCTGAGCCCGCGCTCACCGGCGCCCCGTCCCCCCGCCCGGGGGACGGGGCGCCGTGCTGTGCGTACGCGCGGGTCCTGGCGGGTAGGCGCTGTGCTGCCGCGGCACGGCCGCCGCGGCGGCGTCGCGCGCCCCGGGAGGCAGCCGTGTGGGAGACGACCGCGTTCGTGCTGATCGGGCTGACCGTCGGGCTCGGCGCCCTGCTGCTGCGCCCGGACCTGTACCCGGGGCCGCGGGCGATGCCGGTCGGCACCGCCCTGGTGGTCGCGGTGCTGGGCGGCCGGATCAGCGGCTACGTGCTGAGCGGCCACGCGCCGCTGCTGCAGCTGGCGGTCGCGCTGGCGGCCTCGGCCCTGCTGGTGACGGTGCCCGCCCGCCCGGACCTGCGGCCCGGACGCCGCGGCCGGCACCGCCACGGCTGAACGGCCCCGGCTAGGAGGCCAGGCCCAGCACGGCCATCCGCTTGGTGTGGGCCTCGGTGATCCGGTTGAACATCTTGCCGACCTCGACCAGGTCGAAGCCGCGCACCTCGGCCCCGCCGACCAGCAGGTTGGACAGCGCGTCCCGCTCGGCGACCACCCGCTGCGCCTGGCTGAGCGCCTCGCCCATCAGCCGCCGCCCCCACAGCGCGAGCCGCCCGCCGACCCGCGGGTCCGCCTCGATCGCCTGCCGCACCCGCTCGACCGCGAACTCGGCGTGCCCCGTGTCGGACATCACCCGCAGCACCAGGTCCCGGGTGTCGTCGTCGAGCCGGACGGCCACCTCGCGGTAGAAGTCGGTGGCGATCGCGTCGCCGACGTAGGCCTTGACCAGGCCCTCCAGCCAGTCGGACGGGGCGGTCATCCGGTGGAAGTTCTCCAGCGGCTCGACGAACGGCTCCATCACCGCGACCGGGTCGGCGCCGACCTCGGCCAGCCGGTCGTGCAGCAGCTGGAAGTGCTGGTACTCGGCGGAGGCCATCCGGGCCAGCGCGGCCTTCTCCTCGATGCCGGGCGCGAACTTGGCGTCCTCGGCCAGCCGCTCGAAGGCGCTCAGCTCGCCGTACGCGAGCGCGCCGAGCAGGTCCAGCACGGCCGCCCGGTACTGCGGGTCGGCGGCCCGGGCCGCCCAGGGCCCGATCGAGTCGGTGCGTCCGTCACCGGGTTCCTGAGTCTCCATGGCCACGACCTTAGTGGTCCCGCCGGACCCCCGGATCCGCCCTCCGACCGGCCCGCCGACGGGGTGCGGCCGCCCGGAGTAGCCGCCGTCACGTGTTCGAGTCGTCGCTTGACTGTATGGTAGGTGGTGAGGCCAGGTGTAAGACCGGCGCGGCCCGTCCGTACGACGGCAGGCCGCGCAGTCGTGCCCGGCGGCGTTCGGCCGCCCGGTGCAGCACCCGGCGCTCACGTACGCGGATGCCCGGTCGGAGACCCGATCGGCTCCGACCTGGCCCGAGCCTCGGGCCCAGGCACCGCATCAGGCCGAGCGAGGGCCGCCGCGGATCGCGCCGACAGCGCGCCGCACGACCCGTTCGACGGGACGCCCTCCCCCGCGCCGCCCGCCCGACGCGCCCCCACGGGGGCCGCCCGGGCACGGCAGGACGCGTTCGGGCTCGGCCCTCCACACGGAAGAGGCAGCACCCTGTCCACCACCGCTGAACCCATCAAGACGACCTTCCGCGAGCTCGGCATCCTCGCGGAGACCGCCGAGGCCCTGGAGGCGGTCGGCATCGTCCACCCGTTCCCGATCCAGGAGATGACCCTGCCGGTCGCGCTGAGCGGCCACGACGTCATCGGCCAGGCCAAGACCGGCACCGGCAAGACCCTCGGCTTCGGCCTCCCGCTGATCGAGCGGGTCGTGGTCCAGGCCGACGTCGCCGCCGGCCGGGCCACCGCCGAGCAGCTCACCGAGAGCCCGCAGGCCCTGATCGTCGTCCCCACCCGCGAGCTGTGCACCCAGGTCACCAACGACCTGCAGACCGCCGGCAAGGTCCGCAACGTGCGCGTGCTGGCCGTGTACGGCGGCCGCGCGTACGAGCCGCAGGTCGAGGCGCTGAAGAAGGGCGTCGACATCGTGGTCGGCACCCCCGGCCGCCTGCTCGACCTGGCCGGGCAGCGCAAGCTCGACCTGTCCAAGGTCCGCTCGCTGGTGCTGGACGAGGCCGACGAGATGCTCGACCTCGGCTTCCTGCCGGACGTCGAGAAGATCATCACCATGCTGCCCGCCAAGCGGCAGACCCTGCTCTTCTCGGCCACCATGCCCGGCCAGGTCATCTCGCTGGCCCGCCGGTACATGAGCCAGCCCACCCACATCCGCGCCGCCGCCCCGGACGACACCGGCACCACCGTCGCCAACATCGAGCAGCACATCTTCCGCGCGCACTCGCTCGACAAGGTCGAGATGGTCTCCCGGATCCTGCAGGCCGACGGCCGCGGCCTGGCGATGATCTTCTGCCGCACCAAGCGCACCGCTGCGGACGTCGCCGAGCAGCTCACCAAGCGCGGCTTCGCGGCCGGCGCGGTGCACGGCGACCTCGGCCAGGGCGCCCGCGAGCAGGCGCTGCGCGCCTTCCGCAACGGCAAGGTCGACGTCCTGGTCTGCACCGACGTCGCCGCCCGCGGCATCGACGTCGAGGGCGTCACGCACGTCATCAACTACCAGTGCACCGACGACGAGAAGACCTACCTGCACCGGATCGGCCGCACCGGCCGGGCCGGCGCCTCGGGCACCGCCGTCACCCTGGTCGACTGGGACGACATCCCGCGCTGGCAGCTCATCAACAAGGCGCTGGAACTGCCGTTCAACGACCCGGAGGAGACCTACTCCAGCTCGCCGCACCTCTACGAGCTGCTGCGCATCGCGCCCGGCACCAAGGGCGTCCTGCCCCGCTCCGAGCGCACCCGGGCCGGCCTGGCCGCCGAGGAGGTCGAGGACCTCGGCGAGACCGGCGGCCGAGGCGGACGCGGTGGCCGCGGCGGACGTGACGCCCGCGACTCCCGTGACAGCCGTGAGGGTCGTGACAGTCGTGACAGCCGTGAGGGTCGCGACGGCCGCGACTCGCGCGGTGGACGGGGCGGCGCCCCCGAGAGCGCGGCCCCGGCCGAGCGCCCGGCCCGCCGTTCCCGCGAGCGTCGCCGCACCCGTGGCGGCAGCACCGCCGTCGCCCCCGAGGCGACGCAGTCCGTGCAGTCCGTCGAGCAGCAGCAGCCCGTCCCGACGGCCGGCCCGGACGCGACGGCCACCCCGGTCGAGGGGCGCAGCCCGCGCCGCCGCAACCGCAGCCGCCGGGGCGGCTCGGCGGCTGCCGTCGAGACCGCCGCTGCGGTCGAGGCCCCGGTCGCCGTCGAGGCCCCGGCCCCGGCCGTCGAGGAGGCCGCGGCCACCGCCCGCACCCCGCGCAAGCGCACCCGCAAGCCGGGCGCCCCGGCCGTGGAGCAGGTCGCCACCGAGGCCGCGGCTCCGACCGCCGCCGCCGAGCCGGTCGCCGTCGTGGCCGAGCCGGTCGCCGCCGAGCCGGTGATCCGCTCCCGGACGCCGCAGCGGCGACCGGTGCGCAAGCCGGTCACCTCCCTGGTCTCCCCGAGCGAGGAGTCGGCGGCCCCGGCCCCGGCACCGCGCAAGCGGGCCGCCAAGAAGGCCGCCGCCCCGGTGGTCGAGACCCCGGTCGCCCAGGCCCCGGTCGCCGAAACCTCCGCCCCGGCCCCGGCCGCCGTCGAGGAGACCCCGGCCACCGCACCGGCCCCGCGCAAGCGGGCCACCCGGAAGGCCGGCTCGCCGACCGTCGAGACCCCGGCCGCCGAGACCCCTGTCGCCGAGACCTCCGCCCCGGCGGCCCCGGCCTCCGTCGAGGAGACCCCGGCCACCGCACCGGCCCCGCGCAAGCGGGCCACCCGGAAGGCCGGCTCGCCGATCGTCGAAACCCCGGTCGCTGAGGCCCCGGCCCCGGCCCCGGCCGCCGTCGAGGAGACCCCGGCCACCGCACCGGCCCCGCGCAAGCGTGCGGCCAAGAAGGCCGTGGCCACCGAGGCCCCGGCCACCGAGGAGGCCGCCGCCCCGGCCCCGCGCAAGCGGGCCACCAAGAAGGCCGTGGCCACCGAGGCGCCCGCCGCCGAGGAAGCCCCGGCTCCCGCGCCGCGCAAGCGCGCGACCAAGAAGGCCGTCGCCACCGAGGCGCCCGCCGCCGAGGAGGCCGCCGCCCCGGCGCCGCGCAAGCGCGCGGCCAAGAAGGCCGTGGCCACCGAGGCGCCCGCCGCCGAGGAAGCCCCGGCTCCCGCGCCGCGCAAGCGGGCCACCAAGAAGGCCGTCGCCACCGAGGCGCCCGCCGCCGAGGAGGCCGCCGCCCCCGCGCCGCGCAAGCGCGCGGCCAAGAAGGCCACGGCCACCACGGCCGAGGAGATCCCGGCCCCGCGCCGGACCCGCAAGGCCGTCGAGCAGTAACCGGCTGCACCCCGCAGGGGAGGGCCGACCGCACCCGGTCGCCCTCCCCTGCGGCGTTCCCGCGCGGGTCCGCCGCGCCCGCCCGTCCGGCTGCGTAGGGTGAGCCCCGTCGCGTCGGGTGGTCGTCGAGGTGAGGGGCCGCAGCGGATGAGTACGCCGCCGTTCTTGAAGTTGCCGTCGTGCGTGCGGGCGGGCCGGGTGGCGGGGCTGGCCGTGCTGTGGGGCGAGCCGGCCGGGGCGGTGCGCGGCACGGCGCTGCTGGTGCCGGGGTTCACCGGCAGCAAGGAGGACTTCATCGCGCTGCTGGAGCCGCTCGCCGGGGCGGGTTTCCGGACGGTCGCGGTGGACCTGCGCGGCCAGTACGAGTCCGCCGGGCCGGACGACCCGGCCGCGTACACCGTGCCGGCGCTGGCGGCGGACGTCCGGGCGGTGACGGCCGCGCTGGGGGTGGACGGGCCGGTGCACCTGCTGGGGCACTCGTTCGGGGGGCATGTGGTGCGCGAGGCGGTCCTCGCGGCGCCGGGCGGCCTGCCGTGGCGGACGTTGACGCTGATGTCGACCGGTCCGGCGCTCGCCCCGGCGGAGGCGGGCCGGATGGCGCTGCTGCTGGACGCGCTGGGTTCGATGGACCTGGAGTCGATCTGGCAGGCGATGCGGCAGCTGGAGGGCGAGCGGGTGCCGCCGGTGGAGCCGGAGATCGAGGAGTTCCTGCACCGCCGCTGGCTGGCGAACCACCCGCTGGCGCTGGCGGCGGCCGCCGCGCACCTGGCGGCGCCCCCGGACCGGGTGGCGGAGCTGGCGGCGGTCGGCGGCCTGCCGAAACTGGTGCTGTCCGGCGAGCGGGACTACGCCTGGCCGGTCGGGGAGCAGTCCGCGATGGCGGAGCGGCTGCGGGCGGCCCGGTCGACGGTGGCCGGCGCGGGCCACTCGCCGAACACCGAGCGGCCGGCCGAGACCGCGGAGTTCCTGGCCGGTTTCTGGTCCGATCCGGGTCACGGGCGGTCTGCCTGACGGTCGTTCAGAAGTCGGCTCCGGTTTTCGCGCGACAAGAATCGTTAGCTCGGGTAATATTTGATTTCGTCCGGGATCAGTACCCTCCGGCGGCCGCACCCTCCTCCGGCCACCGGGACCACGGATTTAACCGGCGGGCAACCGCCGGGAAGCAGCGTCGCGGCACAGTGAGTCATCGAGGCACCCCAGCCTCCCTCCAGTGCCGCAAGGAAAATGCCGCTGACCGAGTCCTGCTTGAGAGTGGGGGAGCGACGGGTGACCACACCTGCCGGACGTCCGACCCAGCCCATGCCGACGAGCCACCGTCCGGTGGCCGACCGTCGGCCGAGTCCGCCTCGGAGCACGAGGACGGGAAGGGAGAGGCCCATGCGTTTCGAGATCCTTCGACTGGACCACGCCGGAACGGAGACCGACCGGCTGATCGCCGACGCGGAGACCGTCTCCGAGTACCTGAAGACCGCCGCGCAGACCGGCGAACGCCTGTACATCCGGCCGTGCAAGGCCGTGTGAGCGGACGCGGACGCACCTCCGAGTCGTCCGACGTTCCGATACCCGACTGACGCCCCGTCACCGCAGGAGACTCCTGGGATGACGGGGCGTCAGTCTGTTCGGGGGCCGCGACCTGCGGGGGTTTGGCGGCGCCCCGGCCGGGACATCACCTCAGCCGGACCCGGGCCGTCGCCGGGGCGGCTCGTGACGCACTCCTTACGGGTGATCGTCCTTGACGCAGCACTCCGGAGGGAGGACCGTTGTCGGTTATGAGGGGCGAGCCAAGCTGCCCGAGGTGCGCCGGTCGGGTCCGCGCCCCCGGCCTCTTCTCCGACACCTGGCAGTGCGACCTGCACGGCGCCGTCCACCCGATGCAGCCGGTGCTCCCCCCGAGCATCGAGGCGCTGAACGTGGCGGTGAACCGTTCGCAGGTGCCGGTCTGGCTGCCCTGGCCGCTGCCGGTCGGCTGGCTGTTCACCGGCATCGCGCACGCGGGCGACGACCTCTCCGGCGCCCGGGCCACCGCCGTCGCCTGCTCCGGCCCGGCCCCGCTGGGCGGGTTCGGCGAACTGGTGCTGGTGGCCGAGGAGCTGGGCATCGGCCTGGGCGCCCGGTACGCCGGGCTGGACGGCCCCGACCCGGGCGACTCGGTGGCGCTGTACAAGCCGGCCGACGCCAAGCTGATGGCGGCGGGCCGGCCGACCCCGATGTTCCACGTGCCGGGCGCGCCGGACGACCGGGCGGTGTACGTCGGCGAGGCGCGCGGCCTGTGGCTGTGGGCGATCGCCTGGCCCGAGCAGTCGGCGTTGCTGATGCACGACGAACTGGTGCTGACCGACCTGCGGGACGCGGGCGCCGAGCTCGGCCTGCTGCCCTGCGGGGCGCTCACGCCCCGTCTGCTGGGCTGAGCCCGCCCCGGCCCGGCGGGCTCCCTATCCTGGGCGGCATGCGCATCGATCTGCACGCCCACAGCAACGCCTCGGACGGCACCGACTCCCCCGCCGAACTGGTCGCCAACGCGGTCGCGGCCGGGCTGGACGTGGTGGCCCTGACCGACCACGACACGGTGTCGGGGCACGAGGAGGCGGCCGCCGCGGTGGCCGGGACGGGGCTGGTGCTGGTGCCGGGCGCGGAGCTGTCCTGCCGGGTGGACGGCATCAGCATGCACCTGCTGGCGTACCTGTTCGACCCGGCGGAGCCGGCCTTCGCGGCGGAGCGGGAGCTGGTGCGCACCGACCGGTTCCGGCGCGGGCGGGCGATCGTGGAGCGCTGCCGGGAGCTGGGCGCGCCGATCAGCTGGGAGCAGGTGGAGCGGATCGCGGGCGACGGCTCGGTGGGGCGTCCGCACATCGCCTCGGCCCTGGTGGAGGCGGGCGTGGTGGCGACCGTCTCGGACGCGTTCACGCCCGAGTGGCTGGCCAACGGCGGCCGGGCGGACGTCCGCAAGCACGAGACCGACCCGGCGGTGGCCGTCCGGCTGGTCCGGGCGGCGGGCGGGGTGCCGGTCTTCGCGCACCCGGGCGCGGTCAAGCGCGGGCGGACGGTCCCGGACGCGGTGATCGCCGACCTGGCGGCGGCCGGCCTGGGCGGCCTGGAGGTCGACCACGTCGACCACGACGACGAGACGCGGGTCCGACTGCGCGGCCTGGCCGCCGAGTTGGGCCTGTTCACCACCGGCTCCAGCGACTACCACGGCGCCCGCAAGACCGTCCGGCTGGGCGAGCACACCACCGACCCGGCCGCGTACGAGCGGCTGCTCGCCCAGGCGACGGGCGCCGCGCCGGTCACCGGCTGACGCCCGCCCGTCCGCCAGGCCGCCCGCCCGCCCGTCCGGTCAGTCCAGGGGGACGCCCCGGCGGGCGGGGTCGCGCAGGTCGGTGCCGTGCCGGAGCCAGCGCTCCTGGAGGGCCTCGGCGCCCTGGACGCGCTTGAAGGCGGCCTCGTTGGGGGTCATCGGGAGCAGCGGGAGGAAGCGAACCGGGTCGGCGGGGGCGGGGAGGTCGAGGTCCTCGACCAGGCCGCCGGGTTCGGCGGCCAGCACCGAGGTGAAGGGAGCGCCGGTCCACAGCGGGGAGCCGAGGTCGAGGGAGCCGCCGGGCGCCACCACCAGGCCCTCGACCTGCGGGCTGGCGGCGAACACTGCGAGCGCCCTGTGCGCCTCGTCGCGGCCGCCGCGGACGGTCAGCACCAGTTCGGCGCGCGGGCCGCGCACCGGGTCGGCGACCGGGGCGGTCGGGTCGGCCATCGGGGCGGCGGCCATGCCGAGCGTGGCGTACCGGACCAGGCCGTCGGCGTCGGGGCCGAAGCGCAGCACCTCGATCCGGTCCGCGCCGACGAAGGTGACGGCGGCCCGGCCGGTGGGCTCGCCGAAGGTGCCGGTCAGCCTGGCCTCGACCAGGGTGAGGACGGTCTGCCGGGAGGGACCCTGGTGGCCGTCCGGGTTCGAGAAGTCGCCGAAGTGAGGGAAGTCGTGCGCCATGCGGCGACCTTAGCGCGGGCGCGCCGCACCCAACCTTGGCGCGACCTTTACCCTGCGGTCGGCGAACTCCGGGGCGCGAGCCCGGGAAGAGCTGTTAATGTGAGCGGTCGGCCTTGTGAATGCGAACCAGGGCCGCGACGGCCCCCGCGCGGGCCCCGGCGTGGAGGAGGTGGTCACGGTGGACAGCAGTCGACCATGCAGTACCGGCAGCTCTCTCCGGCCCACCCCGGCCCGCCGCCAGCGCGGCTGACCAGGTCCACCCCGCAGCGTCGCGCGCGGCCGAGAGAGCACCTTCCCCGTGGCTGATCCGACGAAACCCGCCCAGCGAACGGCTTTCTGACACTTCCTCAGCCCCGGCGTGTCCACCGGTGTTTTCCGCCGTCGCGCTCCCCCGCCGTGCCCGGGGGCGTGCCGGTCCGGCCTTAGGGAGCCCGCGCCATGTCGATGATCAACAACCTGCGCGCCGCCGTCGTCCGTCCAGCCCGCCGCCGGGTCGGCGACTCGTTCGAGTCGCGACCCGGCGACACCCCGTCCGCCGTGGTGGACTGCGCGGTCTACCAGCAGGGCAAGCGGGCGGGCGAGACGTGCAGCCCGCGCGAGGCCGCCCGGCAGGTGCGGGCGGCGCACCAGATGGGCCCCGGCTCGTTCAGCTGGATCGGGCTGCACGAGCCGACCGAGGCCGAGTTCGAGGGCATCGCGCAGCGCTTCGGCCTGCACCCGCTGGCGGTGGAGGACGCGGTGCACGCGCACCAGCGCCCCAAGGTCGAGCGGTACGACGGCATGCTGTTCGCGGTGTTCAAGACCGTCCGCTACGTCGAGCACGAGCAGCTGACCCCGACCAGCGAGGTGATCGAGACCGGCGAGCTGATGGTCTTCGCCGGCCAGGACTTCGTGATCACCGTCCGGCACGGCGCGCACTCCTCGCTGCGCGCTCTGCGGCACCGCCTGGAGGCCGACGCCGAGGGCACCGGCCTGCTCGCCAAGGGCCCGGCCGCGGTGCTGCACGCGATCGCCGACCACGTGGTGGACAACTACCTGCTGGTCGCCGAGCGGCTGCAGAACGACGTCGACGAGATCGAGTACGACGTGTTCGCCAACAAGGGCGGCCGCGGCGCCGACGTCGGCCGGGTCTACCAGCTCAAGCGCGAGGTGCTGGAGTTCAAGCGCGCCGTCACCCCGCTGCTGCGGCCGATGGTGCAGCTGTCCGAGCCCACCGCGCGGCTGGTCGACCCGGAGATGCAGAAGTACTTCCGGGACGTCGCCGACCACCTGGCCCGGGTCAGCGAGCAGGTGCACGGCTTCGACGAGCTGCTCAACTCACTGCTGCAGGCCAACCTGGCGCAGGTCTCGGTCGCCCAGAACGAGGACATGCGCAAGATCACCGCCTGGGCCGCGATCTTCGCCGTCCCGACCATGATCACCGGCGTGTACGGGATGAACTTCGAGAACATGCCCGAGCTGAAGTCGACGTACGGCTACCCGGCCGTGCTCGGCGCGATCGTGGTGATCTGCGTCGGCATGTACCGGGGCTTCCGCCGCAACGGCTGGCTGTGACGGCGCGCCGGGCGCCCGGCCCGGCGGGGCGCCGTCAGCGGCGCTCCGCCCGGGCCACCAGCACCAGGCCCAGCAGGATCAGCCCGACCGCCGGGTAGGACGCCGCCGGCGGCCACTGCCCCAGCCACACCGCGGCGATCAGCGCCGCGCCCGGGGTCTCCAGCAGGATCGCGGTCGAGGTGATCGACGGGCCCAGGGTGCGCACCACCCGGTTGCTCAGCGAGTGCCCGAGCAACTGCGCCGTCACCATCAGCAGGAAGATCTGCCACCACACCCCCGCCGACCAGCCGCCCAGCCGGACGCCCGTCAGCAGGCAGGCCGCCAGCAGCGCGACCGCGCAGGTCGCGTAGCAGACCAGGGTGTACGCGGTGGTCGAGACGGTGCGCCGCACCTCCGCGCCCAGCAGCATGTAGCCGGCCGCCGCCGCGCCCGCCGCCAGCGCCAGGCCGTCGCCGAGCAGGGCGTGCGCGGAGACCGACAGGTCGACGCCGGTCAGCACCAGCACGCCGACGAACGCCACGCCCGTCCCCAGCCAGACCAGTCGCGGCGCCCGCACCCCGAAGGCCCGCATCAGCAGGATCGTCCACAGCGGGGTGGTGGTCACCAGCGCCGTCGCCGAGGCCACCGAGGTCATCCGCAGGCTCGGCATCCACAGCGCGAAGTGCAGCGCCAGCAGCACGCCCGCCGCCATCGCCAGCAGCAGGGCCCGCCGGGAGACGGCGCGCAGCTCGGCCAGGTGCCGCCACAGCGCGTACGGGCCGAGCACCGCCACCGACATGGCGTTGCGCCAGAACGCGATCGCCAGCGCGGGCGCGGCCGTCGCGCTGATCAGCGGCGCGGAGAGCGAGATGCCCGCGATCGACACCGCCAGCAGCATCAGGTCGGTGCGCGGCAGGTCCCGCCGCTCCCCCAGGGCCGGGGGTGCGGCGGGGGCGGTGGTGCTGGCGGCGGTCACGGCGCTCCTTCGGGCAGTGAGGTCGGGCGGTGCGGCGGCGGGGGCGGCGGGTGCGGGTGCGGCGGGCCCGGGCGGTCGCGCGGACCGGGGACGGCATACACGGTAAGGGCTGTCCGGCGATGACGGCACTGTCGTCCGGGGGATGGGACCGGCCCGTGACCGCCCAGGCCTTACGCTGTGCGGCATGGAGCGCACGACGACCCCGAGCCCGACCGACCTCCTCGACCGGGCACTGGTGGAGGAAGCCGCCAAGAAGTCCGGCCTGCTCTGGGTCCAGCCCGCCGGGCAGCCGTACGCCCGCCCGCTCTGGCACGCCTGGCACGACGGCGCGATCGTGGTCGTCGGCGACGGCTCCGAGCAGCCCCTGCACGGTCTCGCCGCCAGCGCCTCCGCCGCGGTCACCCTGCGCAGCAAGGACAAGTGGGGCCGCCTGGTCGCCCTCACCGCCGCCGTCACCCGCCTCGAACCCGGCACCCCCGCCTGGGACGGCGCCGTCGAGGAGCTCAGGGGCAAGCGGCTGAACGCCCCCGACACCGACACCATCGGCGACCGCTGGGCCCACGAGTGCCACGTCCTGCGCCTCACCCCGACCGACGCCCCGCTCGCCGCGCTCCCCGACGACGCCCTCGCCGCCGCCCCGCTGCCCACCCCGGCCACCACCCGCGAGCCGGTCCCGGCCGGCCTGCCCAAGCTGCTCCTCAAGCGCCGCAAGCGCTGACGCGCGGCGGCTCCCTCCCCCGTTTCACGGCTTCCCCCTCGCGCCGACACGCCCGCTCCCCGCTCCGCGGCTAGATTTGGGGGATTGTGTCCGTTTCCGCCGGAGGGAGTCTCGTGTGGCGGGTCCAGGCAGCCGGGTCTTCATCTCGCACCTGTCCGGGGTGGCGGTGTTCGACCCGAACGGCGACCAGGTGGGCCGGGTCCGGGACGTGGTCGTCTCGCTGCGGCTGGGCGGGCGGCCGCCCCGGGTGCTGGGGCTGGTGGTGGAGGTGGTCGGGCGGCGCCGGATCTTCCTGCCGATGACCAGGGTGACCAGCCTGGAGTCCGGGCAGGTGCTCTCCACCGGCCTGCTGAACATGCGCCGCTTCGAGCAGCGCCCGTCCGAGACCCTCGTGCTGGCCGAACTGCTGGACCGCACCGTGACCCGGACCAAGACCGCCGACGAGGTGACCGTGCTGGACGTGGCGATGGTGCAGACCCGGCTGCGCGAGTGGGAGATCGACCGGGTGTTCGTGCAGGTCGGCCGGCCCAGCCGGCTGCGCAAGGCCAAGGGCGAGCAGCTGCTGCTCGACTGGTCGGCGGTGACCGGCTTCTCGCTGACCGAGGAGGGCCAGGGCGCGGCCAACCTGCTGGCCACCTTCGAGCAGCTGCGCCCGGCCGACCTGGCGAACGTCATGCACCACCTGTCGGCGAAGCGCCGCGCCGAGGTCGCCGCGGCGCTGGACGACGACCGGCTGGCCGACGTCCTGGAGGAGCTGCCCGAGGACGACCAGGTGGAGATCATCGGCAAGCTCCAGGAGGAACGCGCCGCCGACATCCTGGAGACCATGGACCCGGACGACGCCGCCGACCTGCTCTCCGAACTCCCGGAGGCGGACGCCGAACGCCTGCTGCGCCTGATGGAGCCCGCCGAGGCCGAGGAGATGCGCCGCCTGCTCTCGTACGAGGAGGACACCGCGGGCGGCCTGATGACCACCGAGCCGATCGTGCTGGAGCCGGACGCCTCGGTCGCCGAGGCGCTCGCCCGGGTCCGGGTCTCGGACACCAAGCCGGCGCTGGCCGCCCAGGTGTACGTGTGCCGCCCGCCGAACGAGACCCCGACCGGGACGTACCTGGGCACCGTGCACTTCCAGCGGCTGCTCCGGGAGCCCCCGTACACGCTGGTCGGCTCGCTGGTGGACGACGACCTCGACCCGCTGCCGCCGAACACCCCGCTGCCGCTGATCACCTCCTACCTGGCCACGTACAACCTGGTGGCGGCGCCGGTGGTGGACGAGGACGACCACCTGCTGGGCGCCGTCACCGTGGACGACGTGCTCGACCACCTGCTGCCGGACGACTGGCGCGAGGGCGCGGCGCACGGCATCGACGCGGCGGACGGCGAGGTGCGCGGTGGACGGTGACCGCAAGCAGCGCAGCGACTCCTCCGGCCAGCGGATCCAGGGCGAGCTGCGCGAACTGCGGCAGCTGCGCGAGCTGCGGGCCCGCGAGCAGCGCGGCCGCCGCGAGGAGCGGCCGTCCCCCGCCGGCCCCCGCTCCCGGCTGGACCAGCCGCGCACCGGCCGGCCCGGGCTGGTCCGGCTGCCGACCTGGGACCCGGAGGCGTTCGGCAAGCTCTCCGAGCGGATCGCGCGCTTCCTGGGCACCGGGCGGTTCATCGTCTGGATGACGGTGGTGATCATCGCCTGGGTGGTGTGGAACACCGTGCTGCCCGAGTCGGTCCGCTTCGACGACTACCCCTTCATCTTCCTCACCCTGATGCTCTCCCTGCAGGCCTCGTACGCGGCCCCGCTGATCCTGCTCGCGCAGAACCGCCAGGACGACCGCGACCGGGTCAACATGGAGCAGGACCGGGCCCGCAGCGACCGGAACATCGCCGACACCGAGTACCTCACCCGGGAGGTCGCGGCCCTGCGCCAGGGCCTCGGCGAGGTCGCCACCCGCGACTTCGTCCGCTCCGAACTGCAGGCCCTGCTCAAGGAACTGGACGACCGCCGGGAGTCCGCCGACACGCTGTGACCGGCGGCACGCTACCGGCGAGTCGGGGGCGGGGCCGGGCGCCGTACCATCAACACATGGCCAACGAGACAGAGGTGGCGGCCGGGGTGACGGAGCAGTCCGTCCGGGAAGCCCTGGCGAGCGTCCACGACCCGGAGATCAACCGCCCGATCACCGAGATCGGCATGGTGAAGTCCGTCGAGGTCGGCGACGGCGGCGCGGTGAAGGTCGCGGTGTACCTCACCGTCTCCGGCTGTCCGATGCGCGAGACGATCACCCAGCGGGTCACCGACGCGGTGTCCGCCGTCCCCGGCGTCAGCGGCGTCGCCGTCGAACTCGACGTGATGAGCGAGGAGCAGCGCCGCGAACTCTCCACCCTGCTGCGCGGCGGCGCCCCCGAGCGGGAGATCCCGTTCGCCAAGCCCGGCACCCTGACCCGGGTGTACGCGGTGGCCTCCGGCAAGGGCGGCGTCGGCAAGTCCTCGGTGACCGTCAACCTGGCGGCCGCGCTGGCCGCGGACGGCCTGAAGGTCGCCGTGGTCGACGCCGACATCTACGGCCACAGCGTGCCCCGGATGCTGGGCGTCGAGGGCCGGCCGACCCAGGTCCAGGACATGATCATGCCGCCGTCGGCGAACGGCGTGAAGGTCATCTCGATCGGCATGTTCACCCCGGGCAACGCCCCCGTGGTGTGGCGCGGCCCGATGCTGCACCGCGCCCTCCAGCAGTTCCTCGCCGACGTCTACTGGGGCGACCTCGACGTCCTGCTGCTCGACCTGCCGCCCGGCACCGGCGACATCGCCATCTCGGTCGCCCAGCTCGTCCCGAACGCCGAGATCCTGATCGTCACCACCCCGCAGATGGCCGCCGCCGAGGTCGCCGAGCGGGCCGGCACCATCGCCCTGCAGACCCACCAGAAGATCGTCGGCGTCATCGAGAACATGTCGGGCATGCCCTGCCCGCACTGCGACGAGATGATCGACGTCTTCGGCACCGGCGGCGGCCAGACCGTCGCCGACGCCCTCACCCGGACCGTCGGCGCCACCGTCCCCGTCCTCGGCTCCATCCCGATCGACGTCCGCCTCCGCGAGGGCGGCGACGACGGCCGCCCCGTCGTCCTCGCCAATCCCGACTCCCCCGCCGGCGCCGCCCTCCGCACCATCGCCGGCAAGCTCTCCGGCCGCCAGCGCGGCCTCTCCGGCCTCTCGCTGGGGCTGACCCCGAAGAACAAGTTCTAGGCCGGGCCCGAACCCGGGCGCAACCACGACGGCCCCGGCGGATGCCGGGGCCGTCGTGGTTCCGCCCGCGCCACCTCGCCGCCGTGTGCGCGGGACGATCCGGCCGGTCCTTGTGGGGTCAGTCGGTCTTGGTGCAGGCCGGGCGGTCGGGCCAGGAGACGTAGGCGCCGATGCGGGCGTCGCCGGTGACCGCGAGCTGGGTGAAGTGGTGGGAGCCGCCGGGGCCGTATCCCCGGCGGGTCAGTTCCTGGCAGAGGGCGAGCGCCGCCGGGGCGTCCGTCGTTTCGGAGTCGACGCCGACCTGGAGGGCCCGGCCGGTCAGGCCCGCGCCCTCGGGGAAGGCGGCGAGGACCTCGGCCGGGACGATCGATCCGTGGCGCACTCCCGGGAGGCAGCGCACTTCGGCGGGCAGGGGCTCCTCGCCGGGGGCCGACGGGGGGTCCGTAGCGGCCGGGCAGGTGGTGGTGGTGGTGGTCTCGGCGGGCCGGGCCTCGGCGGGCTTCCCGGAACCGTGCGAGGTGCACCCGGCCGCGGCGAGGGCCGCGAGGGCCGCGACGGCGAGACGGACCGGCAATTGGACGCGCAATGTGAACTCCCCCTGGTCGGAGGGCAGATGCTATCGCGAACGGCCGGGGCGGGGGCTACGGACGGACGAGGAGCGCGGTGGCGTCGTCGTGGGTCTTGGGGCGGGGCCAGCGGGTGTGGTGGGGATCGGTGTGTTCGAGGGCCCGGGTGTGGTCGATGAGGGCTTGCGGGCCGTGGGTGTCGAGGAGGTCGAGGAGGGTGGGCCAGTCGGTGGTGGCGAAGTCGTCGACGGGGCGGGCGGCGCCGTCGGTGAGGAGGGCGGCGCGGCGGAGGGCGGCCCAGGGGGCGGTGCCGGTGAGGGCGTGGGCGGCGGCGGCGGGGTCGGGGCCGGCCACCCAGTAGCCGCCGGGGGTGTTCATGGCCTGGCGCTGGGCGGTGGCGAGGAGCGCGCGGCGGGCCGGGTCGGGGAGGCCGGCCAGGCGGTCGGCGTGCTCGACGAGTTGACGGTCGGTCAGCTCGCCGACCCGGTGGTCGGAGACCGCGCGCAGGCCGTCGTCGAGGTCGAGCAGGACGGTGGAGTCGGCGAGCACCAGCCACTCGACGCGGTCCTCGGCGCGGCGCAGCAGGGCGACGGTGGCGGTGGGCGTCATCGGGTCGGCGAGGTCGCAGCCGGGGCCGTGGCCGCGGGCGGTCTCGGCGAGCGCGTCGGCCAGGCAGTCGGCGAGCGGCCGCCGCCCGTCCGGGGCGCGTCGCAGCAGGGCCGCGCCGAGGGTGCGGACGAACCAGGGGACGCCGTGCCGGCAGCCGGTGCCGGTGCCCGCGGGGAGGCCGGCGCCGTCGAGCAGCAGGGCGGTGTCCGGGCCGGCCAGCGCGTGGTCCTCGTTGGGGCGGTCGGGGTGGCCGGGGGCGGTGGCGAGGGATATCCGCATGCGGGGTTCCGAGGGCCTACCGGCCGTCGTAGGTCTCCAGGTCGGCGACGGCGGTGAAGCCGATGCCGTACGCGGAGACCGAGCGGCCGTGGGCGCCGATCAGGACGCCGGGGGCCTCGCCGGCCAGCACCCAGCCGTGTTCGGACTCGCGGTAGCGGAAGGGCTGCGGGAGGCCGTTGACGGGGAGGGTGAGGGACGTCCAGGCGGGGCCGTCGAGGTCGTCGGCGAGGTCCCAGGCGAGGGCGGACTGCTGGTCGAGCCAGTTCTGCCGGAGGGCGCGGTCGAGGTTGCCGGGCCAGGTCGCGGCGAGCAGGCCGGAGCCGGCCAGCCAGGCGGCCGAGGAGGCGGAGGTGGCCTCCAGGGTGCCGGTGTTGTCGGCGCTGCGGCGGACGTCGCGGCGGGCGACGGTGGTGACCACGACGAAGCGGCGGGTGTCACGCGGTTCGGGGCCGCGGGCGGGCTCGTCGCCGTGGCCGAGGGTGCCGTAGTCGGGGGCCCCGGTGTCGGCGGCGGCGCGCTGGCCGGTGCCGACCTGGCCGAGCCAGCGGCGCCCGGTCCAGCCCTCGTCGAGGCCGTACCAGGGGAAGTCGGCGGCGCGGTAGCCGGCCAGCGGGTCGGCGGCGCGGCGGGGGGCGGCGGTGCCGCCCGTGCGGTGCGTGGCGTCCACGGCGGGCTTCTCCTCGACTGTGCTGCTACCCGGGCGGGCTCCATGGTGGCGCACCCGGGCCCTTCCGTCCGGAAGACCGGGCCGGTGGCGGCCGGTCGTGACGGAACCCGCGGGTCCGCCGTCCGGAGGGGTAGAGGACACGATAGCGGCGCGGACGGCGATGCCCCGCCTTGCCGGAGCAGGACGGGGCGTCGTCGGGTGGTGCGGGGCGCGGCCCTCAGGTCGCGTCGGGGTCGAACGGGGGCCGTTCGCCGGCCGCCAGGGCCGGGCCGGCGGACGCGGTGGTCGCGGCCTTGGCGAAGTCGACCGAGGCGGTGGGCGTCGGGGTGGAGTCGCCGAGCGCGGACTTGAGGTCGACGCTGTCCTTGAGGTCCTTGAGGCCGAGCGGGTCCTCGCCGTCGCCGAGCAGCTGCTTGCGGACGAAGGTCTTCGGGTTGAGGTCCTCGAAGTCGAAGTTCTGGAACTCCGGCCCGAGTTCGCTGCGGATGTCCTCCTTCGCGTTGTCCGCGAAGGAGCGGACCTTGCGGATGAAGCCCATCGTGTCCTGGATCAGTTTGGGCAGCTTGTCCGGACCGAAGATCACGATCGCCAGGACGACGATCGTCACGACCTCCAGTCCGCCTATGTCTCCGAACACCTGAACTCCCCAGCACCCGACAACGCTGAATCAAGGGTAAACGCGGGCGGCCGCTCCCCCGGTCCCCGGAGGATGAAACCGTGGTAAAGACCACCCGGGTGACCGGCGTCGACGGCGTGCCGGTGAAGGCAGGCTAGCGCAGCAGCTGCCGCGGGTCACCGGTGGGCGTGGGCGGGCTGAGCTGGTAGCGGGCGCGCAGCGGGTACTCCAGCACGTCCGAGGCGGGTTGCTGGGCGTTGACCGGGACGACCGCCCCGCCGACCGGGGTGACCGTGGTGGGCTGCCGCGTGGTGCCCTGGCCGGCGGTGACGCCGCCGACCCCGCCGAGCGTGACGGCCGCGACCGAGAACGCCCCGGCGGCCGCGAACACCAGTCGGCGGCCGCGCGCGGCGGCCGGACGGACGGCGGGCAGCCGGTCGTCCAGCGCGGCGGCCAGCGGCCGCGGCAGCGCGGACGGCTCGCCGCCCGGCAGGACGGACGGGCGGACGGACGGACGGAGGCCGGACGGGCGGCTGCCGAACAGGCCGGCCCTCGGGTCGATCCCGGCTATCGGCGCCTCCGCGCCGAGCGCGCCGCCGCCGAAGCCCGCGCCGCGGCCGAACGAGCCGCCGTTCAGCCGGCTGCCGCCGAACACGCCGGCGTTCCCGGACGGTCCGTCCGGGCCCGACTCGTCCTCGGGGAGCGCGGCGACGGCCATCAGCCGGGCCATCAGCGCGGCCGACGGGCCGGGCGTGCCGGCCTGGCTGAGCGCGCGCTTGACCGCCCGGGCCTGCTCGGCCTCGGCCAGGCAGTCCGGACAGGTCGCCAGGTGGGCCTGGACCCGCTCGCGGGCGTCGTGGCCCAGCTCGCCGTCCAGGTAGCCGGACAGCCGGTCGCCCAGGTGGTGCTCCTCGGCGGCCGGTTCGACCGGGCGGAGGGCCGGCGGGCGCGGTTCGGGCCCGGCCGGCGCCTGCTCGGCGCGGCGCAGCGGCGCCCAGCGCGGGCGGCCGGCCGCGTCCGCGCGCTCGGGGGCGCGATCGCTCATGACCCCCTCCGGTCGCTGACGGCCTGCTCGGCGCCGACCGGCACGGGCTCGGCGGAGCCGCCCCGGCGCGAACGGCCCGCGGCGGCGTTCGGCGCCCGGTGCTTGAGGGCCGCGCGCAGGTGCGAGCGGCCGCGGTGGATCCGGCTGCGGACGGTGCCGAGCTTCACGCCGAGCGTCGCGGCGATCTCCTCGTACGAGAGGCCCTCGATGTCGCACAGCACCACGGCGGCCCGGAACTCCGGCGCGAGGGTGTCCAGCGCCTGCTGGACGTCCGCGTCGAAGTGGGTGTCGCTGAAGTGCTGGGCGGGGCTGGGCTCGCGGCTGGCCAGGCGCTCCGCCGCGTCCTCGGCGAGGGCGTCGAAGCGGATCCGCTGGCGACGGCGCACCATGTCCAGGAACAGGTTGGTGGTGATCCGGTGCAGCCAGCCCTCGAAGGTGCCGGGGGTGTAGGTGGACAGCGAGCGGAACACCCGGACGAAGACCTCCTGCGTGAGGTCCTCGGCGTCGTGCTGGTTGCCCGTCAGCCGGTACGCCAGGCGGTAGACCCGGGCGCTGTGCGCCTCGACGATCTCCTCCCAGCTCGGCGGCGTCCAGCTCTGCGCGTCGGGACCCTCCGCGAAGGACGCGAGCGTGCCGGCGGCCCCGGCCACCGAGTCGTCGGCTGCGGTCGACTTGTCCAGGGGGGAGTGCACAGACTGGTTCATCACGGGCTTCGGCGTACGGATCGACGTGATGCCGCGGGAGTGCCGCTGCACAGGGACGTCGCCCTCGGCCACACCTCCTCGGTCGGCTCTTCTGCCCAGCAGAGCCACCACCATATCCACCTCGCCCGTCAAGCCCGGATAAGAGCGGTCGAACACCGGCCGCCCCGGACGGTCCGGCCGCCCGTAGCAGTCCAACGGCCAGCCGTCGAACGCGGTTCCCGGGCGGCCAGTAGTCTGTCGCTGGAATTTGTCGACTTGGGTCGGCAACGGCGCTCCGGAAGAGGCAGCCATCACCGAGTTCGGGCCCCAGCGAGCGGCCCTCGCCGACACCTACGTCGGCGAGGACGCGGTGCTGACCTACGCCCGGGCCCAGTCGGCCCGCACCGGCATACCCGCGATCGGCCCCAGCGGCGGCGCCGCCCTGCGGCTGCTCGCCGCCGCCCTCGACGCCAAGGCGGTGGTCGAGGTCGGCACCGGCACCGGCGTCTCCGGCGTCTACCTGCTGCGCGGCATGCGCGCGGACGGGGTGCTCACCACCGTCGACGCCGAACCGGTCCGCCAGCAGTACGCCCGCGAGGCCTACCGGGCGGCCGGCTTCACCGGCAACCGGGTCCGCTGCATCCCCGGCCGCGCCCGCGACGTGCTGCCCCGGCTCGCCGACGGCCAGTACGACCTGGTGTTCTGCGACGGCGACCCGGCCGACTCGCCCTTCCACCTCACCGAGGCGCTGCGGCTGCTCCGGCCGGGCGGGGTGGTCTGCTTCGAGGGCGTCTTCCAGGAGGGCCGGCTCGCCGAACCCGAGCTGGACGACCCGCAGACCCGCGCGGTGCGCGACCTGGTCGCCGACATTCGGGAGAGCGACGTCCTGCTGCCCGCGCTGCTGCCGGTCTCGGACGGGCTGCTCTGCGCCGTCAAGCGCTGACCCGCCGCCCGGCACCCGGCGCGGCACGCGGAACGGGCCCGGCCCCCCGTAGCGGGGAACCGGGCCCGTCGAGCACCTCGCCGATCGCCGGGGAGATGCGGGGTCACCTGCCTGCAGGTCAGCCGCAGGCCTTCTTGAGGGCCTCGCCCAGAGCGTCCGCCTCGTCCGGCGTCAGCTCCACCACCAGGCGCCCGCCTCCTTCGAGCGGAACTCGCATGATGATGCCCCGCCCCTCTTTGGTGACCTCCAGCGGGCCGTCACCCGTCCGCGGCTTCATGGCCGCCATGCTCGTTCCCCTTCCTGCAACCGTTCAGGTACGCACCGGACAGTCCGTCCACCGCCGGTATCGAACGCATTGATCGGAAGCCATTATCCCGCATGCAACGGCTGGATGACCAACATCACTCTCTGCGCCAAGCGCCCCCAACCTGCCGCAAAGCCCTCATTCCCGGGCCAAAGCCGCATCTCGCCGCACTCCGACACGCCTACCGAGGGTGTGACACCTCACACTCCCCGTGCCCGGGCCCGCTCCGGCATGCTGACCCCTGAACCGCCACCAGTGGCAGCCACCGCGACCCGGGGAGCCCTCACCATGTCCGACACCGTGCGCTACGAGCGCGACGGCGCCCTCGCCGTCCTCACCATCGACCGCGCCGCCGCGATGAACGCCCTCGACGTCCCCACCAAGGTCGCCCTCCGGGACGCCGTCACCGCCGCCGCGGCCGACCCCGGCGTCCGGGCCGTGCTGCTCGCCGGCGCCGGCGACAAGGCCTTCTGCGTCGGCCAGGACCTCAAGGAGCACGTCGGCCTGCTCCAGCACCAGCGCGAGACCGGCGAGGGCGCGCTGCGCACCGTCGCCGAGCACTACAACCCGCTGGTCCGCGCCCTCGCCGGGATGCGCAAGCCCACCATCGCCGCCGTCAACGGCGTCGCGGCCGGCGCCGGGGCCTCGCTCGCCTTCGCCTGCGACTTCCGGATCCTCGCCGACACCGCGGGCTTCAACACCTCCTTCGCGGGCGTCGCCCTCACCGCCGACTCCGGCGCCTCCTGGACCCTCCCCCGCCTGGTCGGCCACGCCCGCGCCACCGAACTCCTGATGCTCCCCCGCACCGTCCGCGCCGCCGAGGCGCTCACCCTCGGCCTCGCCACCCGCGTCGTCCCCGCCGCCGAACTCGCCGCCACCGCCCACGAGTTCGCCCTCACCCTGGCCAACGGCCCGACGGTCGCCTACGGCGCGATCAAGGAGTCCCTGGCCTACGCCGCCTCGCACTCCCTGGACGAACTCCTCGACAAGGAGGACGAACTCCAGACCCTCGCCGGCAACAGCGAGGACCACCGCATCGCGGTCGACGCCTTCCTCAGCAAGGAGAAGCCCGCCTACACCGGGCGCTGAGGCCCCACCGGCGGCGGGGCGCTCCGGGCTAGCGCGCGTGGCAGTCCGCGAGGTGGTCGTTCACCAGCCCGCACGCCTGCATCAGCGCGTACGCGGTCGTCGGCCCGACGAACCGGAAGCCGGCGCGCTTGAGCGCCTTGGCGAGCGCCGTCGACTCCGGCGTCACCGCCGGGACGTCTGCCAGGGTCGGCGGTGCCGGGCGGGACGGGTCGCCGGCGTGGCTCCAGACCAGCGCGTCGAGTTCGCCCTCGTCCAGGGCCCGGGCCGCCTTCGCGTTGGCGATGGTGGCCAGGACCTTGGCGCGGTTGCGGATGATGCCGGTGTCGTTCAGCAGCCGTTCGACGTCGGTGTCGTCGAACGCGGCGACGGCAGCGGGGTCGAAGCCGCGGAACGCCGCCCGGAAGCCCTCCCGGCGGCGCAGGATGGTGATCCAGGACAGGCCCGACTGGAACGCCTCCAGCGAGATCCGCTCGAACAGGGCCTGGTCGCCGTGGACCGGTCGCCCCCACTCGGTGTCGTGGTAGGCCCGGTAGTCCTCGGCCGAGTCGCCCCAGCCGCACCGCCGCAGCCCGTCGGCCCCGAGGACCGCACCCGTCACGCGCGGTCGCCCTTGGACTCGACGGTGTCCTCGTCCGAGAGCGTCTCGGAGACCGTCGCGGCGGACGTCTCGGCGACCGTCCCGGCGGCCGGCTCGGTGGCCGGCTCGCCGGCGGTCGGCTCCGCGGTCGCCGGCTCCTTCTCCAGGACGGCCGTGAACGACTCCAGCCCCGGCAGCGGTTCGCCGGCCGCCCCGGCCGCGCCCTCGGTCGCCGTGACCGCGCCGCGCACCGCGCCGACGGCCTCCAGTTCGGCGATCCGGGCGTCGCGGAGCGAGAGTTCCGCGCCGAGCCGGTCGAGCACGTCGTCGACCTCGTCCATCCGGTAGCCGCGCAGCGCCATCGGCAGGCGCAGTTCGTCGACGTCGACCCGGCTGAGCGCGCGGTCCTGCGGGAGGCGCACGGAGAGCCGGTCGTGCTCGGCCTCCGGCAGCGTCCCGCCGCCACCCAGCGCCACCACGGCGGCGCCGCCCACCACCAAGACCATCGCGGCCACGATCACCCAGAACACGAGCTGTCCTCCGTCAGTTCCCGGCAGTTCCCGGCTTCCCGGCTTTTTCCCGGCAGGTGCCGGTCGGCTTCGGCCCGCCCGCGAGGGCTACGGTGGGATCATGGTCCCGTACAGGCCGGGGCCCATCATTGCACCCGGGAGCGCTGAGGAGGAGACACCGGTGGCACTACGCCTCGGCACGCGGGAGTTCGGCCCGGACGAGCTGGTCATCATGGCCATCGTCAACCGCACTCCGGACTCGTTCTTCGACCGCGGGGCGACCTTCGCCGACGAGGCCGCGTTCGCGGCCGCGGACCGGGCGGTGGCCGAGGGCGCGGCGATCCTGGACATCGGCGGGGTGAAGGCCGGTCCGGGCGAGGAGGTGACCGTGGAGGAGGAGTTGCGCCGCACGGTGCCGTTCGTCGCCGAGTTGCGCAAGCGCCACCCGGACGCGGTGATCAGCGTCGACACCTGGCGGCACGAGGTCGGCGAGGCGGTCTGCGAGGTCGGCGCCGACCTGCTGAACGACGCCTGGGGCGGCTTCGACCCGAAGCTCGCCGAGGTCGCGGCCCGGTACGGCGCGGGCCTGGTGTGCACGCACGCGGGCGGCGCCGAGCCGCGCACCCGCCCGCACCGGGTGGGGTACGAGGACGTGATGGCGGACATCCTGGCGGTGACCGTCGGCCTGGCCGAGCGGGCGCTCGAACTGGGCGTGCGCCGCGACGGGTTGATCATCGACCCGGGGCACGACTTCGGGAAGAACACCCGGCACTCGCTGGAGGCCACCCGCCGGCTGCCGGAGATGGCCGCGACCGGGTTCCCGGTGCTGGTCTCGCTCTCCAACAAGGACTTCGTCGGCGAGACCCTGGACAGGCCGGTGGACGAGCGACTGCTCGGCACCCTGGCCACCACGGCGGTCTCGGCCTGGCTGGGCGCGCGGGTCTACCGGGTGCACCAGGTCGCCGAGACCCGGCAGGTGCTGGACATGGTGGCCTCGATCCGCGGCACCCGTCCCCCGGCGGTGGCCCGCCGGGGGCTGGCCTGAGCCCCGCGGGCTCCGGCCGCGGCGCTACGCGGGGGTGCCCTTCGGCCCCCGCGCGGCGTCCAGCACCTTCAGGACCTCCGACACGTCGTCGGTGACGTGGAACAGTTCGAGGTCGGCGGGGTTGGCCTTGCCCTGGGCGACCAGCGTCGACTTGAGCCACTCCACCAGGCCGCCCCAGTAGGCGCTGCCGAACAGGACCACCGGGAACCGGGTGACCTTCTTCGTCTGCACCAGGGTGAGCGCCTCGAACAGCTCGTCCAGCGTGCCGAGGCCGCCGGGCAGGACCACGAAGCCCTGGGCGTACTTCACGAACATCGTCTTGCGGACGAAGAAGTAGCGGAAGTTCAGGCCCAGGTCGACGTACTCGTTCAGGCCCTGCTCGAAGGGCAGCTCGATGCCCAGGCCGACGCTCAGCCCGCCGGCCTCGGTGGCGCCCTTGTTGGCGGCCTCCATCGCGCCCGGGCCGCCGCCGGTGATCACCGCGTAGCCGGCCTCGGCGAGGGCCCGGCCGATCTCCACCCCGGCCTCGTACTCGGGCGAGCCGACCGGCGTCCGGGCGGAGCCGAACACGCTGATGGCGGTGGGGAGTTCGGCGAGCGCGCCGAAGCCCTCGACGAACTCCGAGGTGATCCGCAGCACGCGCCACGGGTCGGTGTGCAACCAGTCGCTCGGGCCGGTGGTGTCCAGCAGCCGTTGGTCGGTCGTACTCGTCTCGACCTGGTCGCGCCGCAGCAGGACGGGGCCCTTGCGCTTCTCGGGCCACGGCTTCTTCGGTCGGCGGACGGGGTCATCTCCATTGGCTGTCATGACGAAACCCTACGCCTGACGAGGCACGATCCGGGGTAAATAACGGCCGTCGCACAGACGGGAGTCGGACGAACCCCCGGCTGCGCGACCGCCGTTCGCGGGCTACCGGGCGAGCCAGTTCCGCAGCCGCTCCTCGACGTCGGCGATCGCGGCGAGCGAGCAGTGCTCGTCGCGCTTGTGCGCCAGGTTCGGGTCGCCGGGGCCGTAGTTGACGGCGGGGACGCCGTGCGCGGAGAACCGGGCCACGTCCGTCCAGCCGAACTTGGCCCGGGGCTCGCCGCCGACCGCCTCCAGGAAGGCCCGCGCGGCGGGCAGGCCGAGGCCGGGCAGGGCGGCGGGCGAGGCGTCCACCACGTCCAGCTGGTAGCCGGCGAAGACCTCGCGCAGGTGCGCCTCGGCCTGCTCCAGGCTACGGTCGGGGGCGAACCGGAAGGCGACGTGGATCCTGCACTCGTCGGGGATCACGTTCCCGGCGACGCCGCCGTCGATCCGGGTCGCGTTCAGGCCCTCGCGGTACTCCAGGCCGTCGATCTCGACCCGGCGCGGCTGGTACTCGGCGAGCCGGCGCAGCACCTCCGCGGCCTGGTGGATGGCGTTGTCGCCGAGCCAGGAGCGGGCCGCGTGGGCGCGGACGCCGGTGAGCGTGACGTCGGCCCGCAGGCTGCCCTGGCAACCGCCCTCGACCACGGCGCCGCTGGGCTCCATCAGGACGGCGAAGTCGCCCACCAGCCAGTCGGGGTGGACCGCGAACAGGTGGCCGAGGCCGTTGCGGGTGGCCTCCACCTCCTCGCAGTCGTAGAAGACGTAGGTGACGTCCCGGTTGGCCTCGGTGAGGGTGGCGGCGAGCCGCAGCTGCACCGCGACACCGGACTTCATGTCGGAGGTGCCGCAGCCGTACAGCAGGTCGCCCTCGACGTGCGAGGGCACGTTGTCGGCGATCGGCACGGTGTCCAGGTGCCCGGCGAGGACGACCCGCTCGGCCCGGCCGAAGTGGGTGCGGGCGACCACGTTGTTGCCGTACCGGTCGACGGTGAGGTGCGGGAGGGCCCGGAGCGCGGTCTCGACGGCGTCCGCGAGGGCCGCCTCCTCGCCGCTGACGGACGGGAAGTCGACGAGGCGGGCGGTCAGCGTCCCGCCGTCGAGGAAGAGGTCGAGGGGCTCGTTCGGGCTGCTCATGGCGCCACCCTACCGAGCCGCCGACCCCCTCCGCCGGTGGCCGCGCAACCGCGCGGACCCGTACGGCCGTCCGAGCGGTTACGGTGTCCGCGAACGGCGCGCGCCGGGCCGGGACCGCCGCGACGCGATCACCACAGAGAGGGGCCACCCGTGACCGAGGACGCCGAGTACGACGCGCTGGACGGCGACGGACCGCGCCGCCGGCGGCCGTGGCGGCGGGTACTGGTCGGGGTGCTGGCCCTGTCGGTGGTCGGCGGTCTGGTGGTCTGGCTGAACCGGGACAAGATCGCGCCCCCGGACGAGGGCTGCACGGTCACCACCGCGGCCGGCACCGGCACCCTGGAGCTCGCCCAGGCGGCGAACGCCTCGACCATCACCGCGGTGGCGATGTCGCGCGGCCTGCCGGAGCGGGCGGTGACCATCTCGCTGGCCACCGCCATCCAGGAGTCCAAGCTGTACAACCTGGAGGGCGGCGACCGGGACTCGGTCGGCCTGTTCCAGCAGCGCCCCTCGCAGGGCTGGGGCTCGGTCGACCAGATCATGGACCCGGTCTACTCGACCAACAAGTTCCTGGACGCGCTGGTGAAGGTCAACGGGTACGCGCAGCTGCCGCTGACCGACGCCGCCCAGCAGGTGCAGCGCAGCGGCTACCCGCAGGCGTACGCCAAGCACGAGAACAACGCGACGCTGCTCGCCACGGTGCTGACCGGCCGCGAACCCGGCTCGCTGGACTGCGTGGTGCACACCCTGCCCGCGCCGGACCCGACCGACCCGGCCCGGCCGGCCCCGACCGCGGCGAACCTCACCGAGCGGGTGCGCCGGGAGTTCGGCAAGGCGGTGACGGTGGCGGGCGCCGAGAAGCCCGCCAAGGACCCGCGCGAGGTGCTGGCGCTCACCCCGCAGCCCACCGCCAGCACGGCGGGCGCCGGCGGCGCGGGCCAGACCGGCTGGGCGCTGGCGCACTGGTCGGTGGCGCACGCCGCGGCGCTGGGCGTCGGCCAGGTCGCGTACGACGGCAAGGTCTGGCGGGTGGACAGGCCCCGCGACGGCTGGAAGCCGCTGGCGGGCGCGCCCGCCGACCGGGTGCTGGTGACGATGGGCGAGCCGGCCGCGAAGTAGCCGGGGCGGACGGCGGTGGGCCGCGGTGGCGGTCGGTCGCGGTCGGGCGCGGTGACGGGCTCGACGGTGCGTTGACGCACTGGTGCGCGGGTGACCGTCCACCGGGTGATTCGCGTCAACTCCCTTTGACGTCCGGGCCGTCGGCGGGCGTCGTCGGGCCGGTGCACCGCGAAGGCGTCGAAGGCGCCGCCTGCAAGGGGAGTGACGGTTCTGCGGGCTCCGCCGCCCGGCCGATACTTCCGCAATGCCCGAAAAAGGATCGTCCGATCTTTGCCAACCCTTGACCTTGACCGGCCGAAACCTTCCCGGTGCTCTTTCGGTCATACACGTCGCCCGCCGGGCGGGGCGCTCCCCGCGCCGCCCGTCCGGCGGACCGTTGACCTCACCTCTTAGGAGCACCATGTCCCTCCCCCTCACGCGCCGGATCGCCCAGGCCGCGCTGCTCGTCGCCGCCACCGCGGCGCCGCTCGCGGCCGCGGCGGGCGCCGCCTCCGCCACCGAGGTGGTGCCGCAGACCGACCTGGGCGCCGGCGTGACCAAGCTGGCCGACCTCCCCAACTCGGGCGACGCGGTGCAGGGGGCCACCCACGAGCTGGGCCACGTGGTCGGCACCACCGGTTCCGCGACCCTGGCGGCGGGCGGCCCGGCGGCCGCCGACGCGGCCGGCAACACCGTCGCGCACAACCTGCCGTCCACCGACGACGCCCTCGGCAAGCTCGGTCCGGTCGGCAAGGCCGGCCAGCTGACCGGCTCGCTGCAGACGCTCACCGACAAGGCCGGCCCGGCGATCGAGGACAAGGTCGCCCCGGCGGTCACCGAGAAGGTCCTCCCGGCCACCGACCGGGCCACCGCCACCCCGCTGGCCACCGTCGCCCGCGGCCTGCCCACCGACAAGCTCACCCAGAGCCTGCCGGCCGCCGACAAGCTCGGCCCGGTCACCGGCGCCCTCCACTCGCTGCCGGTCGCCGGCGCCGTGGAGGGCCTGACCGAGCACGAGTCCGCCAACCGCCTTGGCGGCATGCCCGGGCTCGGCGGCGACAGCCCGCTCGGCGGCCTGACCGGCGCCCTCGGCCCGGTCGGCGGCCTGCTCGGCGGCATCCAGGGCGGCGGCCTGCCGATCGGCTGACACGTCACCCGTGTCGCGACACCGATGACCCCACACCCGTGCCGTGACACCCGTGTCGCGACACGCATGACGCAACACGCATGACGCAACACGCATGACGCAACACGCATGACGCAACACGCATGACGCAACACGCATGACGCAACACGCATGACGGCGGGGGCGGGCCACCAGGCCCGCCCCCGCCGTCATGTCCGCCGTGCGCGGCCCGGCGCCTACCGCTTGAGCCGCTCCACGGCCGCCGCCACCCGCTCGTCGGTGGCGGTGAACGCCACCCGGACGAACCGGTCGCCCGCCGGGCCGTAGAAGTCGCCGGGGGCCACCAGGATGCCCAGCTCGGCGAGTTCGGCCACGGTCTCCCAGCACGGCTTGTCCTGGGTCGCCCACAGGTACAGGCTCGCCTCGGAGTGCTCGATCCGGAAGCCGTACGCCTCCAGCGCGGCCCGCAGCGCGCTGCGCCGCTGCGCGTACCGGGCCCGCTGCTCGGCGACGTGCGCGTCGTCGGCGAGCGCGGCCGAGGTGGCCGCCTGCACCGGCGCGGGCACGATCATGCCGCCGTGCTTGCGGATCTCCAGCAGTTCGGCGACCACCACCGGGTCGCCGGCCACGAAGGAGGCCCGGTAGCCGGCCAGGTTGGAGCGCTTGGAGAGCGAGTGCACGGCCAGCAGGCCCTCGTGCGAGCCGCCGCAGACCGACGGGTGGAGCACCGACACCGGCTCGGCCTCCCAGCCGAGTTCGAGGTAGCACTCGTCGCTGACCAGCAGCACCCGGTGCTCCCGGGCCCACTCGACGGCGCGGCGCAGCTCGGCCGCGTCCAGCACCCGTCCGGTGGGGTTGGACGGCGAGTTCAGCCAGAGCAGCCGGACCTTCGAGCCGTCCAGTTCGGTGACGTCCTCGTACGCGACCGGCTCGGCGCCGCAGAGCAGCGCGCCGACCTCGTAGGTGGGGTACGCGAGCCTGGGGTAGGCGACCTGGTCGCCGGGGCCGAGGCCGAGTTGGCCGGGCAGCCAGGCCACCAGCTCCTTGGAGCCGACGGTGGGCAGCACGGCCTCCGGGCCGATCTCGGCGCCGCAGCGGCGGCCCAGCCAGCCGGCGATCGCGTCGCGCAGCGACAGCGGGCCCCACACGGTGGGGTAGCCGGGGGTGTCGGTGTGCGCGGCCAGCGCCCGCTGGATCAGCTCGGGGACGGGGTCCACCGGGGTGCCGACGGAGAAGTCGCAGAGGCCGTCGGGGTGCGCCTGGGCGGTGCGCTTGTACGGTTCGAGCTTGTCCCAGGGGAAGACCGGCAGACGGTCGGAGACGCGGCGCGCCGCCCCCGGGTGGCCCGGGAGCGGCGCGTGCGTGCTGTTGTTGGTGCTCACAGCGTGGATGCCACCGATCGGCTCAGTGCTCGGCGTTCTGCGGCGGCAGCGCGGCGATGAACGGGTGGTCGCGCTCGATCAGGCCGAGCTTGGAGGCGCCGCCGGGCGAGCCCAGGTCGTCGAAGAACTCGACGTTCGCCTTGTAGTAGTCCTTCCACTCCTCCGGGGTGTCGTCCTCGTAGAAGATCGCCTCGACCGGACAGACCGGCTCGCAGGCGCCACAGTCCACGCACTCGTCCGGGTGGATGTAGAGGGAGCGCTCGCCCTCGTAGATGCAGTCCACGGGGCACTCTTCGATGCACGCCTTGTCCTTGACGTCGACACAAGGCTGCGCGATGACGTAGGTCACGCTGTCGTTCCTCCTCGGAAGGGCTGCCGCCCTACTGTTTACTCGGTCGCGCGGTGCGCGCGGCGTCGTCGATGCCCGCCCCTAGTATCGCGGGTCTGGGGACGCAAATGCACAGGAGGTGTGCTTGATGCTCGATCGAGTACCGGAGGAGGCCCGTCCGGAGGTCCGGATAGACCGGTCTGATGTGGGACGACGGGTGTCGGTCCGGCGTGTCGACGGCGTGGCGGACGGGCGTCCGGTGTTCCGCGATGTGATCGGCGTGCTCACCTCGTGGGACGACACGGGGTTGACGGTCGAACCGCGCACCGGCGGACCGGTCCGCTTCGCCGGCGGACTGCTGGTGGCCGGCAAGCCCGTCCCGGCGTTCCCGGCCCGCCGGTCGGCCGCGCCCGCCGCCGACCCGGTCGACCTGCAGCGGACCGCCGCCCGGGGCTGGCCGGCCGTCGAGCGGGAGCAGCTGGGCGGGTGGACGCTGCGGGCCGCCGCCGGGTTCACCAAGCGCGCCAACTCGGTGCAGGCGCTGGGCGATCCGGGCCTGCCGCTGGACGAGGCGCTGGCCCGGGTGGACGCGTGGTACGCGGCCCGCGGGCTGCCCGCGCACGTCGAGGTGACCGTCCCCGGCTCGCCGGACGGGCTGGACGCGCTGCTCGGCCCGGCGATCGCCCCGACCCTGGTGCGCACCGCGCCGGTCGGCGCCCTGGCCCGGGCCGGCCGCCCGGCCGACGTGCGGCTGTCCCGGACCGCCGGCCCCGAGTGGCTGTCGCTGTACGGCCTGGCCGAGGACGACCCGGCGCGGGAGACCGCCCTGCGGGTGCTGCACGGCGGCCCCTCGGTCTGGTTCGCTCGGGTGGCGGGCCCGGACGGCGCCCCGCTGGCCGTCGGCCGGCTCGCCGTCGACGGCCCGTGGGCCTGTTTCGGCGCGGTCGAGACCGCTCCGGCCGCCCGCCGCCGCGGCCTGGCCACCGCGGTGGTGGCCGCCCTGGCCGCCCGCGCCGCCGAGGAGGGTGCCACCGGCGCCTGCCTGCAGGTCGAGGCGGACAACGACGGTGCGATCGCGCTCTACGACGGACTGGGCTTCACGACCAGTCACACTTACCACTACGCCCGCCTTCCCCAGCGGTAGCGTGCACCACTTGTAGTGAGCAACGACCGCTGCTGAACCGAAGGCCGCAGTGACCGAGCAGAGCAGAACCCGCTTCCGCACCGAAGCCCGGGGCGAACACCCGGACCCGGTGCTGCTGTGCCTGCTCGCCGCCGCCGAGCACACCCTCGGCGATCCCGGCGACAGCGCCGAACAGCCGTCCCTGGACGCCCTCCTGAGCGCCTGTCAGGCGGCGCTGGACCGGCACGCCGCGGCGATCCGGCAGGCCGTCGCCGAGCGCCGCCCGAGCGGCCCGGAGGAGACCGCCGCGCTGCTCGCGGCGGTGCTCGGCGGCCGCGAGCGCTTCCACGGCCGCCAGTCCGACTACCTCCGGCTGGAGTCCTCGCTGCTGCCGGAGGTGCTGCGGCGCCGCCGCGGGCTGCCGATCATGCTGGCGCTGGTCTGGTCGGCGGTGGCCGCCCGGGCCGGTCTGACCGTCCACGGCATCGCGCTGCCGGGCCACTTCATCGTCGCGGTCGGCGACCCGGCGGGCGGCGACGAGTACGTGCTGGCCGACCCGTTCCACGGCGGCCGGCTGCTCGACGTCCCCGACGTCGAACGCCTGCTCGCCGCCTCCGGTCAGCCGTTCTCGCCCGAACTGCTGACCCCGGCGCAGCCGTTGGACACCGTGCTGCGCGTCCTGGGCAACATCCGCCGCTGGGCCGCCGACCGCCCCGAGCACGCCCGCACCCAGCTCTGGGCCACCGAGCTCGCCCTGCTGCTCCCCCGCCACCCGGCCCAGCTCCGCCTGGAGCGCGCCGAACTCCTGGTCAAGACCGGCGACTTCCTGACCGGCGCCGCCGAGATGGAGGCCTACGCGACGATCCTGGACGCCTTCGACCCGGACAGCGCGAAGAAGGTCCGGCTGGCGGCGAGGTCGGCCCGCCACCGCCTCAACTAGCCCCGCCTCACCTGGCCCCGGCCTGACCGGCCGCCGCCCCGACCGGCCCTCCCCGGAGCCCGGTTCCTACAGCCAGCCCTTCTCGCGCGCGACCCGCACCGCCTCGGCGCGGTTGCGGGCCGCCGTCTTCTGGATCGCCATCGACAGGTAGTTGCGCACCGTCCCCTCGGAGAGGTGCAGCCGGGCCGCGATGTCCGCGTTGACGGCGCCGTCCGCCGCGGCGGCGAGGACGTCGCGTTCGCGGGCGGTGAGCGGGTTGGCCCCCTCCGCGAGGGCGGCGGCGGCCAGCGTGGGGTCGATGACCCGTTCGCCGCGCAGCACCCGCCGGATCGCCTCGGCGAGTTCGGCGGCGGGGGCGTCCTTGACCAGGAAGGCGTCGGCGCCGGCCTCCATCGCCCGGCGCAGGTAGCCGGGCCGGCCGAAGGTGGTGGCGATGACGACCTTGGTCCGCGGCCGGGTGCGCCGGATCTCCGCGCAGGCGTCGATGCCGGTCATGCCGGGCATCTCGATGTCCAGGACGGCGACGTCGACCTCGTGTTCGGCCACCGCCGCCGCGGCCTGGTCGCCGCGCGAGACCTGGGCGACCACCTCCAGGTCGTCCTCCAGCGAGAGCAGCGCGGCGAGCGCCTCGCGCACCATGCCCTGGTCCTCGGCGAGCAGCACCCGCACCGTTCGTCCACCCGTTCCGTCCGTCACGTCGGGCAGCCTATTGCCCGCTGGGGCCGGGTCGCAGCGGGACGAGGGCGCGCAGCCGGAAGCCCCGGCCCCGGTCGGCGGGGCCGGTCTCCAGGCGCCCGCCGACCTGGGCCAGCCGTTCGCCGAGGCCGGAGAGCCCGTTGCCGGCGGCGGACTTGCCGGGTCCGGGGCCGTTGTCGACGACCTCCAGGACGGCGTAGCGGCCGTCCTCCTCCCAGGTCTCGTCGAGGTGGACGGCGCACCGGGTGGCGCCGGCGCCGTGCCGGACGACGTTGGTGACGGCTTCGCGCAGCGCCCAGGCGAGCACCCCGGACTCCTCGGTGCCGAGGCCGGGTCGCTCCTCGGCGAGCCGCGGGTCGGCGTCGAGGGCGATCCGGCCGGCGGTGAGCGCGATGCGGGCGGCGGCGAGTTCGACCGGCAGGGTGGGGCGGCGGAAGCCGCTGACCGCGCTGCGGACGTCGGCGAGGGACTGCCGGGCGACCTGCTCGATGTCGGCGACCTGGGCGCGGGCGGCGTCGGTCTTGCCGGCGTCCATCAGGCGTCCGGTGAGTTCGCCCTTGATGGCGATCAGCGAGAGCGAGTGGCCGAGCAGGTCGTGCAGGTCGCGGGCCAGGCGCAGCCGTTCCTCGGAGGCGGCGAGGTGGGCGACGGCGGCCCGGGCCTCGCGCAGTTCGCGCATGGTGGCGACGAGGCGCTGCATGGCGAGCATGGCGAGTCCGGCCATCAGGCAGGGCAGGCCGATGCTGACCAGGGTCTCGGCGTCGGCGTGGCTGGTGAGTCCGACGACGGCGAGGACGCCGGTGGTGGCGAGGACGCCGGCCAGCCCGTACCGGCCGGGCAGGATCACCGAGGCGCACACCGAGGTGTAGGTGAACAGGGTCAGCCAGGCCTCGCCGAGGGTGTACGAGGTGGTGACGGCGATCGCGGCCATCAGGACGAGCGGCAGGTACCGGCGGGCCTCCCGGAGGCCCGGGTGGTTGCGCATCACGATCAGCGACAGGTAGCAGGCCAGGAAGACGGCGAGCGCGACGGCTCCGGCGGCGCTCGCGGCCGTGGTGTGCTGTCCGGTGGTCAGGTCCTGGACGGGGTACGCCAGGTAGAGCGCCCAGATGGACGTCCAGGCGAGCTTGGCCAGCAGCTGTCGCCGGGTGTCCACCGGCACGCCGGGGTAGGTGGTCCAACGGCCGTCCGGCCCGACCTCCCCGTCCTGGTCGGGGTGGTGGGCCGGTGCGGTGTTCTGCATGCGGGCCATCATGCCCGTCGCGCGTCCTTGCGGTACAGGACGGCCGCGGCGGTGGTGAAGAGCGCCAGGAAGGCGGCGAGCACGGCGATCGGCAGGGTGGGGACGCCCTGGCCGTGGATGAACGAGGCCAGCTGGTTGTAGTCGTAGACGGGGTTGAACCGGGCGTAGGCCTTCAGCGACTCGGAGATCGGGAACCAGGTGCCGCCGAACAGCGCCATCAGCATGTAGACGATCATCACGACGGGCTGCACGGCGTCCGGTTCGGCGGCGTAGCCGAGGGCGACGCCGAGCGCGGCGAAGACGAAGCTGCCGAGCCAGAGCGCGGCGGCCAGGCCGAGCCACTGGAGGGCGGGCAGGTCGACGCCCTCGATCGCGCCGATCGTGAAGACCACCAGGATCGCGGGCAGCGTGGTGACCGCGCAGGCGGCGATCTTGCCGAGCGTGTAGGCCCGTCCGGGCAGCGCGGTGAGCCGCAGCTGCCGGGTCCAGCCGCTCTTGCGCTCCAGCGAGATGCGCTGCGCCGAGCCGGTCAGGACGGCGCCGACCGCGCCGAAGGTGGCCATCGAGACCATGAAGTACGACGCGACCGGGATGCCGCCGGCCACCGTGCCGCCGTCGCCGTAGGCGCTGATGAAGAAGACGTACAGCAGCGCGGGGTAGAGCACGGTGAACATCAGGTACCGCTTGTTGCGCAGGGTGCGCAGGATCTCCAGCCGGACCAGGGTGGTCATCGGACGTTCGCCTCTTCCTCGGTGCGGTCGGTCGACTCGGTGTCCCCGGCGCGGTCCTGCTCGCCGGTGATGGTCAGGAACGCCTGCTCCAGGCCGAGGCTGGTGACCTCCAGGCCGCGCGGGTACAGGCCCGCCGCGTACAGCGCGGCGACGCCCGCGTCGGCGTCGGCGGAGCGGATCCGGACGGTGCGCACGCCGTCGGCGCGGGTGCTGACGTCCAGTCCGACGGTGCCGGGCAGGCCGCGCAGCACCGCCTCGTCGACCTCGGGGCCGCCGTCGGCGGGGTGCAGTTCGAAGCCGATCCGGCGGGCGCCGGCCCGGGCCTTGATCTCGGCGGAGGTGCCGTCGGCGATCAGCCGGCCCCTGTGCAGGACGAGGACCCGGTCGGCGATCGAGTCGGCCTCCTCCAGGTAGTGGGTGGCGAACAGCACGGTGCGTCCGGCGTCGGCCTGCGCCCGCATCGCCTCCCAGAAGCGGCGGCGGACGGTGACGTCCATGCCGGTGGTGGGCTCGTCCAGGACGATCAGGTCGTTGGCGCCGGCCACCGCGAGGGCGAACCGGACGCGCTGCTCCTGGCCGCCGGAGAGCTTGTCGACCCGGCGGTCGGCGAGCTCGGTGATCCCGGCGGTCCCCAGCACCTCGTCGACCCGGTGGCCGCGCGGGTGCACCCGGCAGGCGAGTTCGACGATCTCGCGGACCTTGACGTCGCTCATCAGGCCGCCGCTCTGCAGCATCGCGCCGACCCGGCCGGCCGTGATCGCGGCCCGCGGGGTGCCGCCGAACAGCCGGACGGTGCCGCTGTCGGGTTCGCGCAGGCCCAGCAGCAGGTCGAGGCTGCTGGACTTGCCCGCGCCGTTCGGGCCGAGCAGCGCGACCGTCTCGCCGGGTCGCAGCACCAGGTCGAGGCCGTCCACCGCCTTCACCCGGCCGTAGCTCTTGCTGACGTTCCGGAAGGCCGCGACCTCCCCCGTTCCCGTCGCCATCTGGACCAAGTCCCTTCGAAGTCGTCCCTGCTTCCGACTCCTCCAGGTTCCCCGGGAGGGGGGTGGCCGCGGCAGTGCCCGCCGTCGTGACCTCCGCATGACGGATGTCACGGGCGGGACGTGACCGGGCGCCTACGCCAGGCCGAGCGACTCCTTCAGGAACCGGACCTGGAGCAGCAGCAGGTTCTCCGCGACCTGCTCCTGCGGGGTCATGTGGGTCACCCCGGACAGCGGCAGCACGGTGTGCGGGCGGCCGGCCGCGAGCAGGGCGGTGGACAGCCGCAGGCTGTGCGCGACCACCACGTTGTCGTCGGCCAGGCCGTGCACGATCATCAGCGGCCGGCGCAGCGAAGGGGCCATCTCCACCAGCGAGTTGGCCCGGTACACCTCGGGTTCGACGGCCGGGTCGCCGTAGTAGCGCTCGGTGTAGTGGGTGTCGTACAGGTCGTGCTCGGTGACGGGCGCGCCGGCCACCGCGGCGTGGAAGACGTCCGGTTCGCGGAGCACCGCGGCGGCGGCCAGGTAGCCGCCGTACGACCAGCCGCGGACGGCGACCTTGCCCAGGTCGAGCGGGAACTCCTCGGCGAGCGCGTGCAGCGCGTCGACCTGGTCCTGGACGGAGACCTCGGCGGTCCGCCGGTTGATCGACTTCTCCCAGCCGGGGCTGTGCCCGGGGGTGCCGCGCCCGTCGGCGACGAGCACCGCGAAGCCCTGGTCGGCGAACCACTGCGAGACCAGGTGCGGGTTGTGCGCCCGCACCACCCGCTGGCCGTGCGGGCCGCCGTACGGGTCCATCAGGACGGGCAGCCGCCCGTCGACGTCCGGGTCGTAGCCGGTGGGCAGCAGCACCGCGCAGGGGATCCGGCGCTCGCCGGCGAACCGGAACACCGGGCGGGCGGTGATCAGCGGGGTGGCCGCGTGCGAGGCGACGACCAGCGGTTCGGCGCCCTCGCGGTGCACGGTGACGGTGGTGCCGGGGCGCAGCGGGTCGGCGGTGGTGAGCACGGTGGTGCCCGCGCCGCGGACCGCGCCGAGCGCGCCGTCGCCGACCTCCCGGACGCCGTCGGGGCCGGCCTCGAAGACGCCCAGCCAGCCGGGCGGGCGGCGCTCGAACTCGGCGGCCCCGGCGGAGGCGGTGAACAGCACGGTGTCGCCGTCCGTGCCGAGCACCGCGCGGACGTGCAGTTCGGCGTCGGTGAGCGCCTTCTCGCCGACGGTCAGGACCCGGGCGCCGTCCCGGTCGGTGATCCGCACCAGCCGCCCGTCGGCCAGCCGCAGCGGCACGCCGCCGAACAGCTCCAGCCAGTCCGGGTCCCGCTCGGTGACCAGCACCGTGGTCGCGCCGGTCGCGGGGTCGGCCTCCAGCACCAGCTGCTCGCGCTGGTCGCGGGCCTGCACCTGGAGCAGCGGCGGCCCGCCGGCCGACCAGTGCACCCGGGCCAGGTACGGGTACGCGGCGCGGTCCCAGCGGATCTCGGTGCGGCGGCCGTCCAGGCCGAGCAGCCAGAGCCCGACCTCGGCGTTGGGGGTGCCGGCCGCCGGGTAGGCGACCTCGACCGGCGGGCGGTCGGGGTGGGCCGGGTCGGCGATCCACCAGCGGCGCACGGGGGTGTCGTCGACCCGGGCGGCCAGCAGCGCGCCGCCGTCGGGGGCCCACCAGTGGCCCCGGTCGCGGCTCATCTCCTCCTGCGCGATGAACTCGGCCTGCCCCCAGCTGACCCCGTCCGCCTCGGGTCCGGCCAGCAGCCGGTCACCGCCGCCGTCGACGGCGCTCACCCGCAGCTCGCCGGCCGGGGTGGCGTACGCGACGTGGGTGCCGTCGGGGCTCGGCCGCGGGTCCAGCAGCGGGGTGGCGGCGGGCAGTTCGCGGGCCGCGCCGGTGACGGTGTCGACCGCGAACAGCCGGCCGGACAGCGCGAAGGCGGCGGTGCGCCCGGCCGCGTCCAGGGCGTAGCCGACGATGCCGGCGGAGGTCTCCCGGCTGCGCTCGCGGCGGGCCCGCTCGGCGGCGGACAGCTCCTCGGCGCCGCCGCCGAGCAGCACCTCGGGGTCGGCGAGCACGCTCTCGGTGCCGGAGGCGACGTCGAGGCGCCACAGCAGGTTGGCCGGGGCGCCCCCGCCCCGGGAGCGCAGGAACAGCACCCGGGTGCCGTCCGGGGAGACGCTGAACGAGCGGGGCGCGCCCGCGGTGAAGCGCCCGGTGCGGGCGTACTGCCGGGGGAAGGTGTCGTGCGGCTTCTCGGTCGTCATGGGGGTGACCCTACGACTCCGGCCGCCTCCGGCCACCCGTTCGGCGCAGCTCACCCGGACGGCGGCGTACGGCCGTTCGGAGGGCCGCTGACCGGGCACGCAGCGGGCGGGTCGGGCGCCGCGACACCCCGGGCGGGCTCACGGAGCGTCGTTCGGGTGTCACTGATCGGGTATCAGTTGACCATCGTTCCGCCCGCTGCCCCGGCCCCGGGGCCGCGCACCCGAGGAAGGGTGTGAGCCGTCATGGCTTTGTCCGTCTCCGCCGTCGTGCTGATGCTGGTCGTGGTCGTGGTCCTGGTCCGCCGGTCGAGCCTGAAGGTGAGCCACGCGCTGGTGTGCGCGCTGCTCGGCTTCTACCTGGCGTCCAGCTCGATCGCGCCGTCGATCCAGCAGGTGACGGCCAACCTGGCCGGGATGCTGAACGGGCTGAACCTCTAGCCGGGGCCGTGCGGCCCGCCCGGGGCGTCCCCTCCGGGCGGGCCGGGGGCAGGCCGTAAGCTGCCGGGCATGACCTCCGTACCTCCGGCCGACGCGCACGGGCTGCTGCTGGTGCACGCGCATCCCGACGACGAGTCGATCAACAACGGCTCCACGATGGCCCGGTACGCGGCCGAGGGCGTCCCGGTCACGCTGGTGACCTGCACGCTGGGCGAGGGCGGCGAGGTGATCCCGCCGGAGCTGGCGCACCTGGCGCAGGACCGCGACAACACCCTCGGCGCCCACCGGATCGGCGAACTGGCCGCCGCGATGCGCGAGTTGGGTGTCACCGACCACCGCTTCCTGGGCGGCCCGGGCCGCTGGCGGGACTCCGGGATGATGGGCGTCGCGGACAACGACGACCCGTCCTGCTTCTGGCGGGCCGACCTGGACGAGGCGGCCGGCCTGCTGGCCGGGGTGATCCGCGAGGTCCGGCCGCTGGTGCTGGTGACGTACGACGAGAACGGCGGCTACGGCCACCCCGACCACATCCAGGCGCACCGGGTGGCGCTGCGCGGCTACGAGCTGGCCGCCGACCCGGCCTTCGGCCCGGAGCTGGGCGAGCCCTGGCGGATCGCCAAGGTCTACTACAACCGGATGCCCCGCTCGGTGATCGAGGCCGCGCTGGCCGCCACCGCCGCCGAGGCGCCGTTCGGGGGCACCGCGCCGGTCGACCAGATCCCGGGCGTGGTGGACGACCGGGTGGTCACCACGGTGCTGGACAACGCGGCGCACGCCGGGGCGAAGGCCGCCGCGATGCGGGCGCACGCCACCCAGGTCACCGTGGCCGGGCGCCACTTCGCGCTCAGCAACGGCCTCGGGCAGCCGCTGCTGGCCACCGAGTACTACGAGCTGGTCCGCGGCCCGCTCGGTCCGGGCGGCCCGGAGACCGACCTGTTCGCGGGGGTGCAGCGGTGAGGTTCACCCACGCCCTGCTGGGCACCCGCGCGCAGCGCCTGGGCGAGCCGATGCCGCCGCGCGGCGTCCGGATCGCCGTCTACGTCGTGCTGTTCCTGCTCGGCGCCGCGGTGTCGGTGTGCGGAGCTTTCGTGCAGACCCTGTGGGGCGGCTCCGGCGTCGTCCTGGCGCTGGCCGGCTGCGCCGGGCTGTTCTACGGGGGCCTGCGGGCGACCGGCACCAAGCTCGGCGCGGGCTGCGCGCTGGGCGGCTGGTTCCTGGTGCTGGCGGTGCTGCTGGCGCCCCGGCCGGAGGGTGACCTGGTGCTCTCCGCGACGCCGTCCGCCTACCTGTACCTGTTCGGCGGCGCGGTGCTCGGGGTGGTCTGCGCGACCCTGCCGACCCGTTCCGGCTTCCTGTTCGGCGTACCGGCGCCGGAGCCCCGACGAGCCGTCAAGGACGGCGGGCGCTAGTCCATACCGGGGCGATCCGGACCAACGGGATACCCCGGTCGCCGGACGGCCCGGATCCCTTGTCGGTAAGGTGGTGCCCCGGCGGGCCACCCCGCTGTCCGGCCCGAGCGGGCCGGACGGTAGCTTCGGCACCTACTCGCGTGGCGGGGGGCGCCGGCCGCAACCGACACGTGAAGAGCTGATGTCCCCGGGGCCGGTCGGCCCGCCGCACGCCGCACGCCGTCGTCCGGCAGCCGTTCACCCCGATACGCAGCGGACGGCCCGGCCGGCCCGGCCGCCAACCCGGAGCAGAGCAGCATTGAGCAGCCGCGAATCTGACAACGCCCAGCCGCAGCCCCGCCGCGGCGGCCCCGACGCGTACCCGTCGGGCACCCCGCCGTACGGCACCGGCCTGCCCGGCGGGCTCGGCGCGGACCAGGCCGCCGGCCGGGCCCAGGCGCCGCGCGCCGGGGAGCCCGAGGCGCCGAAGAGCACGGAGACCACGCTGACCACCCGGGTGCGGATCAACATCCCCGGGTCGCGGCCGATCCCGCCGGTCGTGGTGCAGAGCAAGGTCAAGGACGAGAAGCCCGCGGAGCCGAGCGGGCCGCGCCACCGCGGCGGCGCCGGCGACCCGGTGCTCGGCGTGATGGACGCCGGGGCCCGCACCGGCACCCCGCCGACCCTGCCGCCGGAGTGGCAGGAGCCGGCCGCGCCCAGGGCGGCGAAGGGCGGCGGTCCCGAGGGGGACCCGACCGGCGAGTGGTTCAAGCCGCGCCAGAAGGGCCGCCCGGAGCCCGCTCCGGCCGCCGCCGGCCCGGCCGGGCCCGAGCGGTCCGCCGAGGCCGCGCGCCCCGCGCCCGGAGCCGAGCGGCCCGCGCCGCGCCCGTCCGGCGCGCCCGCCTCGCCGTTCGCCCCGGCCGACCCGGCGGCCTCCCGCACCGGCGGCCACCCGCTGCCCCGCCAGGAGGACCCGTACGCGGCCCCGCAGGACCCGTTCGGGGCCGTGGCCCAGGACCCGTTCGCGGGCGGCGGCGCCCCGCAGGACCCGTTCGCGGCCCGGGAGCAGCTCCAGGACCCGTTCCAGGACCCGTTCCAGGCCGCCGCCGCCCAGGACCCGTTCGCGGCCCAGCAGCAGCCCGCGCAGCAGCAGCCGTCCCGGCAGCGCCCCGAGCCGCAGCAGAACCAGCAGCCCCAGCAGCCCCAGCAGCCGGAGCAGCGGCGGCGCCCGCAGGCCCCGCAGGCGCCGCAGGCGCCGCAGGCGCCGGAGGACCCGTTCGCCACCACCCGCCCGGGTCTGCGCGGCGGGCAGCGGCCGGAGCCGCCGCAGGCCGCCGGCGAGCCGGAGGACACCCAGATCGGCGGTTTCGACCCGATCACCGGTGACGAGCCGGCGCCGGGCGCCGCGATATCGGACCCGCCGACCACCCAGCTGTTCCTGAAGTCCCCGAACGGCGGCGACCCCTTCGCCGAGGACCCCCGGCCCCGCCAGGGCGCCGACGGCGGCGGCCGGTTCGCCGACCTGCCCGCCGCGCAGCCCTTCCCGGGCGGCCCGCGCGCCGCCCAGCCCAAGCCCGCGCAGGCCGCGCAGGCCGCGCAGGCCGCCGAGCCGCCCGCCGAGGCGGCCGCGCCCGCCGCCAAAGGCGCCGACGGCGCGGGCGGCTCCGGCGGTGCCAAGAAGAAGGGCGGCGGCGGCCGGAAGCTGCTGGTGACCGCGCTGGTCGCCGTGGTGTTCATCGGCGCGGCCGCGTACGGCGCGGGCCTGATGATGAACCAGTCGGACATCCCCAAGGGCACCACGGTGCTGGGCACCGACATCGGCGGCGACTCCCGCGACCAGGCGGTGAAGGCGCTGGACGACTCGGTCGCCAAGGTCGGGCAGCAGCCGGTGCGGGTGAAGGTCGGCGAGCAGTCGCTCACCCTGGACCCGGCCAGCGCGGGCCTGAGCTTCGACACCACCGCGACGGTGGACTCGCTGACCAAGCACAGCTACAACCCGGTCGACGTGCTGGGTTCGCTGACCGGCGGCGCCAAGGCCGTCGAGCCGCAGGTGCGGGTCGACCGGGCGAAGCTGAAGGCCGCGCTGGACGACCTGGGCGCCAAGTCCGGGCAGAGCCTGCAGGAGGGCTACGTCCGCTTCACCGAGGCGGGCACCGCCGAGGTGGTCCCGGGCAGCGGCGGCAAGGCGCTGGACTCGGCGGCCGCCGCCGACCTGGTCGAGCAGGCCTTCCGGTCCCGGGCGGCCGGCAAGCCGGACGCCGAGGTGGCGCTGCCGGTCACCGACGCCCAGCCGAAGGTCGGCCAGGACGTGCTGCAGGCCGCCGCCGACGGTCTCGGCAAGCAGGTGCTGAACGGCAACGTCACGGTCACCTCGGGCCCCGCGCAGTTCGCCTTCGGCCGCAACACCGCCGCCGGTGCGCTGGTGCTGGCGCCGGACGCGTCCGGCACCGTGGTCCTCAAGTGGGACCTGGACAAGCTGGGGCAGGCCGTCGGCAGCACCTTCAGCAAGCAGAAGACCACCCGCAACGGCCAGAAGGTGGCGATCAGCGCGCAGGACGTGGCGGACGCCATCGCCCAGGGCGTCACCAAGACCGGCAAGGACCGCACGGTCAAGATCCCGGCCTGACGGCCCGTCCGTCCCGACGGCCCGGCCGGGGCTCCCACCTGGGCGCCCCGGCCGGGCCGTCTGGCGAATACTCGCCAGTGGCGTCACGGAACGGGATCAAACGGACGCCGCAACCGGGCGGCCACGTCGCGTTACCAAGACTTGATCCGCCGCAGGTCGACAAGTCCGTTCACCGGTACGCAAGATGTGCCGCGTGCCGAGACCCCGCTTCCTCCCGCCCGCCCTGACCGCCACGGTGGCGGCGCTGTCCATCGCGCTGTGCTCGTGCAGCTCCACCTCGGGTTCCGCCGGTCGCGGCCCAGCGGGGGCGGGGGCCGCGGCGGCCGGCGGTGACGCGCCGCGGATGACCCAGCAGGAGATGAACGCCCAGCCGCGTTCCGCCCTGCGCGAGGGCGGCACCCTGACCTGGGCGATCGACCAGTACTCCAGCCAGTGGAACCCGGTCCAGGCGGACGGCTCGGAGGCCTCCACCAACGACGTGGTCAAGGCGTTCCTGCCGACCTTCTGGCGCTCCGACGCGGGCGGCGTGCAGACCCCCAACCCGGCCTACCTGACCGACGTGAGGAGCGAGCTGCGGCAGGGCAAGCAGGTCGTGGTGTGGACGCTCAACCCGAAGGCCCACTGGTCCGACGGCACCCCGATCACCTGGCGCGACCTGCAGGCCAACTGGCAGGCGCTGGGCAACCTGGACACCGGCTTCAAGACCGCCACCACCAACGGCTTCGACCAGGTGGAGAGCGTGGTCCGCGGCCAGGACGACTTCCAGGCCGTGATGACCTTCAAGGAGCCGTACTCGGAGTGGCAGGCGATGTTCAACAACGCCGGCAACGCCCCGCTGCTGCCCGGGCGGTACGTCTCCACCCCCGAGCTGTTCAACACCTCCTTCAAGAACCGGATCCCGGTCACCGGCGGCCCGTTCAAGGTCGGCTCGCTGGACCCGAAGACGCGCACCGTCACGGCGGTCGCCGACCCGGACTGGTGGGGGGACAAGCCGCTGCTCGACAAGATCGTCTTCAGGGCGTACGACACCGGCGCGATGCCGCAGGCCTTCGCCAAGGGCGAGATCGACTTCTACAACAACGGCCCCAACACCGAGGGCTACCGGCTGATCCAGGCGACCGCGGGCGGCGAGGTCCGCAAGGCCGGCGGCCCCAACCTGCGGCACCTGGTGCTCAACGGCCAGAGCCCGCTGCTGACCGAACCGAAGCTGCGCCAGGCGCTGATCCAGGCGATCGACCGGGCCGAGATCACCCGCACCGACCTGGCCGGCCTGGACTGGCCGTACGTGCCGATGAACAACCACTTCCTGGTGCCCTCCCAGCACGGCTACCAGGACAACTCGAACGGCCTGAGCCGCTTCGACCCGGAGGCCGCGCGGACCGCCCTCGACGCGCTGGGCTGGAAGCCGGGCCCGAACGGCGTCCGCGCCAAGGACGGCAAGGAGCTGGTGCTGCGCTACGTGGCGCCGGCCGCTAACAACCTGGCGACCAACGAGAGCGAGGAGGTCACCCGGATGCTCGCCGCGGTCGGGGTGACCGTCCAGGTCCAGACCGTCCCGGCCGGCGAGTTCTTCGACGGCTACATCTACAAGCACGACTTCGACCTGACCTCGTTCTCGCTGCTCGGCACGCCCTTCCCGGTCTCCAACTCGATCAGCACCTTCCAGCAGAACTCCGGCTCCAACTGGGCCCAGGTGGGCAGCAAGGCGCTCGACAAGGCGATGGCGGACGCGGCCAAGGCCGAGACCGTGGACGAGGAGACGGCGGCGCTCAACCGGGCCGACACCGAGGCCTGGCAGGTCGCCGGGCTGGTCCCGCTGTACCAGCGGCCGGCCATCTACGGGGTGCGCAAGGAACTGGCCAACCTCGGCGCCGCCGGCCTCGGCGACGTGGTCTACGAGAACATCGGCCTGCTGAAGTAACGGATTGAACAACCGCGGCGGTAACGCCGCGGCGAGGTCTCGCCAATGGCGGGAAAATGCCAGTCGGGCGGCGCCCCCCGCGCCACCCGAATTGGGTCACCCCTACCCGTGAATTCGCCCCCGCACGCCCGAAAACAGCGACGTCCGATTATCGGACACTCAATTGCATCCGCCAATTGCGGTGAATGCCATCAAAACGGACATCAGCTCTACGCGCGTCACCCGGGCGGGGTCCCGAACCCGGCGTCCTGATACCGGAGCCGACCGTGCATCGTTACGGACAGGTGAACGCGGCTTGATCGAGTTTGTCCGGTTTTGACCGTCTCGGTCAGTCGGTGTCAAGAGTCCGAGAACTACGAAGTGGTTGACATTCCAGCACGAAGGAGGAAATGCGCCGTCGACAACTGGGGAACTCTTGACGTTCGATAAACGACTTGCAAGAGTCCATTCATCCAAGTTCTTACTCCTTGCTTCTGCACGGACCACGGTCGGGAGCTTTAGCACCATGACGACGCCTACTGGGGCCACGACGGACGGGAACACCTCCCGTCCCGGGTCGACGTCGGACCTCGCGGACCACGCCAAGTCCGACACGCCCGCCGATCCGGGCTTCCGCGGCCTCTCGCCCGGGAAGCTGATGTGGCGCCGCTTCCTCCGTGACCGCACCGGCGTGGTGAGCGCGTGCGTGGTCCTGTTCTTCGTCGCGGTGGCGCTCCTCGCCCCGCTCATCTCCATGCTCTACGGCAAGGACCCGGAGACCCACTACGGCCAGGACGACGTCTCCCTGCTGACCGACTCGGGCCTGCCGACCGGCCCCAACGGCGGCATGAGCGGCGACTTCTGGTTCGGCCTGGAGCCCGGCCTCGGCCGTGACGTCTTCACCCTGCTGATCTACGGCATCCGCACCTCGCTGATCATCGCCGTCGCCACCTCGCTGCTGACCACCGTGATCGGTGTCGCGCTGGGCATCGCGGCCGGCTACCTCGGCGGCAAGGTCGACTACTTCATCGGCCGGGTGATCGACGTCCTGATGTCGTTCCCGTCGCAGATCTTCCTGATCGCCTGCATGCCGGTGGTCACCAGCCTGCTGGTGAGCCCGAACGAGAAGAACCCGGACTGGCTGCCGTTCGTCGCGGTCACCCTGGTGCTGTCGCTGCTCGGCTGGATGGGCCTGGCCCGCATCCTGCGCGGCGTGTCGCTGTCGCTGCGCGAGCGCGAGTTCATCGAGGCCGCCAAGGTCACCGGCGCCTCCCCGGCGCGGATCATCTTCAAGGAGATCCTGCCCAACCTGTGGACCCCGATCCTGGTGCAGTCCACCCTCGCGCTGCCGGCCTTCGTCACCGCCGAGGCGGGCCTCTCCTACCTGGGCGTCGGCGTGTCCGAGCCGACCCCGGACTGGGGCCGCATGATCGCGGACGCCGCGAACTACCTCCGGACCGACGTCACCTTCCTGCTCTTCCCGGGCCTCGCCATGGTGGTGTTCGTTCTGGCCTTCAACCTGCTCGGCGACTCGGTCCGGGACGCGTTCGACCCGAAGACCAACCGCTGACGGGCCCTCAAGACTCCGGGGGGACGGAAAAGCCAGGCCCCGGGCACACCCACGAAGATTTCCGCACAACTATCCCAGGCAGGATGAAGATGAGCTCTCGCAAGACGCGGCTCGCGGCCGCCATTCTCGTGGCCGGGGCCCTGACCGTCACCACGGCGTGCTCCAGCGGCCACAGCAACAGCGACGGCAGCAAGGCCGGCGCCAGCAAGGCCCCGGTCAAGGCCACCTCGATCTCCGTCGGCACCGCCGCGGACTCGAAGGGCCCGGCCGCCGCCGAGCCGGGTGCGAAGAAGGGCGGCACGGTCAACATGATCGACCGCGACGACTTCTCGCACCTCGACCCGGCCCAGATCTACATGAACTACAACGCCGAGGTCTCGCTGCTCTTCACCCGCCAGCTGACCGGTTACAAGACCGCCGAGGACGGCTCGCAGAAGCTGGTCGGCGACCTCGCCACCGACACCGGCACCACCACCGACGGCGGCAAGACCTGGAAGTTCACGCTGAAGGACGGCGTGAAGTGGCAGGACGGCTCGCCGATCACCTCGGCCGACGTCAAGTACTCGATCGAGCGCACCTACGCCTCGTTCATCAAGTCCGGCCCGACCTACATCCAGGGCTGGATCTCCGGTGCCGACTACCGCACCGCGTACGAGGGCCCGTACGGCGGCAAGCACCTGGACGCGATCCAGACGCCGGACGAGAAGACCGTCGTCATCACCTTCCCCGAGGCCCACACCGACGCCAACTTCACCCTGGCGATGACCGGTTACGGCATCGTGCCGCAGGCGCACGACACCAAGGAGGAGTACGACAAGAAGCCGTTCTCCTCGGGCCCGTACCAGATCACCGAGCACGTCACCGACCGCTCGCTGGACCTGGAGCGCAACCCCAACTGGGACCCGGCCACCGACCCGATCCGGAACGCCTACCCGGACAAGTGGCACATGACCTTCGGTGTCCAGGCGCAGCAGTCCACCGAGCGCTTCATGGCGGACAACGGCGACGACAAGAACACCTTCTCGTTCCACAACCAGGTCCACCCGACCTACATCGACCAGGTCAAGGCCGACGAGAAGCTCAAGCCCCGCACCCTCGAGGGCCTGACCCCGTACGTCGACTACTACTACATCAACAACACCCGGGTGAAGGACCAGAAGGTCCGCGAGGCCCTGATCAAGGCCTTCCCGCACCAGCAGACCCGCCAGCTGCAGGGCGGCACCTCCTACGGTGACTACGCCACCGCGTACATGAGCCCGACCGTCCTGGGCTACGAGTCCTACGACCCGTACGGCATCCTGAAGAAGCCGCAGGGCGACCCGGACGCCGCCAAGAAGCTGCTGACCGACGCCAACGCGGTGGGCACCACCATCGTCTACGCGTACAACAACACCCCGCTGCAGCAGAAGGTCACCGAGGCCATCCGCGACGCGCTGGAGAAGGCCGGCTTCAAGTTCGTCCCGAAGCCGCTGGACGCGAAGACCTACTACGACGCGATCGGCCAGATCAACAACGAGTACGACCTGTACTGGGGCGGCTGGGGCGCCGACTGGCCGACCGGTTACACCTCGCTGCAGCCGGTCTGGGACGGCCGCGCCATCGCCGACGGCGCGTCCAACTACGCCCACCTGAACGACCCGGAGATCAACTCGGCGATCGACGCCGCGCAGAAGATCGCCGACCCGGTCGAGCAGGGCAAGGCGTGGGCCGCGATCGACAAGAAGCTGCAGGACAAGGCCGTCTCGATCCCGGACGTCTACCAGCGCTCGCTGAGCCTCTACGGCTCGGGCCTGGGCGGCGTCGAGTTCGACACCCTGGCCGGCCTGCAGTCCCCGCTCAACATCTACGTCAAGTAGTAGTCGCCACCGAGCAGTAGCTCACGGCGGGGCACCGGCACGATCTGCCGGTGTCCCGCCCCGATCAGGAGAGCCCGTCCCGATGCTCCGATTCCTCGTCCGCCGAACCCTCGGCGCTCTCGTCATCCTGCTGATCGTCTCGATGGTCACGTACGCGCTGTTCTTCGCGATCCCGGCGGACCCGGCGCGGCTCTACTGCGGCAAGACCTGCTCGCCCGAGACGCTCGCCCTGATCAGGCACGAGATGGGCTTCGACAAGTCGTGGCCGGTCCAGTTCTGGGACTGGCTGAGCACCATCTTCACCGGTGGCACCTTCAACGGAACGCACTGCTCCGCCCCGTGCTTCGGGTACTCCTTCGACAAGAGGGAGCTGGTCGGCGGCCTGCTCGCGGACCGCTTCCCGACCACCCTGTCGCTGACCGTCGGCTCGGCCGTGATCTTCCTGGTCTTCGGCATCGGCACCGGCATGCTGGCCGCCCACAAGCAGGGCAAGGCGGCCGACAAGATCTCCAGCTCGCTGTCGCTGCTGGCCTCCTCGATGCAGATCTACGTGGCCGGCCCGCTCGCCCTCTGGGCGCTCTGCTACAGCACCAACCTGCTGGAGCTGCCCAAGTACGTCCCGATCACCAAGGACCCGCTCGGCTGGGCCAGCGGCCTGCTGGTGCCGTGGATCGTGCTGTCGCTGATCTGGACCGCCAACTACACCCGCATGACCCGCTCCTCGATGGTCGAGCAGCTCTCCGAGGACTACGTGCGGACCGCCCGGGCCAAGGGCATGTCCGGCAGCTCGGTGTTCATGCGCTACGCCTGGCGCGGCGCGATGGGCACCATCGTCACCGTCTTCGGCATCGACCTGGGCGTGCTGCTCGGCGGCGCCATCATCACCGAGACGACCTTCAGCCTGCACGGCCTGGGCCAGCTGGCGATCCAGTCGTTCTACGACTCCGACCTCTCGCTGCTGGTCGGCGTCACCGTGGTGGCCGCCACCCTGATCGTCTTCTTCAACATCATCGTCGACGCCGCCTACGCCCTGATCGACCCGCGCATCCGCCTGGCCTGACGGCCACACCCCGGCCGACCAGCAGTCCCGACCTCACGTACCGCACCGAGGAGCCCAGTCCATGACCACCCAGGCCAAGCCCGAGGAGGTGTCCGCCGGCAGCGGCGGCACGCCGTTCCTCTCCGTCCGCGACCTCTCGGTCCGCTTCAGCACCGAGGACGGCGTGGTCCGGGCCGTGGACAACCTCTCCTTCGACGTCGCCCCGGGCTCCACGCTCGGCATCGTCGGCGAGTCCGGTTCCGGCAAGTCGGTGACCAACCTGGCCGTGCTGGGCCTGCACAACCCGGAGCGGACCGAGATCTCCGGTTCGATCAAGCTGGACGGCCAGGAGCTGGTCGGCGCGTCGAACAGGGAGCTGGAGAAGCTCCGCGGCCGGAAGATGTCGATGATCTTCCAGGACCCGCTGACCGCGCTGTCGCCGTTCCACACCATCGGCGTGCAGATCGGCGAGACCTACCGCAAGCACACCGGCGCCTCCAAGAAGGAGGCCCGGGACCGGGCGATCGAGATGCTGACCCGGGTCGGCATCCCGCAGCCGACCCTGCGGGTCGACGACTACCCGCACCAGTTCTCCGGCGGCATGCGCCAGCGCGCGATGATCGCCATGTCGCTGGTCTGCGACCCCAAGCTGGTCATCGCGGACGAGCCGACCACCGCGCTGGACGTCACCGTGCAGGCCCAGATCCTGGACCTGCTGAAGGACCTCCAGCAGGAGATGGGCACCGCGATCATCCTGATCACCCACGACCTGGGCGTGGTCGCCCGGACCGCGCAGGACATCATGGTGATGTACGCGGGCCGGGCCGTGGAGCGCGGCACCGTCCGCGAGGTGCTGAAGAACCCGCAGCACCCGTACACCTGGGGCCTGCTCTCCTCGATGCCGAGCCTGACCGGCGACGTGGACATCCCGCTGCGGCCGGTCCGCGGCACCCCGCCGAGCCTGATCAACCTGCCGTCCGGCTGCCCGTTCAACCCGCGCTGCGACTTCCGCGAGCAGGTCATCGGCGGTGGCTGCACCTCCGAGCGCCCGCCGCTGTCCCCGGCCACCGGGCACGCCGCCGCCTGCCACCTGAACCAGGCTCAGCGGCAGGACATCTTCATCGACCAGATCAAGCCGCGGCTCGGCTGAGAGGGACTCCCATGAGCAACGAACTGACCCTCAAGCCGGTCGTCCCGGCCGTCGGCTCCGGTGACCCGCTGCTGTCGATCACCGGTCTGAAGAAGCACTTCCCGGTGATGGACGGCTTCCTGTTCAAGCGCCAGGTCGGCGCGGTGCACGCGGTCGACGGCCTGGACCTGGACGTCTTCCCGGGCGAGTCGGTGGGCCTGGTCGGCGAGTCCGGCTGCGGCAAGTCGACCACCGGCCGCCTGGTGACCCGCCTGCTGGAGCCGACCGGCGGCAAGATCACCTACGCCGGCCAGGACATCACGCACGCCGGCCGCAAGGCGCTCGCGCCGATCCGGTCCGAGATCCAGATGATCTTCCAGGACCCGTACTCCTCGCTGAACCCGCGGCACACCGTCGGCTCGATCATCGGCGCGCCGATGGAGATCAACGGGATCAACCCGAAGGGCGGCGTGCAGCGCCGGGTCCAGGAGCTGCTGGAGACGGTCGGCCTCAACCCGGAGCACTACAACCGCTTCCCGCACGAGTTCTCCGGCGGCCAGCGCCAGCGCATCGGCGTGGCCCGCGCGCTGTCGCTGAACCCGAAGCTGATCGTCGCGGACGAGCCGGTCTCGGCGCTGGACGTGTCGATCCAGGCGCAGGTGGTCAACCTGCTCCAGGAGCTGCAGCGCGAGCTGGGCATCGCCTTCCTGTTCATCGCCCACGACCTGTCCGTGGTGCGGCACTTCTCGCAGCGCGTCGCGGTGATGTACCTCGGCAAGATCGTCGAGATCGCCGACCGCAAGTCGCTGTACGAGTCGCCCCGGCACCCGTACACCCACGCGCTGCTGTCCGCCGTCCCGGAGGCCGACCCGGACGACGACCGCGAGCGCATCCGCCTGACCGGCGACGTCCCCTCCCCCGTCAACCCGCCGTCGGGCTGCCGGTTCCGGACCCGCTGCTGGAAGGCGCAGGAGAAGTGCGCGGTGGAGGAGCCGCCGCTGATCCAGCTCTCCGGCAACGCGGGCGGCCACCTGACGGCCTGCCACTTCCCGGAGGAGGCGGCCGCCGCCGTCCCCGCGCAGCGCGCCGAGGTCTGAGCCCCCGGTCGCGTCCAGCGCGAAGGGCCCCACCGGTTCCCGGTGGGGCCCTTCGCCGTCCGTGCCGCCCGCCTCAGATCAGGTTCTCCCGCTCCCCGGCGAAGTGGCAGGCCGAGTCGTGCCGGGCCCGTCCCTCCAGCCAGTCCCGCACCGTCAGCGCCGGGTCCTCCTCGGCGCACTTCTCCTGCGCCTTCCAGCAGCGGGTGCGGAACCGGCAGCCGGACGGCGGGTTGGCCGGCGAGGGCACGTCGCCGGTCAGCACGATCCGGTCCCGGTGCTCGCGCGCCGCCGGGTCGGGCACCGGCACGGCGGACAGCAGCGCCTGGGTGTACGGGTGGGTGGCGTGGTCGTAGATCTCCAGGTCGGTGCCGATCTCGACCATCCGTCCGAGGTACATCACGCCGACCCGGTCCGAGATGTGCCGGACGATCGACAGGTCGTGCGCGATGAACATGTACGACAGGTTGAACTCGCTCTGGAGCTGCTCCAGCAGGTTGATCACCTGCGCCTGCACCGACACGTCCAGCGCCGAGACCGGCTCGTCGCAGATGATGATCTCGGGCTTGAGCGCGAGGCCGCGGGCGATGCCGATGCGCTGGCGCTGGCCGCCGGAGAACTGGTGCGGGTACCGGTTGATGTACTCCGGGTTGAGGCCCACGACGTCCAGCAGGTCCTGCACCGCCCTGCGGCGGTCGCCCTTCGGAGCGACCTCGGGGTGGATCTCGTACGGCTCGCCGATGATGTCGCCGACCGTCATCCGCGGGTTCAGCGAGGTGTACGGGTCCTGGAACACCATCTGGATGTTGCGGCGGACGGCCTTGAGCGCGGCGCCGGACAGGTGCGAGATCTCCTCGCCCTTGTACTTCACCGACCCGGCGGTGGCGGGCTCCAGGTTCATCAGCACCTTGGCGAGGGTCGACTTGCCGCAGCCGGACTCGCCGACGATGCCGAGCGTCTCGCCCTGCATCAGGTCGAAGGAGACGCCGTCGACGGCCTTGACCGCGCCGACCTGCTTCTTGAACAGGATGCCCTTGGTCAGCGGGAAGTGCTTGACCAGGTCGCGGACCTCCAGGATGGGTTCGCCGCGCGGCACGTCCTGGGCGAACGCGGCCTCCTCGGGGGTGGTCGCCCCGAGCGGGGTGGCACCGTTAACCGTCACGGAGGGTCTCCTTCCAGAAGAAGCACGCGCTGCGCCGTCCGGCCAGCGGCGTCCCGTCGTCCTCGGTCACCTGCGCCAGCGGCGGCACCTCCTGCCGGCAGACCGCCTGGGCCCGGGAGCAGCGCGGGTTGAACGCGCAGCCGGGCGGGATCCGCAGCAGGTTGGGCGGCAGGCCCTTGATCGCGTAGAGCTCCTGGCCCTTCTGGTCGAGCCGCGGGATGGAGTCCAGCAGCCCGCGGGTGTACGGGTGGGCGGGGCGGGCGTACAGCTCGTGCACGGGGGCGGTCTCGACGATCCGGCCCGCGTACATGACCGCGATCTTGTCGGCGACGTCGGCGACCACGCCGAGGTCGTGGGTGATCAGGATCAGGCCCATGTGGTACTCGGCCTGCAGCTCGGCGAGCAGGTCCATCACCTGCGCCTGGACGGTCACGTCCAGCGCGGTGGTCGGCTCGTCCGCGATGATCAGGTCCGGCTCCAGGGCCAGCGCCATCGCGATCATGATGCGCTGGCGCATGCCGCCGGAGAACTGGTGCGGGTAGTCCCCCACCCGCTCCTTGGCGGCCGGGATCCGCACCCGGTCCATCAGCTCGATCGCCTTGGCCCTGGCGTCCTTGCGGTTGTCGCCGCGGTGCTTGCGGTACATCTCGCCGAGCTGGTGGCCGACGGTGAGCACCGGGTTGAGCGAGGAGAGCGCGTCCTGGAAGATCATCGCGATCTTCTGCCCGCGGATCCTCCGCCGCTCCTCCTTCGGCATCGTGAGCATGTCCCGGCCGCGGTACAGGATCTCGCCCTTGGGGATGCTGGCCGGCGGCATGTCCAGGATGCCCATGATGGCCTGCGCGGTGACGGACTTGCCGGACCCGGACTCGCCCAGGACGGCCAGCGTCTCGCCGGCGCTGACGGTGTAGTTGACGCCGTTGACGGCCTTGGCGACGCCGTCCCGGGTCTTGAACTCGACGTGCAGGTCCCGCACGTCCAGCAGCGGCCCGGTGAAGGGTTCCTCGCGGGCCGTGCGGGCCTGGTCGGCGGCGGTGGTCATGGTGCCTTTCCCCTCGCTCAGCGCAGCTTCGGATCGAGGGCGTCGCGCACCGCGTCGCCCAGCATGATGAAGGCCAGCACGGTGACGGAGAGCGCGGCGGCCGGGAAGAACAGGGCGAACGGGGCCTGCCGGATCACCTTCTGGGCGGAGGAGATGTCCACGCCCCAGGAGATCGTCGGGTCCTGCAGGCCGATGCCGAGGAAGCTCAGCGTGGCCTCCGCGGTGATGTAGCCGCCGAGCGCGATGGTGGCGACCACGATCACCGGGGCGATCGCGTTCGGCAGGATGTGCCGGAACATCAGCCGACCGGTGCCGGCGCCCAGCGCCCGCCCGGCGATCACGTAGTCGGACTGCTTGACGGTGATCACCGAGCCGCGCATCACGCGGGCCAGCTGGGTCCAGCCGAGGAAGGCTAGCGCGATCACCACGGACCACACGTTGCGGGTGGCGAAGGCGTTCAGCAGCACCAGGGCGCCGAGCAGCAGCGGGATGCCGAAGAAGATGTCGGTGACCCGGGAGATCACCGCGTCGATCCAGCCGCCGAAGAAGCCGGCCGTCATCCCGGCCAGCCCGCCCAGCAGGGTGACCGCCAGGGTGACGCAGATGCCGACCGTGATCGAGGCCCGGGCCCCGTACAGCACCCGGGCGTAGATCGACCGGCCCTGGCCGTCGTAGCCGAACCAGCCGGCCCCGAAGAAGTCGGTGTAGTCGGGCTTGCGCAGGTAGTCCTTGGTCAGGTCGGCGGCGCGCGGGTCGGTGTCGGTGAACAGGCCCGGCCAGATCGCGATGACCACCAGCAGGACGATCAGCACCGCCGAGATGAGGAAGGTCGGCCGCTTGCGCAGGTCCCGCCAGGCGTCGCCCCACAGGCTGCGGGCCTGCTCCCGCTTGGCCGGGTCCGGTTCGATCAGCGTCTGCTGCTCGACCGCCAGCCCCTGCTGGCCGACGTAGTCCAGGTGGTCGCTGTCGGTCGGCTGGATGTTCCGCAGCGGGTCGTGGTCGTCGGGGATGTCCCCGTTCCGGTCAGGCATAGCGGATCCTCGGGTCCAGGACGGCGTACAGCAGGTCGACGACCAGGCTGGCGACCAGGTACACCAGCACCAGCACGGTGACGATGCCGACCACCGTCGGGCCTTCCTTCTGGTTGATCGCCCGGTAGAGGACGTTGCCGACGCCGGCGATGTTGAAGATGCCCTCGGTGACGATCGCGCCGCCCATCAGCGCGCCCAGGTCGGTGCCCAGGAAGGTCACCACCGGGATCAGCGAGTTGCGCAGCAGGTGCCGCCCGATGATGGTGTGCCGCGGCAGGCCCTTGGCCACCGCGGTGCGCATGTAGTCGGCGCGCATGTTCTCGCCGATCGAGGTGCGGGTGAGCCGGGCCACGTAGGCCAGCGACAGCGAGGCGAGCACCAGGCCCGGCAGGATCAGCTGGGTGATGTCCTTGGAGTCCTGGACGGTCGGGGTGACCCAGCCCAGGTTGATCGCGAAGATCGTCTGGGCGATGTAGCCGAGCACGAACACCGGGATCGAGATGACGATCAGGGTCAGCACCAGCACCAGGGTGTCCGCGACGCTGCCCCGGTAGAGGCCGGCGATCAGGCCGAGCGGCAGGCCGATCACGATCTCGAAGAAGAAGGCGACCAGGGCGAGCCTGATGGTGACCGGGAAGGCGTCCGCCATGATCTCGGAGACCGGGCGGCCGGTGAAGCTGGTGCCGAAGTCCAGGTGGAAGATGTTGTTCATGTAGTGCAGGTACTGCTTCCACAGCGGCTGGTCGAGGTAGTACTGGTGCCGCAGGTTGGCCACGGTCGCCGGGTCGGCCGCCTTGTCGCCGAACATCGCGGCGATCGGGTCGCCCGGCAGGCTGTACACCATCAGGAAGATCAGCAGCGTGGCCCCGAAGAACACCGGGATCATCTGGAGCACGCGGCGTAGCACGTAGTGGCCCATGGGAGCCCTCCCTCCGAAGGGGTGACGTAGTACCGGAGCCCCGCCCTCCGTGCGGGGAGGACGGGGCCGGTTCCGGGCAGGTCAGCCCTTGACCTCGACCTGGGTCCAGGCGGGGTTGCCGAAGGAGTCGAACTCGACGTTCTGCACGTTGGTGGAGAAGCCGGAGTTGGTCCGGTAGTACCAGAGCGGGATGGCCGGCATGTCGATCGCCAGCTGCTCCTCGGCCTTCTGGTAGCCGGTCGCGGTGTCCTCCACGGACGCGGCCTGGTCGGCCTCGTTGGCGAGCTTGTCGAACTCGGGGCTGGAGTAGCCGGTGTCGTTCGAGGCCGCGCCGGTGCGGTAGACGTCGGCGAGGAAGTTGGCGTTCAGCGGGTAGTCCTGCACCCAGCCGGTGCGGAACAGGCCGTTGATCTGGTGGCCGGTGATCGCCGCGCGGGCGGTCTTGAAGTCGGTCTTCGGGTCACCGGAGCAGTTCACCCCGGTGGCCTGCCGGATCGAGTTGCAGACCGCGTCCACCCACTCCTTGTGGCCGCCGTCCGCGTTGTACGTGATCTTGATGGCGTTGCCGGGGACGCCGCCGCCCTCCTGGATCAGCTGCTTCGCCTTGTCGGCGTTGTACGTGCAGGAGTCGCCGCAGGTGCCGGCCTTGTAGCCGTCGACACCCTCGGCGACCCAGGCGGTGGCGGGCTTGCGCGAGTTCTGCAGCACCGTCTTGGTGATGGTGTCGCGGTCGATCGCCATCGACAGGCCCTGCCGGACCTTGTTCTTGTCCTGGCCCTGCCAGTCGGCCTGGTAGAGGGTGAAGCCGATGTTCTGGATCGCGCCCTGCGGGGCGTCGATCGCCCGGTCGCCCAGGTCGTTCTTGTAGTTCGCCAGCGCCGACGGCGGCACCTGGTCCATCACGTCCAGGTTGTTCGACTGCAGGTCCGCGTAGGCGGCCTCGGAGGTGGTGTACATCTTGAAGACGACGCCGCCGTTCTTCGGCTTGTCCACGCCCTGGTAGTTGGCGAAGGTCTTGGTGACCACCTGCGAGTTGTGGTCCCAGCTGACGAACTCGTAGGGCCCGTTGCCGACCGGCTTCTGCCCGTAGCCCGCCGGGTCCTTGTAGAACCCCTCCGGGAGCGGCGAGAAGGCCACGTACCCCAGCTTGAACGGGAAGTACGAGACCTTGTTGTACAGCTTGATGGTGAAGTGCGTGTCGTCCTGGACGGCCAGGCCGGACATCTTGTCGGTGGTCGGCGAGCCGCTCTCCGGGTGGATGTCCTTGTAGCCCTCGATGTCGGCGAACCAGGAGCTGTTGATCTGGTTGTTGTTGGTGTTCGCCGCCCAGTTCCAGGCGTCCACGAAGCTCTTCGCGGTCACCGGCGTGCCGTCGTGGAAGGTCCAGCCCGACTTCAGCGTGACGGTGTAGTTCTGCGCGTCACTGGTGTCGATCTTGTCCGCGACCTGCATCCGGAGCTTGCCGTTGGACGGGTCGTAGTCGGCCAGTCCCTTGAACAGGTTCTGCACGATGCGTCCACCGCCGACCTCGTTGGCGTTGGCCGGTTGCAGCGGGTTCTGCGGCTCGCTGCTCTGGTAGGTGAAGGTCTTGCTGGTGTCGGACGAGCCACCACCGGAGCCGCCGTCCCCGCTACTGCCACAACCCGTGGCCACCAGGGCCACGGACGTCGCACTGACTACAGCCCAGCGCACGCGGATGCCTGCAGGCATGGAGCTTCCTCCTCAGGGGTGTATGACGCATCTCACCTCATGAGAAGGGGCGGGCTGTCGCGGCGCGACCGCAGTAGGGCCGGACGGGGGAGGGCCGCCCGGCGCGGGAACGCGGCAGGACCGCGACGGGGCGTCAGGTCGTCGCCCTCGTCGCGGTCCTGCCGCGGAATCAGCCCGTGCCGGGGGTGCTACGCCGCCGCGGTCTCCCGCTCCGCCGCGAAGTGGCAGGCCGAGTCGTGCCGGGCGCCGCCGGCGAGCAGCTCGGGGACGGCCAGCAGCGGCGGCTCGGTGGAGCAGCGCTCCTCCGCCTTCCAGCAGCGGGTGCGGAACCGGCAGCCGGACGGCGGGTTGGCCGGCGAGGGGATGTCGCCGGAGAGGATGATCCGCTCGCGCTTCTCCCGGTCGGCCGGGTCCGGCACCGGCACCGCGGACAGCAGCGCCTGGGTGTACGGGTGGGTGGCGTGGTCGTAGATCTCCAGGTCGGTGCCGATCTCGACCAGCTTGCCGAGGTACATCACGCCGACCCGGTCCGAGATGTGCCGGACGATCGACAGGTCGTGCGCGATGAACATGTAGGAGAGCTCGAAGTCCTGCTGCAGCTGCTCCAGCAGGTTGATCACCTGCGCCTGCACCGACACGTCCAGCGCGGAGACCGGCTCGTCGCAGATGATGACCTCGGGCTTGAGCGCGAGGCCGCGGGCGATGCCGATGCGCTGGCGCTGGCCGCCGGAGAACTGGTGCGGGTACCGGTTGATGTACTCCGGGTTGAGGCCCACGACGTCCAGCAGGTCCTGCACCGCCTTGCGGCGGTCGCCCTTCGGCGCGACCTCGGGGTGGATCTCGTACGGCTCGCCGATGATGTCGCCGACCGTCATCCGCGGGTTCAGCGAGGTGTACGGGTCCTGGAACACCATCTGGATGTTGCGGCGGACGGCCTTGAGCGCGGCGCCGGACAGCCGGGAGATGTCCTCGCCCTTGTAGAGGACCTGGCCGGCGGTCGCCCGCTCCAGGTTCATCAGGACCTTGGCGAGGGTCGACTTGCCGCAGCCGGACTCGCCGACGATGCCGAGCGTCTCGCCCTTGTTCAGGGTGAAGGAGACGCCGTCGACGGCCTTGACCGCGCCGACCTGCTTCTTGAACAGGATGCCCTGGGTCAGCGGGTAGTGCTTGACCAGGTCGCGGACCTCCAGGATGGGCTGCTCAGCCATGGAGGGTCTCCTTCCAGTGGTGGCAGGCGCTCTTGCGCCCGGCGAGCTCCGCGCCGTCCCGGTCGGTGACCTGGTGCAGGGCGGGGACCTCGGTGCGGCACAGGTCGGTGGCGACGTCGCAGCGCGGGTTGAACGCGCAGCCGGCCGGGACCTTGTAGAGGTTGGGCGGCAGGCCCTTGATCGCGTAGAGCTCCTCGCCCTTCTGGTCCAGTCGCGGGATCGACCGGAGCAGGCCCTCGGTGTACGGGTGGGCGGGGCGGGCGTACAGCTCGTGCACGGGGGCGGTCTCGACGATCCGGCCCGCGTACATGACCGCGATCTTGTCGGCGACGTCGGCGACCACGCCCAGGTCGTGGGTGATCAGGATCAGGCCCATGTGGTACTCGGCCTGCAGCTCGGCGAGCAGGTCCATCACCTGCGCCTGGACGGTCACGTCCAGCGCGGTGGTCGGCTCGTCCGCGATGATCAGGTCCGGCTCCAGGGCCAGCGCCATCGCGATCATGATGCGCTGGCGCATGCCGCCGGAGAACTGGTGCGGGTAGTCCCCCACCCGCTCCTTCGCGGCCGGGATCCGCACCCGGTCCATCAGCTCGATCGCCCTGGCCTTCGCCTCCTTCTTGGAGGCGCCCTGGTGCACCCGGAACATCTCGCCGAGCTGGTAGCCGACGGTGAGCACCGGGTTGAGCGAGGAGAGCGCGTCCTGGAAGATCATCGCGATCTTGCGGCCGCGGATCCGCCGCCGCTCCTCGTTGGACATCTTGAGCATGTCCTGGCCGCGGAACATGATCTCGCCGGAGGTGATCCGGCCGGGGGGCATGTCGAGGATGCCCATGATGGTCTGCGCGGTGACGGACTTGCCGGAACCGGACTCGCCCAGGACGGCCAGCGTCTCGCCGGCCGCGACCGAGTAGTTGACGCCGTTGACGGCCTTGGCGACGCCGTCCCGGGTCTTGAACTCGACGTGCAGGTCGCGGACTTCGAGCAGCGGGGTGCCGGGGACCAGACGGTCCTTGGCGGTGGCGTTGGTCTTTTCGACTGCGGTGGTCATGATGCGGGCCGCCTCTCTCAGCGCAGCTTCGGGTCGAGGGCGTCGCGCACCGCGTCGCCGAGCATGATGAAGGCCAGCACGGTGACGCTGAGCATGCCTGCCGGGAAGAACAGGGCGAACGGCGCCTGCCGGATCACCTTCTGGGCCGAGTTGATGTCGATGCCCCAGGAGATGGTCGGGTCCTGCAGGCCGATGCCGAGGAAGCTCAGCGTGGCCTCGGTGGCGATGTAGCCGCCGAGCGCGATGGTGGCGACCACGATCACCGGGGCGATCGCGTTCGGCAGGATGTGCTTGAACATGATCCGGCCGGTGCCGGCGCCGAGCGCCTTCGCGGCCGTCACGTAGTCGGACTGCTTGACGGTGATCACCGAGCCGCGCATCACGCGGGTCATCTGGGTCCAGCCGAGGACCACCAGGGCGAAGACCACCGACCAGACCGTGCGGACCTGGAAGGCGTTCAGCATGACCAGGGCGCCGAGCAGCAGCGGGATGCCGAAGACCATGTCGGTGAAGCGGGAGACGATCGTGTCGACCCAGCCGCCGTAGTAGCCGGCCACCATGCCGAGCAGGCCGCCGAGGAGGGTGACGCCGGCGGTGACGCAGATGCCGACGACCACCGAGGCGCGGGCGCCGTAGATCATCCGGGCGTAGATCGACCGGCCCTGGCCGTCGTAGCCGAACCAGTCCGCCTGGAAGAGGTGGAGGTAGTTGGGCTTGGTCAGGTAGTGGTTGCGCAGGTCGCCGGCGCGCGGGTCCACCGAGGTGAACAGGCTCGGGGCGATCGCGAACATCACCAGCAGCAGGATCAGCACCGCGGAGATGAGGAAGACCGGGCGCTTGCGCAGGTCGTGCCAGGCGTCCAGGCCCAGGCTGCGCGGCTTCTCGGCCTTCGCCCCGGCCGGAGCGGTCCCCCGCTGCGCGGGGATGTCTGCGTTCTTCTCGATCAGGTCAGGCATACCGGATCCTCGGGTCCAGGACCGCGTAGAGCAGGTCGACGAGCAGGCTGGCGACCAGGTAGACCAGCACCAGCACGACGACGAAACCGGAGACGGTCGCGCCCTCGTTGAGGTTGATGGCGTGGTACAGCGCGTTGCCGACGCCCTTGACGTTGAAGATGCCCTCGGTGACGATCGCGCCGCCCATCAGGGCGCCGAGGTCGGTGCCCAGGAAGGTCACCACCGGGATCATCGAGTTGCGCATCAGGTGGGTGCCGATGACCTTGCGCCTGGGCAGGCCCTTGGCGACCGCGGTGCGCATGTAGTCGGCCTTCAGGTTCTCCGCGATGGAGGTCCGGGTCAGGCGGGCCACGTAGGCGAGCGAGATCGAGCCGAGCACCACGGCGGGCAGGATCAGCTGGCCCAGGTTCATCGAGTCCTGGACGGTCGGGGTGATCCAACCGAGCTGGATCGCGAAGACGTTCTGGAACACGAAGCCGAGCACCGGCACCGGGATGGAGATCAGCAGCAGCGTCAGCACCAGGGAGGACTTGTCGAAGGCCTTGCCGCGGCGCAGGCCGGCGAACAGGCCGATCGCGACGCCGAGCACCAGCTCGAACACGAAGGCCAGCAGCGCCAGGCGGACGGTGACCGGGAGGGCCTCGCCGATGACGTCGATGACCTGGCGGCCGTTCATGGTCCTGCCGAAGTCACCGGTGAGCAGGTCCCCCATGTAGTTGAGGTACTGCTGCCACTTGGAGACGTCGAGTCCCATGTCGTGCTTGAACGCGGCGAGCTGGGCCGGGTCGGCCGCCTTGTCGCCCCACATCGCCGCCGCGGGGTCACCGGGCAGCAAGCGGGTCATGAAGAAGATGATCGTGACCGTGCCCAGGAACACCGGGATCATCTGGAGCAGTCGCCTCGCGACGTAGCGCCCCATCGTGCCTCCAATTCACTGCTCTGACGGGCCGTGATCCCGATGTCAGAGTTCTGGACGTGACAACGGCCGGTGCCGGGCCGCCCGGTGGGGCGGTTCACGGCACCGGCCGTGTCTCTGCGAGCCGCGCGGTGCCGGCCCGGTTACTTCTGCTTGACCTCGACCTGGGTGAAGACCGGGTCACCGAAGGAGTCGTACTTCACGTTCTGCACGTTCTTCGAGTAACCGGCGGTGGTCTTGTAGTACCAGAGCGGGATGGCCGGCATGTCCTTGGCCAGCTGGGCCTCGGCCTGCTGGTACAGCTCGGCGGTCTTCTCCACCGAGGTGGCCTTGTCCGCCTCGCCGGCCAGGCGGTCGAACTCGGCGCTGGAGTAGCCGCCGTCGTTGGCCGCGGCACCGGTGCCGTACACGTCGCGCAGGAAGTTGGCGTTCAGCGGGTAGTCCTGCACCCAGCCGGTGCGCATCAGACCGTTGACCTTCTTGTTCTTGATCAGGTCACGCGCGGTCTTGAAGTCCGGCTTGGCGTCGCCGACGCACTCGACGCCGGTGGCCTGGCGGATGGAGTTGCAGACCGCGTCCACCCACTCCTTGTGGCCGCCGTCGGCGTTGTACAGGACGGTGATCTTGTTGCCGGGAACGCCGCCACCCTCGGTGACCAGCTGCTTGGCCTTCTCCGGGTTGTAGGTGCAGGCCTCGCCGCAGGTGTTGTCCTTGTAGCCCATCGCGCCCGGGGCGACCCAGGAGTTGGCGGGCTGGCGGGAGCCGTTGAGGACCGTCTTGGTGATGGTGTCGCGGTCGATCGCCATCGACAGGCCCTGGCGGACCTTGGCCAGGTTCTCCGGCTTCCAGTCGTCCTGGTACAGCGAGAAGGAGATCGACTGGATGGCGCCCTGGGCCTGGTCGACGGCACGGTCGCCCAGGTCGGTCTTGTACGAGGCCAGGTCGCTCGGGTCGACCTGGTCCAGCACGTCCAGGTTGTCCGAGATCAGGTCCTTGTACGCGGCGTCGGCCTGCGAGTAGTTCTTGAAGACGATGCCGCCGTTCTTCGGCTTGTCGACGCCCGCGTACTTGTCGTTCGCGGCGACGGTGATCGCCTTGTTGTGCTCCCACGAGACGAACTTGTAGGGGCCGTTGCCGATCGGCGCCTGGCCGTACTTCACCGGGTCGGTGTAGAAGACCTCGGGCAGCGGCGAGAAGGCGGTGTAGCCGAGCTTGTACTCGAAGTACGAGACCGGGCCGGTCAGCGCGATGGTGAAGTGGGTGTCGTCGACGACCTTGAGGCCGGACATGGTCTCGGCGGTGGCGTCGCCCTCGTCCGGGTGGACGTCCGCGAAGCCCTGGATGTCGGAGAACCAGTCGGAGTTGATCTGCTTGTTCTTGACGTTGGCCGACCAGTTCCAGGCGTCCACGAAGGACTTGGCGGTCACCGGGGTGCCGTCGTGGAAGGTCCAGCCGGACTTCAGGGTGACGGTGTAGTTCTGCGCGTCCGTGGTCTCGATCTTCTCGGCGACCTGGTTGCGGAGCTGGCCGTTGCTGGGGTCGTAGTCCACCAGGCCCTTGAACAGGGTCTTGATGACACGGCCGCCGCCGACCTCCATGGCGTTCGCCGGCTGGAGCGCGTTCTGCGGCTCGGTGCTCTGGTAGCTGAAGGTGCCCTGGGCGTTGGCCGCCCCGCCACCGTTGGAGCCGCTGGACGAGCCGCCGTTGCTGCCGCAAGCGGTAGCGGCGAGGGCGACCGCGACGGCCGCGACAACCCACTTGGCCTGGCTGGCACCGCGCATGGGTGTGCCTCCTGAAATCGTGTTGCAGATCGCTCGCGGCCTGGCGCGCACCCCTGCGCAGGAGCCTCGACCCGAGCTCGACTGCACCCACTATCGGTCACCCACGGATACGGAAATGACCATTCCGGATTTCAATTTGGTCACATGAACGCCGGATGAATCCCGGAAAACGGACATACCAGACATACACAGACACGGGCGAAACGGACAGTCGTCACGGATGACGATCAGTGACGTCCGATTAACGAACGTCCGGCGTCCGGAGCGCCGTGACGCAACGTCACCGAAAACGCGGCCGGCCGGCGTCCGTGAGGACGCCGGCCGGCCGGCCGAACGGGGTGCCGGGTTGTCAGCCCTTCTTGGCGCGCGAGGCGGTGCGGCCGCGCTCCTTGGCGTCCAGGACGACCTTGCGGATGCGCACGGTCTCCGGGGTCACCTCGATGCACTCGTCCTCGCGGCAGAACTCCAGCGACTGCTCCAGCGAGAGCTTGCGCGGCGGCACGATGGACTCGGCCACGTCCGCGTTGGAGGAGCGCATGTTGGTGAGCTTCTTCTCCTTGGTGATGTTCACGTCCATGTCGTCGGCGCGCGAGTTCTCGCCGACGATCATGCCCTCGTACACCTCGGTGCCGGGGTCGGTGAACAGCACGCCGCGCTCCTGCAGGTTGGTCATCGCGAAGGCGGTGACCACGCCGGAGCGGTCGGCGACCAGGGAGCCGTTGTTGCGGGTGGTCAGGTTGCCGAACCACGGCTCGTAGCCCTCGTGGATCGAGTGCGCGATGCCGGTGCCGCGGGTGTTGGTGAGGAACTCGGTACGGAAGCCGATCAGGCCGCGGGACGGCACCACGAACTCCATCCGGACCCAGCCCGAGCCGTGGTTGGACATGTTGTCCATCCGGCCCTTGCGGATGCCCATGAGCTGCGTGACGGCGCCCATGTGCTCCTCGGGGACGTCCACGGTGAGGCGCTCGACCGGCTCGTGGGTCTTGCCGTTGACCTCGCGGGTGACCACCTGCGGCTTGCCGACGGTCAGCTCGAAGCCCTCGCGGCGCATGGTCTCGATCAGGATGGCCAGCGCCAGCTCGCCGCGGCCCTGCACCTCCCAGGCGTCCGGGCGCTCGGTCTCCAGCACGCGGAGCGAGACGTTGCCGATCAGCTCGCGGTCCAGGCGGTCCTTCACCTGGCGGGCCGTCACCTTGCGGTCGACCTTGCCGGCCGACTTGGCGTCGGCGCCCTTGCCGGAGCCGCCCTTGCCGACCAGCGGCGAGGTGTTGGTGCCGATGGTCATCGAGATGGCGGGCTCGTCGACGGTGATCAGCGGCAGCGCGATCGGGTTCTCGGTGTCGGCGAGGGTCTCGCCGATCATGATGTCGCCGATGCCGGCCACCGCGCAGATGTCACCGGGGCCGGCCACCTCGGCGGGCTTGCGGGTGAGCGCCTCGGTCATCAGCAGCTCGGAGATCCGGACGTTCTGGATCGAGCCGTCGCGCTTGATCCAGGCCACCGTCTGGCCCTTGCGCAGCTCGCCCTGCTCGACCCGGAGCAGCGCGATGCGGCCGAGGAAGTTGTCGGCGTCCAGGTTGGTGACGTGCGCCTGCAGCGGGGCGTCCTCGTCGTAGACCGGGGCCGGGACGTGCTCCAGGATGGTGGAGAAGAACGGCTCCAGGTTGTCGGAGTCGGCCGGCACGGTGCCGTTCTCCGGCTTGGTCAGCGAGGCCACGCCGTCGCGGGCGCAGGCGAAGACGATCGGGAACTCGATCTGGTCCTCGTCCGCGTCCAGGTCCAGGAACAGGTCGTAGGTCTCGTTGATGACCTCGTCGATCCGGGCGTCCGGACGGTCGGTCTTGTTGATGCACAGGATGACGGGCAGCCGGGCCGTGAGCGCCTTGCGCAGCACGAAGCGGGTCTGCGGCAGCGGGCCCTCGGAGGCGTCGACCAGCAGGACGACCGCGTCCACCATCGACAGGCCGCGCTCGACCTCGCCACCGAAGTCGGCGTGGCCGGGGGTGTCGATGATGTTGATGGTGATCGGCGCGCCACCGTCCTTGGGGTGGTACTTGACCGCGGTGTTCTTCGCGAGAATGGTGATGCCCTTCTCGCGCTCCAGGTCGTTCGAGTCCATCATCCGGTCGTCGAGCTGCTGGTGGGCGGCGAAGGCGCCGGCCTGCTTCAGCATGGCGTCGACCAGAGTGGTCTTGCCGTGGTCGACGTGGGCGACGATGGCGACGTTACGAATGTCGTTGCGCGTGGGCATGCGGCGCTGATTCTCCCGGAATCGTGGGTCACGGTGCCCGGCCCGCGTCAGCATTCACCGGTCCACCCACCGGGCACGGCACATGCCCCGGCTTCTCCCCATCGTACGGGGAAGGGCCCAATGGAGCCGAAACGGGCGGCGTCGGGGCGGTGGAGATCACCATCGCGTCCCGGTCCTTCCCGTACGCACCACGGGAACGGGAAGCTACGCCGGTGAAGAAGAAGACCCGTTTCCCGGTCCGCCTCGCGGTGTTCGCCGCGCTCGTGGCCTGCACCCCGCTGCTCGCCGGGGTCGAGTTCCCCCCGCTGCACGTCGTGCTGCCGGCGCTGTACGGCGGCGTCGCCGCCGGCAACCTGCTCTCCCACGGCTGCCTCGCCCTGCTCGCCCGCCCGGCCGGGCTGGTGCCGACCCTGTACGCGCTGGGCCTCGGCCGGGTGACCCGGGTCCGGCGGATCGGTGCGGTCCCGCTGGCGCTGCGGGCGGTGCCGCTGCCGGTGGGGGCCGGCGCCTACCGGCTCACCCCCGTACCGCGCCCGCGGACCTGGGCCGCGGTGACGGCCGCGTACCTCCCGGCGCTGGCGCTGGGCGGATGGCTGCTGGCGGCGTGCCGGGGCGGCTGGCAGGTGTTCGGCCTGGGCGCGGCGATGCTGCCGCTGTTCGAGGTGGGCGTCCAGTCCTCCGTCCCGGGCTGCCCGGGCTGGGTGGTGCTCCGGCTGCCCACCGCCTCCCCCTCGGCGCTGGCCGAGGCCTACGGCTCCCCCGGGTACCGGACGGCCGTCCGGGCGTTGACGGAGGGGCGGGTCGCCGAGGCGGTGGCCGTGCTGGCCGCCGAACCGGAGAGCGGCACCGTCTCCGACGACGCGCTGCGGGTGCGGGCGCTGCTGGCCGCCGGCGAGTGGGCCGCGGCCCTGGAGCGGGCCGGGCGGATCACCGTCCCCGAGGAGGTCGCGGCCCTGCGCTGGACCGCCGTGCTGGTGCGCGCCGAGGCCCTGGTGTGCGCGGCGGAGGCCGGGCTGCTGCCGCCCACCGCGTACCTGCCGCGGCTGGCGGAGCTCGAGTCCTCCTTCGGCAACCGGCTGCGGCGCACCGGGGCCCGGGCCGACCTGCTGCGGCTGCGCGGGGAGCGGGAGGCCGCCGTGAGGACGGCCCGGCAGGCCCTGGGAGCGCCGGCGGACCCGCTGTCGGCGGCCGGCGCGGAGTGCTCGCTGGCGGCGGCCCTGTTCGCCGCCGGGCGGGCCGGGCAGGCCCGGCAGGCGCTGGACCGGGCCCGGGCGCTCTACCCCGGCCTGGCCCGGATCGCCCTGGTGGAGCGCCGGGCCGCGGCCGCGGTGGTGGAGGGCCCGGCGGGCTAGAGCGAGAGCTCGAACCAGACGATCTTGCCCTTGGGGGTGCGGCGGCTGCCCCAGCGCTCGGCCAGCAGGGAGACCAGCTGGAGGCCGCGGCCGCCCTCGTCGGTCTCCTGGGCGCGGCGCTGGCGCGGCTGCGCGTAGGCGTCGTCCCAGACCTCGCAGACCATGGTCTTGTCGCGCAGCAGCCGCAGCCGGATCTCGCCGCGGCCGTGCCGCAGCGCGTTGGTGACCAGCTCGCTGACCAGCAGTTCGGAGGTGTCGACCAGGTCGTCCAGGCCGCGTTCCAGCAGCCAGCCGCAGGCGGCTTCGCGGGCCTTGGCGACCGAGGTCGGCTCGGGCGGCAGCCGCCAGTCGCCGACCGAGCCCTTGGGCAGGCCCTTGACCTTGGCCATCAGCAGGGCGATGTCGTCCTCGCCGTGGTGCGGGTTGAGTTCGTCCAGCACCTGGTCGCAGAGTTCCTCGATCCGCTCGGAGCCGGCCGCCAGCGCGGCCCGGAAGGCGTCGATGCCCTCGTCGAGCTGGTGCTTGCGGGACTCCACCAGGCCGTCGGTGTAGAGGGCCAGCACGGCGCCCTCCGGCAGGTCGACGGTGACCTCCTCGAACGGCTCGCCGCCGACGCCGAGCGGCAGGCCGGGCGGCACGGTGATGGTGCGGGCGCCCTGGCCGGGGGCGAGCAGGACGGGCGGGAGGTGCCCGGCGTTGGCGAAGGTGCAGCGCTGCTTGACCGCGTCGTAGACGGCGTACACGCAGGTGGCGAGGTAGACCTCGGCGTTGGAGCGCTCCGGGTCCTCGTCGTTGCCGAGGCCGCGGGCGATCTCGTCGAGGGCGGAGAGCACCTCTTCGGGGTCGAGGTCGAGCATCGCCAGGGTGCGGACGGCGGTGCGCAGCTGGCCCATCGCGACGGCGGCGCGCAGGCCGCGGCCCATCACGTCGCCGATCACCAGCGCGGTGCGGCTGCCGGGGAGCGGGATGACGTCGAACCAGTCGCCGCCGACCTCGGTGTTGTTGTTGCTGGGCAGGTAGCGGCGGGCGATCTCCAGGCCGGAGGCGGCCGGGTTGCCGGGGGGCAGCAGGCTGCGCTGCAGGATCAGGGCGCGCTCGTGCTCGCGGCGGTAGAGCCGGGCGTTGTCGACGCAGACGGCGGCGCGGGCGACCAGTTCCTCGGCGATCGCGACCTCGCGGGCGTCGAACGGCTCGCTGCCGATCGCCCGGGAGAGCTGCACCAGGCCGAGCACCTGGTCGCGGGCGACCAGCGGCACCACCAGGGTGGAGCGCAGCAGCGGGTCGGGCCCGGGCTGCGGGACGACGCTGCGGCCGGTGCGCAGGGCGCGGGCGTGCGGGGAGCGCGGCGGGTAGCAGAGCGTGCCGCCGGCCTCGGCGACCCGGACGCCGCCGCGCTCGCTGCCGAGCACGGACGGGGCGTTGCCGACCACGCTGGAGACGGCGACCCGGCGCAGTTCGCCGCTCTCCGGGTTGGCGCTGAGCGGGGCGGCGTCGCCGGTGAGCAGCGCGGTGTACAGGTCGACGGTGGCGACGTCGCAGAACTGCGGGACGATCACGTCGAGCAGTTCCTTGGCGGTGGTCTCCAGGTCGAGGGTGGAGCCGATGTGGGTGGAGGCCTCGTTCAGCAGGGCGAGGCTGCGGCGCACGCCGGCGGCCTCGCGTTCGGCGATGTGCCGGCTGGTGACGTCCTGGACCTGCCCGGCCACGCCGATCGGGCGGCCGCCGGCGGCGGTGAGGCGGTACAGCGAGACGGCCCAGGTGCGCTGGTCCTCGTCGCGGCCGGCGCCGGTGCGGGCGGTCCGGACCGGGCCGGAGAGCCGCAGGTCGAGGACGGGTTCCTGGCCGGTGAGGACCTTGCGCAGGGCGAGCAGCAGCCGGTCGGCGTCGGAGGGGCGGAACACGTCGCCGGGGGCGAGGCCCTGGAGGGCGGCGGGGCTGCGGCCGACGCCGGCCGCGAAGGCGGCGTTGACGCGTTGCAGCTTGAGGTCGGTGTCGAACAGGAAGAAGCCTGTGGGGGTCTGGCCGATGACCGCCTCGGAGGCGGCCAGGTCGGTCTCGATGGCGCGCAGCCGGCCGAGGTCGACGGCCAGGCAGGTGGCGGAGCCGTCGGCGCTGGCGGGCATCGCGTAGACCTCGGCGAGGCTCTCGGCGCCCGACAGGTCCCGGTAGGGGGCGGTGCCGACCCACTCCTCGCCGGACAGGATGCGTTCCAGCCGGGCCCGGCCGCGCTGCCACAGCTCGCGCGGGACGAACGCGGTGATCGGGTCGGCGCCGACCGCCTCGGCGGCGGGGACGCCGAAGAACTCGGCGGCCCGGTCGCTCCACTGGGCGATCCGCCCGTCGGGTCCGATCGCGAAGGTCGCGACCCGGATGTAGTCGTAGATGGTGCCCGAGCCGCCCTGTCCCCAGCCGAGCGGCAGCGGGACGGGGGTCGTCGGGGCACCCGGCTGCTCCGGCACCGCGGCATAGCCGCCGCTGCCGTGCGTCACGTTCCGTGCCGGGAAGCTGTTCAACGGACCGACCCCTCCAACCCGCGCCCATCCGGTGTCGAGAAGACCGAGTATTCGATGTCCGAGTATTCATCATTCGGGCACGGGCGCACACGCCCTTCAACGTCACAACATCGAATCGGGTGGTCCGATCCCGGAGTTCGCGAGCTCGAACCAGACCACTTTGCCCAGTCCCTCGGCCCTGGTCCCCCAGCGCAGGGCGAGCCTGCGGACGAGTTCGAGGCCGCGCCCGCCCTCGTCGCCGGCCCCGGCGTGGCGTTCCCGGGGCGGGTCGGGCAGCGGGTCGGAGATCTCGACCAGCAGCAGCTCGCCGAGGGTCAGCCGGACGCCGATCGGGGCGCTGGCGTACCGGACGGCGTTGGTGACGAGTTCGCTGACGAGCAGTTCGGCGGTGTCGGTGAGCTCTTCGGCGTCCCAGTCGGCCAGGGTGGCGCGGACCAGCCGGCGGGCCCGGGAGACGGCGGTCGGTTCGGCGGGCAGCGTCCAGCCGGCGGTGGGCTCCTCGGCCCGGCCCCGGCCGAGCCGGGCCAGCAGCAGGGCCACGTCGTCGGGCTCGCGGCCCTGCTCCATGGTGGCGAGGACGGCCTCGCACGCCTGCTGGATCGAGGCGTACGGCTGTTCGAGCACGGTGATCAACCTCCCCAGTCCCACGTCCAGGTCCTTGTCCCGGGACTCGACCAGCCCGTCGGTGCACAGGGCGAGCAGGCTGCCGTCCGGGATCCGCATCTCGATCGACTCGAACGGCACCCCGCCGACGCCGAGCGGCGCGCCGGAGGGCAGGTCGAGCACCTGTCCGGCGCCGCCGGGCAGCGGGCCGCCGGAGCGGGCCGGTTCGGCGTCGGCGCCGGGGACCACCAGGACCGGCGGGATGTGGCCGGCCTTGGTGACGGTCAGGCTGCGCCGGGCGGGGTCGAAGACCGCGTAGACGCAGGTGGCGAGCAGCGCCTCATCCGGGCCCTGGGCGAGGTCGTCGGCGAGCTCGTGCACGTGCCGCAGGACGACCTCGGGGGCGAGGTCGAGGGCGGCCAGCACCCGGACGGCGGTGCGCAGCCGGCCCATCGTGGCGGCGGCGCGCAGGCCGTGGCCCATCACGTCGCCGACCACCAGGGCGGTGCGGTCGTCGGGCAGCGGGATGACGTCGAACCAGTCGCCGCCGACCTCGGTGCCGCTGGAGCCGGGCACGTACCGGTAGGCGACCTCGACGCCGGTGGGCTGCGGGACCTGCTGGGGCAGCAGGGTGCGCTGCAGGGTGAGGGCGGCGGTGCGCTCGCGGGCGTAGAGGCGGGCGTTGTCGAGGGAGCTGCCGGCCCGGTCGGCGAGTTCGACGGTGAAGGCGAGGTCGTCGCGGTCGAAGCCCTCGCGGTAGCCGGCCCGGCTGACCACCAGCAGGCCGATCACGATGCCGCGGGCCCGCAGCGGGACCACCAGCCGGGAGTGCACGCCGAGTTCGCGGGCGGCCTCGACCTTGGGGTCGCCGGCGAAGGACAGCTCGTCGGCGCCGTTGCCGCCGGAGAGCAGTTCTGGCACGCCGCTGCGCAGCACCCGGCCGAAGACCGACTCCTCCTCGAAGGTGATCCGGGCGCCGTGCCGCAGCATGGTCTCCACGGCGGGGCCCTGCTGGATCGCGGCGACGCCGAGCTGCAGCAGCGAGGTGCGCCGGTCGTGGCCGTGCCGGGGCAGGTCGTCGCCGTGCGCGACGGCCTGCAGCAGGATCACCCCGGCGTAGTCGGCGAGCCGGGGGACGACCGCGCCGGCCAGCTCCTGGGCGATCATCGAGGCGTCCAGCAGGTCGCCGACCCGGGAGCCGAACTCGTTGAGCAGCGACAGCCGGCGCCGAGCGCCCTCGACCTTGGCGACCGCCCGGTAGCGCTCGGTGACGTCCATCACGGTGCCGGAGATGCCGAGCACCCGGCCGGAGCGGTCGGTCATCCGGCTGTAGGAGATCGACCGGTAGCCGGAGCGGGCGGTGGACGGGGAGGCCAGCGTGACGTCGATGACGGGCTCGCCGGTGGCCAGCACCTGGCGCTGGACGGCGGTGATCTCGTCGGCGGAGCGCTCGGGCAGCGTCTCGCCGGTGGTGCGGCCGATGTGCGCCTCGGCGGGCAGGCCGTTCATGTCGGCGAGGGTGCGGTTGACGGCGGTGTAGCGCAGGTCGGTGTCCAGCACGGCGATGCCCAGCGGCGACTGCTCGAACAGGGCGTCCCGGACGGCGAGGTCGCGTTCGACGGCGCGCAGCGCGGCGGCCTCGGTGAGCGCGGCCTGCACGTACGGGGCGCCGTCGCCGTCGACCAGCAGCGAGAGCCGGACCTCCACCTCGACGGGCAGGCCGTCCCGGTCGGCGATCTCGGTGAAGCCGTGCCAGGAGCCCCGGCGCAGCGTCTCCTGGAGCGCGGCGCGGGTGCGCCGCACCTGGTCCGGGTCGGGGATCAGCTCGTCGACGGCGCGGCCGACCAGCACCTCGCTGGGCCAGCCGAGCATCTCCTCGGCGGCGGGGCTCCACAGCACCACCCGGCCGGAGGTGTCGAGGATGACGATGGCCACCCGGACCACGTCCAGCAGGCTGCCGCCCTCGGTGCGGCGGCTGGGGTGCAGCGGGGTCGGGCCGCCCGGGCCCTCGCCGGGGTGCGGCTCCGGCCCGCCGGGGAAGGCCCGGGCGGGGCGGCCGCGGGCCGGGGTGCCGCCGGGCCGGGGCTCGCCGGGGGCCGGGGCGGGGCCGGCCGTCGGGGCGCTGCCGGGCAGTGCGGCGGGCCGCCCCCGGCGCAGCCGCGCCCGGGCGGCGGCGCGGCCCGCGGCCGCCCGCCCGGCGGCGGTCCGGCCGGGGGGCGCGGCCCCGCGCCGCGCCCCGTGCGCGGGCAGGTCGGCCGCCTCCCGCTCTCCCCCGCCGTCACCCGGCTTCGCCACCTACGGGGCCTCCGGCCGTCGCTGGAACGCCCCCGGCGGGGTCGCCGGGGTGCGGGCCGCCGCCACCCCGTGCCGCCAGGGGCTCACGGATGGTGACGAATGCTGCCGAACTCTGCCATACCCAGGGAATCGCACCGCTATCCCGGCATACGGCTCGTCTGTCCGATTGGCGTACAGAACGGACAGTTCCGGCGCTCGGGGTGCTAGGGCCCGTCTTCACACCCCCGTCGCAGCCCTGCGGCGGCTGGTGCGTGCTCTCGGCGTGCCGGGCGGAAGGCCTCGTACTGGACGTACTTGGCTTTTCGCCCGGTGCGGCGAGAGGGCGTGCCAGGCGTTGCGGGGCAGGCGGGGGTGTGAAGACGGGCCCTAGTGGAGGAGGCCGTCGCGGTGCAGGTCGTCGAAGAGCACCTGGTCGACCGGGGGGACGCGGTCGCGGTCGGCGTAGCCGAACCAGGCGACCTCCTCGATCTCGCTGCTGGCGGCGAGGGTGCCGGTGTAGTCGGCGGCGTAGCAGGCCATCCTGACCTGGGTGCCGGGGGCCTGGGCGTGGGCCTCGGCCTGGTAGGTGCCGACGTGGGCGACGGTGTCGGGGCGGATGGCGACGGTGAGTTCCTCGGCGACCTCGCGGACCAGGGTCTGCAGGTCGGTCTCGGCGCCCTCGCGCTTGCCGCCGGGGATGTAGAAGGCGTCCTTGCCGCGCGGGCGGGCGCACAGGATCCTGCCGCCCTCCAGCCGGACCCACGCCACCGTGTCGATCAGGGTTGCCATCGCCGTCCTCGTGCTCGTCGTGCCAGCCACCGACCCTACGTCAGGCGCGCGGCGGGGCGGCGGCGGTGGCCAGGTGCTGGTTCTTGAGGTCGGCGCGGTCGGTGACCTCGGGGCCGAACCAGGGCGGCGGGGTGAAGGCGGCGGCCCGGTCGGCGTCGGTGAACTCGACCTCGACGGTGCGCAGTCCGGCGAGCCGGCCGTGGAAGGTGTCGACCACGGCCTCGTCGGGGCCGAGCGGGACGATCCGGCGGGTCTTGTGGATCCGGGCGTGCTCGGTGGCGGGCCAGAGCGCGGCGAACTGCTCGGTGCTCAGCGGGGTCTCCCACTCGCCGCGGACCAGCCCGGCACCGCGCTTGACCGTCAGCGAGCAGTCCTCGCCCTGCTGCCGCACCCGCGCCTCGGCGCCCTCCGGCCCGGTCACCAGGTAGCCCTGCCGGACCTCGAACTCGCGCCCGGCGGGGACGTCCGCGCCGTCCGGGACGAGGAACTTCCGCTCGATCTCCACACCCACCGGGGCCTCCTTGGCGCACGTGTCGGGGCGGCGGCCGCCGCCGGGTGCCACGGTACGCGGCGGGCCGGGGTCAGGCCGGGTTCCCGGGGCCGTCGGGGTGCTCGGGGCCGTCGGCGTGTTCGGCCTCGACCCAGTAGAGCTGCTTGTGGCCGCGGGCCTCGTACTCGGCGGCCAACTCCTCGGCCCGGGACCGGTCGAGGCCTCGGGCGAGCAGGAAGCGGTTGCCGTTGTCGTCCTGGCGCATCACCCGGTGGGTGGCCCTCGCACCGCGTTCGGCGTCCATGCCCACACGGTAGCGGTCCGACCCGGTGGGGGGCGGGTCGGACCGCCCGTCCCAGCACCAGGCCGGACGGTGCGTGCTACCGGGCGGTACGCGGCCGGTCAACGTCTCGTCAACGCGGGGGCGTGCCCAACTAGCTTACGCGAACCAGGAGTTCGCCGTGCAGTACGGCGAACCAGGCATCCGGGTCGGCGCCCCAGCGGCCCCAGCCGGCGGCGATCCGGTCCAGGTCGGCGGGGGTGGCCAGGCCCTCGGCCAGGGCGGTGTCGGCCAGCCTGGTGCGGGTGGTGCGCTCGGCCCAGCTCTCCGACCACCAGCCGCGCTCGGCCTCGGTGGCGAAGGTCCAACTGCTGGACGAGGGAACCAGGTTGTCGCCGGAGTCGGCAGCCAGCCCGGCCGCCCGGGCCCAGGCCAGCAGTCGGCGGCCGGCGTCGGGCTCGCCGCCGTTGATCCGGGCGACCTTCCGGTACAGCGCCAACCACTCGTCCAGCTCCGGCGGCTGCGGGTACCAGGTCATCGCGGCGTAGTCCGAGTCGCGGACCGCGATCACCCCGCCGGGGGCGGTCACCCGGCGCATCTCGCGCAGCGCGGCGACCGGGTCGGGCAGGTGCTGCAGCACCTGGTGGGCGTGCACCACGTCGAACGAGGCGTCGGCGTACGGCAGTTCGTAGACGTCGGCGACCTCGTAGGACAGGTTCGCCAACCCGCGCCCGGCGGCGTGCCCGGCGGCCTCGGCCAGCACCTCGGCGCCCGGCTCGATGCCGACCACCCGGCCGTCCGGGCCGACCAGTTCGGCCAGGTCCGCGGTGATCGTGCCCGGGCCGCAGCCGACGTCCAGCACCCGCTGTCCGGGGCGGAGTTCGGGCAGCAGGTAGGCGGCGGAGTTGGCGGCGGTGCGGCTGCGGTGCGAGCGCAGGACGGCGGCGGCGTGGCCGTGCGTGTAGGCGGGCATGGCGGGACTCCCTCTCCCTCGAAGGCGGTTCCTCGACGTCCGCCCAGCATAGGAAAACGTTCCAGGTTTCGGACAATCCTGTCTCGCATGGCAAGACCGGTGAGTAATCGCCTCGCCATTCCGACCCTCCCGGGAGGAGAATCCTCCGCATGGGAAAGACTTATGAGCGCATCGACGCCAGGCTGCGCGCGTTCATCGAGAAGCAGCCCGTCTACTTCGTCGGCACCGCCCCGCTGGACGCCGACGGCTTCCTCAACATCTCGCCCAAGGGGCGGGCCGGCACCCTCGCCGTGCTCGACGAACTGACCGTCGCCTACCTGGATTTCGGCGGCTCGCACGCCGAGACCATCGCCCACCTGCGGGAGAACGGGCGGATCATCCTGATGTGGTGCGCCTTCGAGGGTCCGCCGACCGTGCTGCGGGTGCACGGGCGGGGCGAGCCGGTCTTCCGGGACGACCCGCGGTTCGCCGAGCTGCTCGCCCGCTTCGACCCCTCGGCGGACGGCACCGCGCTGCGCGCGATCATCCTGGTGCGGGCCGAACGAGTCAGCGACTCCTGCGGGTTCGCCGTCCCGTTCATGGAGTACCGGTCCGACCGGACGCTGCTCGCCGAGTTCTTCGACCGCAAGGGCGAGGACCGGTTCAGCGAGTACTGCGAGGGCAAGGAGAACGTCGCCGTCAGCATCAACGGGCTGCCCGCCCTGCCGCTGCCGGTGCCGCCCCGGCCCTCCTGAGGCCGCCCGACGGGGGGCCGACCGGCGGCGGTCGGCGGTCGGCGGTCGGCGTACGGTGGGAGCCGCTGCCGTCCGCCGACCCCGTGGAGTCCCGTCGTGCCCCGCCCCCACGTCCTGCTCAGCGCCGCGGTGTCGATCGACGGGCACCTCGACGACGCCTCGCCCGAGCGGCTGCTGCTCTCCAACGCTGCGGACTTCGACCGGGTCGACGCGCTGCGGGCCGACAGTGACGCCGTCCTGGTCGGCGGCGGGACGCTGCGCGCCGACAACCCCCGGCTGCTGGTGAACTCGCCCGAGCGGCGGGCCGCCCGGATCGCCGCCGGACGGCCCGCGCACCCGTTGAAGGTCACCCTGAGCGCGAGCGGGCGACTCGACCCGGCGCTGCGGTTCTGGCATACCGGCGGCGCCAAGCTCGTCTACACCACCGACGCCGCCGCGCCCGCGCTGGGCGCCGCGCTGGCCGGGGCGCCCGGCACCGAGGTGGTCGGCCTGGGGTCGACCGTCGCGTTCGGCGCGGTGCTGGACGACCTGGGCGCGCGCGGGGTGCGCCGGCTGATGGTCGAGGGCGGCGGCGGCGTGCACACCCGGTTCCTGGCCGAGGGCCTGGCCGACGAGCTGCAGCTGGCCGTCGCCCCGCTGCTGGTCGGCCAGGCCGACGCGCCGCGCTTCCTCTCCCCCGCCGCGTACCCCGGCGGCCCGACCCGGCGGATGCGGCTGCTGGAGGCACGTACGGTGGGGGACGTCGTCCTACTGCGGTACGCCCCGAAGGAGTCCCCCGATGAGCAGCAGTGACCCGGCCGACCTGGCCTGGATGCGCCGCGCGATCGAGCTGTCGAAGCGCTGCCCGCCGTCCGGGACCGCCTTCTCGGTCGGCGCGGTGATCGTCGGCGCGGACGGCGAGGTGCTGGCCGAGGGGTACAGCCGCGAGGTGGACGCCGTGAACCACGCCGAGGAGGCCGCGCTCGGCAGGCTCCCGGCCGGCGACCCCCGGCTGCGCACCGCCACCGTCTACTCCACCCTGGAGCCCTGCGGCCGGCGCGCCTCCCGCCCGCACCCCTGCGCGGACCTGCTGGTCGCCGCCGGGGTGCCCCGGGTGGTGGTGGCCTGGCGGGAGCCCGCCCTGTTCGTCGAGGCCTGCGAGGGCACCGCGCTGCTGACCGCCGCCGGCGTCGAGGTGGTCGAGCTGCCGGAGCTCGCCGAGGCGGCCCGCGCGGTCAACGCCCACCTGGTCGGCTGAGGCGGCCCGCCCGGACGAGTTTTTGTACGCTTGAGGAACAAACACTCGTACGAGGCCTCCCGAGGAGCCCCGATGCCCGTCCTCACCCCGCCGGTCCGGGCCGTCCTGCTCGACATGGACGGCACCCTGGTCAACTCCGACGCCGTGGTCGAACGCTGCTGGCGCCGCTGGGCCGAGCGGCACGGCCTGGACGGCGACGAGGTGATGCGGGTCGCGCACGGGCGGCAGGGCCACCTGACCATGGGCCTGCTGCTGCCCGACCGCCCGGTCGAGCAGAACCTCGCCGAGAACGCGCTGATGCTCGACGAGGAGGCCGCCGACACCGACGGCGTGGTCGAAGTCCCGGGCGCCGCACGGCTGATGGCCTCGCTGGTCGGACTGCCGCACGCCCTGGTGACCTCCGCCGACGACCGGCTGGCCCGGGTCCGGATGGCCGCCGCCGGCGTCCCGCTGCCGCCGCTGCTGGTCACCGCCGAGCACGTCGGCGCCAGCAAGCCCGACCCGGAGGGCTTCCTCAAGGCCGCCGCCGAGCTGGGCGTCGCCCCCGCCGAGTGCCTGGTCCTGGAGGACTCCGAGGCCGGCATCGCGGCCGGCCGGGCCGCCGGCATGCCGGTGCTCGGCGTCGGCCCGCGCGCCGCCGCCCACCGGCCCGACCACCACGTGGCCGACCTGACCGGCGTCCGGATCGGCCGCGGCGCGGACGGCGCGCTGGTGGTCGAGGTGCCCTGACCCCCGCACCGCACGGAGGCCCTGACCGGCGTCCGAGAAGTTCCGGCGCTCAGGTGGCCCGGGCGGCCTCTCCGGTGCCGGCCAGCAGGGCCGCCGCCACCCGGGCGCACTCCGCCGGGCGGGCGCCCAGGTGGCGGCCGAGCAGGTGGCCGGCGCCCGGCAGGGTGAGCCGGGTGTAGGGGCTCGCGGCGCCGGTGCGCAGGGCGGAGTCCAGCGCGTCCGTCACCTCGGCGGGGATCACCTCGTCCGTCTCCGGCAGCACCAGCAGCGCCCGGCCGGGGAACGCCGCGAGGACCTCGAAGGCCGTGCTGCTGCGCCAACTGCCCTGCTGACGCAGGGCTTTGGTGAACCCTGGCTCTGAGAACGGGAGTTCGTGGACCTCCCGAGCGTAGGCGGCGGGCGCGGCGAGGGCGATCGCCGTGGTGCGGGCGGCGAGTTCGGGCACCCGCAGCAGGTCGGCGACGGTCTGGCCGCTCATCGAGAACCCGACCAGCAGCAGCGGCCCGGCCGGGGCGTGCCGGTCGAGCACCGCCCGGGCCTGCCGGGCCCGGCGGGCCAACGAGAGCGCCCCGAGCGTGCCGGTGCTCGCGCCGTGCCCGGCGAAGTCGAACACCACGGCCCGGCACCCGGCGGACGCCAACTCCCGCCCCAACGGCAGGCAGCGCTGCCGGTCCCCACTGCCCGCGCCGTGCATCAGCAGCACGGTGGGTGCGACGGGCCCGGCGGGCGGGCCGCCCGGGCCGTCCGGCTCGATCACGGTGCAGGCCAGGCGTTCGCCGTCCGCCTCGACGGTCGACTCGATGAAGTCCATGCGCGGTTCCCCCGGGGCGAGTTGGCGGTCAGGCGGGTCGGCGGCCGGGTAGTCGGCCCGCCGCCGCACCACCGGGCCAGGGTGTCACGCACCGCCGACAGCGGGCCCGCCGAGCGGCTCGGGTCGCGCCCCCGGGAGGGCGGCGGCGGGCAGCAGGCCGAGGGCGGCCACGGCGGCCAGCACGGGCAGCGCGACGTTCGGGCCGGTGCCGGCGGCGGCCGCGATGCCCAGGGTCGGGCCGATGTTCATCGCGGTCTGCTTCAACCCGCCGACCGCGCCCGCATACCCCGCCGGGGCGTCGCCGACCACGGTGCCGGTCGCCGTCACCATCACCGCCGCGAACCCCGCGCCCAGCAGCGCCGACGCCACCACCGTGGCCGCCGTCGAGGCGCCGCCGCCGCCCGGACCGGCCAGCCCCGCGACACCCGCCACCAGCAGGGCGACGCCCGCCAGCGCCGTCCGCCGGGGCCCCTGCCCGCGCAGCGCCCGTGCGGCCAGCGGAGCGCCGAGCACCATCAGCGCGGTCAGCGGCAGCATCCGCAGCGCCGCCCCCAACGGGCCGGTGTGCAGGGTGTCCTGGAGCCGGAAGGTGGTGCTGAACAGCGTCCCGAACAGTCCGGCCGAGGCGGTCAGCAGCAGCACCAGGGAGGCCGCGACCGGCCGCGACCGGGCCACCGGGCGCGGCACCACCGGGTTCGCGGCCCGCCGCTCGTGGGCCACCAGCGCCGCCGACAGGCCCGCCGCGCAGGCGAGTTCGGGCAGCACCCCGGGCCAGCCGCACTCGGGCACCCGGGAGAGCGCGTGCACCAGGACGGCGAGCGCCGCCGCGAGCAGCGCCGCGCCCGCCGGGTCGAGCGGCCTCCCGTCCGAACTCCGCCGCCCGGACGGGAGGGTGAGGACCATCGCGGCGATCACGGCGGCGGCCGGGACGTTGATCCAGAACACCGCGCGCCAGCCGAACGCGTCCACCAGCACCCCGCCGAGCAGCGGGCCCGCGCCCGCCGCGACCGCGATCGCCCCGGTCCGGACGGCGACCGCCCGGCCGAGCCGTTCGGGCGGGCAGCACAGCCGCAGCAGCGCGAGCGTCCCCGGCTGCAGCAGCGCACCGAACACGCCCTGGGCGACCCGCAGCCCGACCACCCAGCCGACGGTGGGTGCCAGCCCGATCCCGGCCGAGGCCGCGCCGAAGCCCAGCACGCCCACCAGCAGCGTCCGGCGATGCCCGTACCGGTCGCCGAGCCGGCCAGCGAGCACCAGCAGGGCCGCGACGGCGACCAGGTAGCCGGTGCTGGTCCACTGCAACCGGGCGGTCGTGCAGTCGAGTTCGCGCCGCATGCCGGGCTGCGCCATCAGCAGCACCGTGCCGTCCAGGGCCACCAGCATGGCGGCGCCGGCGCTCACCGGCAGCGCGAGGCGGCTCACACCGGCGCCCCGAGGTGCGCCGCCAGCACGGCCTCCAGCAGCTCCTCCTCGCGCCCCTCCCCGAGCACCAGTCCGGTGCTCCCCCAGCCCTGCAACTGCGCCAGCCCGTGCAGGTTCGCCCACAGCGCGGCCGTCACCAGCGGCGCCCGCGCCTCGTCCCCCGTGCACTCCCCCACCAGCCGCGCCAGCCCCTCGAACAGCGGCCCCGTCGCCTCCCGCAGCCTCGGCCCGGCCGGCTCCGCGCCGTCCCCGTCCAGCAGGTCGTGCCGGAACATCAGCTCGAACATCCCGCGCCGCTCGGCCGCGAACCCCAGGTACGCCCGGGCGGCCCCCGCCACCCGCTCCCGCGCGTCCGCCCCCCGCACCCGCGCGAACCGCCCGGCCAGCTCCTCGAACCCGCGCCGGGCCACCGCCGACAGCAACTCCCGGTGCGTGGCGAAGTACCGCCTCGGCGCCCCGTGCGACACCCCGGCCCGCCGCGCGATCTCCCGCAGCCCGACCGCCCCCGACCCCTCCGCCAGCACCAACTCGACCCCGGCGTCCACCAGGCGCTCCCGCAGCGGGATGTGCTCACTGTCCATGGACAGTGTCTACCAGCCCTGCGTAGACACTGTCTACCGCCTACTCTGAGGACATGACCTCACTCCCCGACTGGATGCGCCCGCCGCGCGCGGAAGGCTGGTTCGCGGAGGATCTCGACCGCCTGCCCGAGGCGCCGCGCCACACCGAACTGATCGACGGAGCGCTGGTCTTCATGATGTCCCCCCAGCGGTCGTGGCACAGTCGCGTCGTCACCGCGCTCACCAACGCCCTCGCCGCGCAGGTGCCCGCCGGCATCGAGGTCGAACGCGAGATGACCGTCCGCCTGGACTCCCGCACCCGCCCCGAGCCCGACCTCCTGCTCGTCACCGTGCCGTTCGATCCGGACCGCACCTGGCACGATCCGGAGAACGTCCTGCTCGTCGCCGAGGTCGTCTCGCCCGAGTCCGCCCACCGCGACCGGACGGTGAAGCTCCGCAAGTACGCGGAGGCGGGCATCCCCCACTACTGGCTGATCGAGGACGAGGGCGGGGCCGCCGTGGCGCACGTCTACGAACTCGACGGGCCCACTCGCAGCTACCTTCCGACCGGCATCCACCGGGGGGACCTCTCCCGTCCCGTGCCGTTCGCGATCACGATCGACCTGAACCGGCTGGTCCCGCGTACGGGCGCAGCACCATGAGGCCGTCCTCCGGGGCGGCGGACATCGCGAAGGGGAAGCGGTCGAGTTCCAGGCAGAGTTCCACGTCGTCCGGGTGGACGCCCTTGCGGACGTGGCCGAGCAGGTCGGCGGCGGCGCCGGAGTCGGCGGCGCGGCGCAGGTAGGGGGCGGGGTCGGGGGTCTCGCCGGCCGCGCGGTGGGCGATGTACCGGGCGCAGGCGAGGTCCTCCTCGGCGCGCCCGTCCTCACCGGTGACGACGAAGGTGACCTCCGGGCGGCCGTGCAGGGCCCGGGCGGTGGCCTCCGCGACCACGAAGCTCGCGCACAGCACCAGGTCGGCGCCCCGCACGGCGAGCGCGCCGACCGTCCCGGCGGTGGTCTTCTGGACGACGGTCCGCCCCGCGAGGTCGGTGTCGCGGATCCGGCCGGGCGAGTTCACGGCGTCGAACCCGGCCGCGGGCGCCCCGTCCTTGAGCGCCACCCAGCCGGGGTGACGTTCCTTCAACTCCAGTGCCTCGTCCAACGATCCGGCCAGCACGATCCGCTCGGCGCCCCGCGCGAACGCCCAGGCCGCGGTGGTGAAGGCGCGCATCACGTCGACCACGACGGCGATGGGCGGGGTGGCGGTGAGCTCGCCGATGGCGAGGAAGCGGGTCTCCATGCCGGCCATGATCACCGTCCCGCCGGGTCCGGCACCACGGGTTTTCCGCGGCCGGACGCGCCGGAGGGGCCGCCCCGGGCGGGACGGCCCCTCCGGGCCGGGCGGTCAGACGTTGAAGCGGAACTCCACGACGTCGCCGTCCTGCATGACGTAGTCCTTGCCCTCGATGCGGGCCTTGCCCTTGGCGCGGGCCTCGGCGAGGGAGCCGGCGGCGACGAGGTCGTCGAAGGAGGTGACCTCGGCCTTGATGAAGCCCTTCTGGAAGTCGGTGTGGATGACACCGGCGGCCTCGGGGGCGGTGGCGCCCCGCCTGATGGTCCAGGCGCGGGTCTCCTTGGGGCCGGCGGTGAGGTAGGTCTGCAGGCCGAGGGTGGCGAAGCCGACCCGGGCGAGGGTGGCGAGGCCGGGCTCGTCCTGGCCCATGGACTGGAGGAGTTCGAGGGCCTCGTCGTCGTCGAGCTCGATCAGCTCGGACTCGATCTTGGCGTTGAGGAAGATCGCCTCGGCGGGGGCGACCAGGGCGCGCTGGGCGTCCTTGAAGTCCTCGTCGGAGAGGGCGTCCTCGTCGACGTTGAAGACGTAGAGGAACGGCTTCGAGGTCATCAGGTGCAGGTCGCGGACGGCGGTGGTGTCGAAGCCGGCCTCGAAGAGGGTCTTGCCGGTCTCCAGGACGGCCTGGGCGGCCTCGGCGGCGGCGAGCACGGCCGCGGTCTCCTTCTTGAGCCGGGCCTCCTTCTGCAGCCGGGGCAGCGCCTTCTCGATGGTCTGCAGGTCGGCGAGGATCAGCTCGGTGTGGATGGTCTCGATGTCGTCCTTGGGCGAGACCTTGCCGTCGACGTGGACCACGTCGGGGTCGGTGAAGGCCCGGACGACCTGGCAGATCGCGTTGGCCTCGCGGATGTTCGCGAGGAACTTGTTGCCCAGGCCCTCGCCCTCGCTGGCGCCGCGGACGATGCCGGCGATGTCGACGAAGTCGACGGTGGCCGGGAGGATGCGCTGCGAGCCGAAGATCTCGGCGAGCTTGTCCAGCCGCGGGTCGGGGACCCCGACGACGCCGACGTTCGGCTCGATGGTGGCGAACGGGTAGTTGGCCGCCAGCACGTCGTTCTTGGTCAGGGCGTTGAACAGGGTCGACTTGCCGACGTTCGGCAGGCCGACGATTCCGATCGTGAGCGACATGGAGAGTGGTGTCCCGGGGCTTGGAGGGCGTCGAGTGGGCCCGGTGCGGGCCGATCCCCCAGTCTACGGGGCGCGCGGAGGGTGGTCGGAAGCGCGGTGGGGGCGCGCACCGGCCGGACACGGACAACTCGGTGGGGGGCCATTACACACGGTGCCGATGATCAGACCGTACGTTGGTCGGGTGGAGCAGAGCATCCGTACCCAGCCGCCAGGGCCGAGCAGGCGACCGCCCGGGCGCGGCGCCGGCGAGGCCGCCGTTCCGGGGCAGAGCGGGCCCCCCGAGTCGCGGTTGCGGTCGGCGTCCGGCGCCCGGTCCGCTCCGCCGGCGGTGAAGCGCGTGCTGCAGCGGGTGCTGGCGGCGCGGCAGCGGCGCGGCGGGAGCGGGCGGCCGGCCCGGCTGACGGCGGTGGGCACCGGGGTCGCGGCGGCGGCCGGGTCGCTGGCGTTCGCCGGGGCGGACCGGCTGCTGTTCGGCGGGCTCGGGGTGCTGTTCGGGCTCGGCTATCTGGTGGTGTGCTTCCAGCTGGCCGTGCGGGTGCGGTACTCGGACCTGGCGGCGGCGCCGATCTGCGGGCCGATCGCGTTCGCGGCGGCGCTGGTGCTGCTGCAGCCCGGCCCGTCCCAGGGCGTGACCGGCGAGGTGGTGGCGCTGGCCGGCGGGCTGGCGCTGCGGGCGGGCTGGCTGTTCAGCGGCACCGCCCTGGCGGCCGCGATCGTCGCCGCGCGGTACGTCGCCCAGCGCCGCCACCGCCGGGCCCGCCAGTCCGGCTGAGCCCGGCCGGCCAGGCGGCGCCCGGCGCCCGGCGCCCGCCCTAGACCCGGCGGCTCGCGGCCATCGCCGCGCCCACGATGCCCGCGTCGTTGCGCAGTTCGGCGGGGACGACCTCGGCGCGGCGGTCCTTGAGGAGCGGCAGGAACTTCTCGTGCTTGCGGCTGACGCCGCCGCCGATGACGACCAGCTGCGGGGAGAACAGCATCTCGACCAGGTCGAGGTACTCGTCGACCCGCTCGGCCCACTGCGGCCAGCTGAGGTCGTGGCGTTCCCGGGCGGCGGAGGAGGCGCGGCGTTCGGCGTCCTTGCCGCGCAGTTCGAGGTGGCCGAGTTCGGTGTTGGGGACGAGCACGCCGTCGCTGAAGAGCGCGCTGCCGATGCCGGTGCCGAAGGTGAGCACCAGCACGACGCCCCGGCGGCCGCGGGCGGCGCCGTGGGTGGTCTCGGCGAGGCCGGCCGCGTCGGCGTCGTTGAGGACGGTGGCGGGCAGGCCGAGGGCCGCGCTGAAGCGGGCGGCGGCGTCCAGGCCGACCCAGCCCCTGTCGACGTTGGCGGCGGTCATGGTGCGCCCGTCGACGACCACGCCGGGGAAGGTCAGTCCGACCGGCCCCCGGTGGTCGAAGTGCCGGACGACCTCGCACACCGCGTCGACGACCGCGTCCGGGGCGGAGGGGTGCGGGGTGAGCACCTTGTGCCGCTCCCGGGCGAGCACGCCCTTGTCCAGGTCGACCGGTGCGCCCTTGATGCCCGAGCCGCCGATGTCCACGCCGAAGACCGTCGTCACTGCCGTCGCCTCCCGTACCCGCCGGGGGCGTCCGCTGCCCGCCGGCCCTCGGTCCAACCTACGGGGGGACGGCGGCCGGCGCAGCCGTTCGGCCGGCCGGTGCCCGGGGCCGGGCACCGGCGGCGGGCGGTCAGAGCTTGCCGGCGGCCTCGGCGCGCAGGTCGCGGCGGAGCTCCTTGGGGAGCGAGAAGGTGAGGTGCTCCTCGGCGGTCTTGACGATCCGGACGTCCTCGAAGCCGTGCCCGGCGAGCAGGTCGAGCACGCCGTCGACCAGGATCTCCGGGACCGAGGCGCCGCTGGTCAGGCCGACCGTGGTGACGCCCTCCAACCAGGCCGGGTCGATCTCCTCGGCGAAGTCGACCAGGTGGGCGGCCTTGGCGCCGTACTCGAGGCCGACCTCGACCAGCCGGACCGAGTTGGAGGAGTTCTTGGAGCCGACCACGATCAGCAGGTCGGCCTCGGGGGCGAGCTGCTTGACCGCGACCTGGCGGTTCTGGGTGGCGTAGCAGATGTCGTCGCTGGGCGGGGAGACCAGCAGCGGGAAGCGCTCCTTGAGGGCGCCGACGGTCTCCATCGTCTCGTCGACCGAGAGGGTGGTCTGGGAGAGCCAGACCAGCTTGGACTCGTCGCGGACCTTGACGTTGGCGACGTCCTCGGCGCCGTCCACCAGGTGGATCCGCTCGGGGGCCTCGCCCATGGTGCCGACGACCTCCTCGTGGCCCTCGTGGCCGATCAGCAGGATGTCGTAGTCCTCGTCGGCGAACCGGCGGGCCTCCTTGTGCACCTTGGTGACCAGCGGGCAGGTGGCGTCGATGGTGGCGAGCCGGCCGGCCTCGGCCTCGTCGTGCACGGACGGGGCGACGCCGTGGGCGGAGAACACCACGATCGAGCCCTCGGGCACCTCCTCCGTCTCGTCGACGAAGATCGCGCCCTGCTTCTCCAGGGTCTGCACGACGTACTTGTTGTGGACGATCTGCTTGCGGACGTAGATCGGTGCCCCGTACTGCTCCAGGGCCTTCTCCACGGCGATCACGGCGCGGTCGACGCCCGCGCAGTAGCCCCGGGGGGCGGCGAGCAGGACACGGCGCTGAGCGGTGGTCGACATGGCTCCATCGTACGGGCGAGTCCTCCGGGCCCGGACGCGCGTCGGCGCGGTCAAGGCGGGGGCGGGCGGACCGGATCGGGTGGAATGGCCAGGGTGAGCACACAGGCGCGGGCGGCTGAGCTGCGGCGCACCCTCGGGGTGCGGGATCTGATGGTGTACGGGCTGCTGTTCATCGCCCCGATGGCGCCGGTCGGCGTGTTCGGCGTGCTGGACGCGAAGAGCCACGGCGCGGTGGCGACGGTGTACCTGGTGGCGACGGTGGCGATGGGGTTCACCGCGCTGTCGTACGCCGAGATGGTGCGGGCGGTGCCGCGCACCGGGTCGGTGTTCGCGTACGCGCGGGCCGGGCTGGGCGAGGGGGCGGGGTTCGTGGCCGGGTGGATGGCGATGCTCGACTACCTGCTGATCCCGGCGGTGGCGTACCTGTTCTCCGGGATCGCGCTGAACTCGCTGGTGCCCGGCGTCTCGCGCTGGGTGTGGACGGTGCTGGCGGTGCTGGTCACCACGGCGCTGAACCTGGCCGGGGTGCGGACGGCGGCGGCGGTGGGGTTCGCGGTGCTGGCGCTGGAGGTCGTGGTGCTGGCGGTGTTCGTGGTGGCGGCGGCGGTGGTGCTGGTCCGGGACGGGGCGGCGCGGGACTGGGGCTCCCCGTTCGGGGGAGTCGGCGCGTTCTCGTTGACGGCGGTGCTGTCGGCGGTGTCGGTGGCGGTGCTCTCCTACCTCGGCTTCGACGCGATCGCCTCGTTCGTCGAGGAGGCGGTCGGCGCGTCCGCGGCGGTGGCCCGGGCGGTGCTCTGGTGCCTGGCGCTGGCCGGGGTGCTGTTCGTGCTGCAGACCTACCTGGCGGCGGTGCTGGAGCCGGTGACGCCGCAGCAGCTGGCGGCCGACCCGCAGGCGCAGGGCTCGGCGTTCTACGACACCGTGGAGGCCTCGGTCGGGCACTGGCTGCACGTGCTGGTCGCCGCGTCCAAGGCGGTCGGCGCGGCGTTCGCGGCCCTCGCCGGGCAGGCGGCGGCCGGGCGGCTGGTGTTCGCGATGGGCCGGGAGGGCCGGCTGCCGCGCGCGCTGGGCGCGGTGGACCGGCGGACGGCGGTGCCCCGGCGGGCGCTGCTGACCGCCGCCCTGGTCACGCTGGTCGCGGCCGGCTGGGCGGCGAGCCGGGACGACGGGCTCGACCGGCTCACTTCGGTGGTCAACGTCGGCGCGCTCACCGCGTTCGTGCTGCTGCACGCCTCGGTGGTGGGCTGGTACGTGGTGCGCGGGGGCTCGCGGGACTGGCTGCGGCACGCGGTGGTGCCGCTGCTGGGCGTCGCGGTGCTGGTGGCGGTGCTGGTGGAGGCGGCGCGCACGGCGCAGCTGGTCGGCGCGGTGTGGCTGGCGGCGGGGCTGGTGGTGGTCTTCGCGCAGCGCGGGCGGGGTGTCGCCGAGGGCGGCTAGTTTGGGGGGATGGCCAACACGAGCAGTCCGGAAGCGCCCCTGCCGGTGGGGAAGGTCTCGGCGTTGATCGGCGGGTGGGTCGATCGGCTGGGCGAGGTGTGGGTGGAGGGGCAGATCGCCCAGCTGAACCGGCGGCCGGGGGCCGGGATGGTGTTCCTGACGCTGCGCGACCCGGAGCGGGACGTCTCGTTGACGGTGACCTGCTTCCGGCAGGTGTTCGAGCAGGTCGCGGACGCGGTGCAGGAGGGCGCCCGGGTGATCGTCCGGGCGAAGCCGGAGTGGTACACGGCGCGCGGCACGCTCTCGCTCCGGGCCTCCGAGCTGCGGCTGGTCGGGTTGGGCGAACTGCTGGCGCGGCTGGAGCAGTTGAAGCGGCGGCTGTTCGCCGAGGGCCTGTTCGAGGACGCCCGCAAGAAGCCGCTGCCGTTCCTGCCGGGCTGCGTCGGCCTGGTCACCGGCCGCGGTTCGGCGGCCGAGCGGGACGTGCTGGAGAACGCCCGGCGGCGCTGGCCGGCGGTGCGCTTCGAGGTGCGCAACGTGCTGGTGCAGGGGCCGCAGGCGGTGGGCCAGGTGTGCGCGGCGGTGCGGGAGTTGGACGCGCTGCCGGAGGTCGAGGTGATCGTGGTGGCGCGCGGCGGCGGCAGCGTGGAGGACCTGCTGCCGTTCTCCGACGAGGAGTTGGTGCGGACGGTGGCGGCGGCCCGGACGCCGGTGGTGAGCGCGATCGGGCACGAGCCGGACCAGCCGCTGCTGGACTTCGTCGCGGACCTCCGGGCGTCCACCCCGACCGACGCGGCGAAGCGGGTGGTGCCGGACGTCGGCGAGGAGCTGGCCCGGGTGCGGCAGTTGCGGGACCGGGCCAGGCGGCACGTGCTGAACCGGGTCGAGCGGGAGTCGGCGGGGCTGGCCTCGGTGCGCAGCCGTCCGGTGCTGGCGGCGCCCGCCGAGGCGCTGGCGGCCCGCGGCGAGGAGGTGGACGCGCTGCTGGAGCGGGCCCGGCGGGTGCTGGGGCTCCGGCTGGACCACGCGCAGAGCGACCTGGGGCACGCGCTGGCCCGGGTGGTGGCGCTGTCGCCGCTGGCCACCCTGGAGCGCGGGTACGCGGTGCTGCAGAAGGCGGACGGCACGGTGCTGACCGCCCCCGCGCAGGCGGCGGACGGGGAGGTGCTGCGGGCCCGGGTGGCGGGCGGCTCGTTCGGGGTGCGGGTGGAGGGCGAGCCGGAGGAGGGCTGACGCCCCCGGCTCGCGGAATCGGCCGCGAGCCCCCCTCCGCACGGGAATTCCCGGCATTTCCTGCGGTATTCCCGCGAACTGCTTGCTGCCGCCGGAACCCGGTCATAGGGTGACGGGCCTTCCCTTTTCCGGCGCTTTCCGGAGGTTTGGCATGGACGTTTCCCCGTCGGACGGACCGGTGGTGACGCCCGCGCTGATCGAGGCCGCGAAGTCCGGGGACCGCGATGCCTGGGCGGACATCTACCGGCGCTACCACGGCGCGGTGCTGGCGTTCCTGCTGCGCCGCACCGGCAGCCGTCCGCTGGCCGAGGACCTGGCCCAGGACGCCTTCGTCCGCGCGATGGCGGGAATCCGCGGTTTCCACTGGACCGGTACGGACCTCGGCGCGTGGATGTTCACCATCGCCCGCAACGTGCTGCTGGACCACGAGAAGCGGCGCTCGACTCGCCGGGAGTCGGCGGTGGCCTCGGTCGCCGACCGGGACTCCGGGGTGCGGGTGGAGGAGTCGGTGATCGCGGCGGCCGAGGCGGAGCGGGTGGGCGCGGCGCTGGCGGTGCTGAACGAGCGGCAGCGGTCGGTGCTGCGGCTGCGCTACTGGGACGGGCTGAGTTCGGTGGAGATCGCCGACCGGACCGGGCTGCGGGTGGGCGCGGTGAAGACCCTGACCTACCGGGCCCGGCTGAACCTGCGGCGCTCGCTGGCCCGGGGCGCGGGCGCCGCGCCCTGCCGGGCGGCGGGTCAGCCGGCCGCCGGGCGGCTGCGGGAGAGCGGCGTGGAGTGCTCCCGGAAGCCGAGGGCGCGGTAGAGCGCCTGGCCGTCCGCGGTGGCGTGCAGGTCGACCCGGGTGGCGCCGGCCGCGTCGAACCAGGCGAGCAGGGCCTCGGTGCAGGCCCGGGCGTGGCCGCGGCCCCGGTGCTCGGGGCGGGTGCAGATGTTGAAGACGAAGCCGAACAGGCCCTCGGGGTGGCCGGGGGCGGGCAGCCGCTGCTCCAGGGTGCCGACGGCGCAGCTGGTGAGCCGGCCGGGGTGCTCCGGGTCGTCGGTCACGTAGGCCTGCAGGCGGCGGTGCGGCTCGGCGAGCCGGAGCGTCAGCAGGTCGGCGGCGGTGCGCTGCCAGGGGCCGGGGCGGGCCTCGCCGTGCATCGCTTCGAACATCAGGGCGCGGAGTTCGACGAGTTGCTCCGCGTCGGCGGGGACGGCCGGGCGTGGGGTGCTCATGCCGGGCAGGGTAGGGCGGCCCGGGGGGCGGGGCGCAACGGGATTTGTCGGGGGCAGCGCCTACCCTGGGCGGCATGGCAGATCAGCAGGGTCAGCGGGGTGCGGGTCCGGAGGAGTCGCTCGGCTACGAGCAGGCGCGGGACGAACTGCTGGAGGTGGTCCGGCGGTTGGAGACCGGCGGGACGACGCTGGAGGAGTCGCTGGCGCTGTGGGAGCGCGGCGAGCGGCTGGCCAGGGTCTGCCAGCGCTGGTTGGACGGCGCCCGGGCCCGGCTGGACGCGGCGCTGGCCGCCGAGGAGCCCGCCGCGGAGTGAGGCGACGCGCCGGCCGTCGGCGAGTGTGACGCGCCTCACTCGGACTTGCGGGAATGGTTTAAGTTTCATCTATGGTTGGGGACAGGTGTGCGGCCCCCGGGCCGCCGACCCCGACCGGTTCACCAGCTCTGAGGTAGGACACAGACCATGACCCTGGCACTCGACGCCGCCGCCCAGGACCTGCTCTTCCGCGAGGCCCGCACCGCCAACACCTTCTCGGACGAGCCGGTCAGCGACGAGCAGATCCAGGCCGTCTACGACCTGGTCAAGTTCGGCCCGACCGCCTTCAACCAGCAGCCGCTGCGGATCGTCCTGGTCCGCTCCGAGGAGGGCCGCGGCCGCCTGCTGCAGCACATGGCCGAGGGCAACCGGGCCAAGACCGCCACCGCGCCGCTGGTCGCCATCCTGGCCGCCGACAACGAGTTCCACGAGGAGCTCCCGGCGCAGCTGCCGCACTTCCCGCAGGCGAAGGACATGTTCTTCTCCGAGCGCGCGGTCCGCGAGTCCTCGGCCACCCTGAACGGCGCCCTGCAGGCCGCCTACTTCATCATCGGCGTCCGCGCCGCCGGCCTGGCCGCCGGCCCGATGACCGGCTTCGACGCCGAGGGCATCAACAAGGAGTTCTTCGGCGACGGCGAGCACTCGGTGCTGGCCGTGGTCAACATCGGCAAGCCGGGCGAGGACGCCTGGTTCCCGCGCGGCCCGCGCCTGGCCTACGACGAGGTCGTCACCACCGTCTGAGGCCCGCCCCCGCGGCCCGCACGACCCGCAGGCCCCCGCCGTTCCCGGCGGGGGCCTGCGGCCGTTCCCGGGCCGTTCCCGGCGGAGGTCTCCGCGTCCGTCAGCCCAGGCTCTCGGCGAGCCGGGCCAGCTCCTCGTACGAGGCGGTGCCGGTGAGCACGGTGGTGCCGGTGTCGCCGGCCGGGCGGACCAGCGCCCGGTAGCGGTCGCCCTGCACCCGCTCCCACTCCTGGCCGGCCACCGTGACGGTGCCGTCCGGCTTCGCGCCCGGCACGTTCGCGGCCAGCACGTCCGTGCGCTCGCCGTCGCTCTGCTCGACCGCCGCGTACTGGCCGGAGGCGGTGTTCATGCCCAGGTGCCAGGCGGCGCGGCCCTTGTCGTTCGGGCTGTAGCTCACCGAGGTGGCCTTCCAGCCGTCCGGGAGCTGCCGCGGGCCGAGCAGCGGGTACGGGGCGGCCCGCTTCGCCGAGGCCAGTTCGACCTGGTACGGCACGGCGTGCACGCCGTCGCCCTTGCCGTCGGCGGTGGGGATCGAGAAGTACGCGACCACCACCACGACGCCGACCGCCGCCATCGACAGGACCATGTCCCGTACCGTCTGCCGGCCCCTCTTGCTGCTGTTGCCTGCCACCCGCCCATGGTAGGCGGCGCTTACGCGGGCGCCGCGCGCCGGTGGCCCCCGGGGCCCGACGAGGAGTGCGCCACAGACACCCGTCCGACCTGCCGATACGATCGCAGCAACCCTCATCGCAGCACCGGTGGCCCTCCGTGTCCTGGTGCTGTCTGGCCGTCGCGTACAGAGAGGTAACGACGATGACCACGCAGTACCCGCACCACCTCCCCTCCGAACTGGTGGTCGCTCCGGAAGCGCCCGACCGCAACCTCGCCCTCGAACTGGTCCGGGTCACCGAGGCCGCCGCGATGGCCGCCGGTCGCTGGGTCGGCCGGGGCGACAAGAACGGCGCCGACGGCGCGGCAGTCAAGGCGATGCGCACCCTCGTCTCCACCGTCTCGATGAACGGCGTCGTCGTCATCGGCGAGGGCGAGAAGGACGAGGCCCCGATGCTCTACAACGGCGAGCGGGTCGGCGACGGCACCGGCGCCGAGTGCGACGTCGCGGTCGACCCGGTGGACGGCACCACGCTGACCGCCAAGGGCATGAACAACGCCGTCGCGGTCCTCGCGGTCGCCGACCGCGGCACCATGTTCGACCCCAGCGCGGTCTTCTACATGGACAAGCTGGTCTGCGGCCCGGAGGCCGCCGACTACGTCGACATCACCGCCCCGCCCGCGGTCAACATCCGCCGGGTCGCCAAGGCGAAGGGCTCCGCCGTCGAGGACGTCACCGTCGTGGTGCTCGACCGGCCCCGCCACGAGGACCTGGTCCGGGAGATCCGCGAGGCCGGCGCCCGGATCAAGTTCATCTCCGACGGCGACGTGGCCGGCGCGATCATGGCCGCCCGCGAGGGGACCGGCGTCGACCTGCTGATGGGCGTCGGCGGCACCCCCGAGGGCATCATCGCCGCCTGCGCGATGAAGTGCATGGGCGGCGTCATCCAGGGCCGGCTGTGGCCCAAGGACGCGGCCGAGCGGCAGAAGGCGCTGGACGCCGGCCACGACCTCGACCGGGTGCTCACCACGGACGACCTGGTCAGCGGCGAGAACGTGTTCTTCGTCGCCACCGGCATCACCGACGGCGAGCTGCTGCGCGGCGTCCACTACCGCCAGGAGACCGCGACCACCTCGTCGCTGGTCATGCGCTCCAAGAGCGGGACGATCCGCCGGATCGACTCCACCCACAAGCTCTCCAAGCTGCGGGCGTACAGCGCGATCGACTTCGACCGCGCGAACTGACGCCGGACGCGGCGCCCGGGCGCCGGGGGCACCGGAAGCAGGGGCGCGGCGGTCCGCCTCGCGCCCCTGGTTCCGCCCCGGCGGGTCTCAGCCCGCTATCCGGGCCGGGACGCGGATCTCCGCGTCCCGGCGGCGGCGGCGGGTGAGGACGACCCGGCGCTCGGCGGCGGTGAGACCGCCCCAGACGCCGTAGGGCTCGGGCTGGGCGAGGGCGTGCTCGCGGCACTCGAGCAGGACCGGGCAGCGGGCGCAGACGCGCTTGGCGTGCTCCTCGCGGGAGAGCCGGGCGGCCGTCGGCTCCTTGGAGGGGGCGAAGAACAGCCCGGCCTCGTCGCTGCGGCAGGCGGCCGAGGTGTGCCAGGGGCTGTCGTCCACGTCCGGCTGGGCCGCCGGGCGGCGGGCGGCGGCGGGGGCGCTGGACTCGATCGGATGCAGCACGGTAACTCCTGACCAGGCTCAAGGCTCGGGGACGGTGTCGCCTCCTGCCCGACTGCCCCGTGCTCCCTCGCCGTGGCGCCGTCGCCGACCCGCGTAGGTCACAGCCGTACAGGAACGATTGCGAGGGGAACTACCCCGCCGCCCCCGGATTCATGCACACCGCACGCAATCGACCGCCCTCCTGCACTCGTCGCAACGAGGAGTGCCGCAGGGCGAGTTGACGCCTCGTCGGGAACCGCGCAGGTCAGCCGTCGAGCTGCCGGCGGACCCAGTCCCGGAGCGCCTTGCCGCGCCGCGGCCGGGCCTCGACGCCGCCGAAGACCGCGGCGCCCTTCACCCGGACCACCGGGGCGTGCGGGTCGGCGGAGGTCTGCTCGCGGACCTCGAAGCCGCCGAACACCCCGGCGCCGTTGCCGTGCAGGCTGACGTTCTCGGGCACCCGGATGTCGACGCCGCCGAACACCGAGTACGCCTCGATGACCACCTCGGGGGACTCGAAGACCGCGTCGGTGAGGTCGATCTCGATGCCGCCGAACACCGCGACCGCCTTGAGGTGCGAGCCGACCCGCCAGCGGCCCTTGCGGGCGGCGCCGCCGAACACCGCCAGCATGGTCGGCGCCTCGACCCGGGCCGGGGGCAGCGGGCGCGGGTCGGCGGGGGCGGCCAGCGGGGGCTTGGTAAGGTCGTGCCGGATCGGCCCGGGATGGCTGGGCAGGTCGCGGGTGAGGGGTTCCAACTCGCCGAAGGTGCGGGCGCCGTAGGCGGCCTCGATCCGTTCGGCGTGCTCGTCGACGGTCAGCCGGCCCTCGGCGTACGCGTCGCGCAGCAGGTCGGCGACGCGTTCGCGGTCGGCGTCGGAGGCGCGCAGCTCGGCGGCCAGGTCGGTACCGGGCGCCCGGGCGGGGGCCGGTGCGGGCTCGTTCTTCGGCAGCGGGGAGGGCGGCGCGCCCTGCGGGTCCGGCTCGGGAGAGTTGTCCACGTCACAAAGCCTAGCGAGCCGCGCGCCGAACCGAACGGCGGTTCGAGGCAACGGGCGTGACGCCGGTCACGCAGGACGACCTGGGCGCGGGGCGTCCGGCGGGTGCGCCTAACCTGGAGGGTGCCTCGTCGACGAAGCCGAAAGAACCGAAGGATCTCCCCATGGCCCCAGAGTTCGCCTACCGCGACCTGCTCCCGCTCGGCACGGACACCACGCCGTACCGCAAGCTCACCTCCGAGGGGGTCTCGACCTTCGAGGCCGGCGGCCGCACCTTCCTGCGGGTCGAGCCGGAGGCGCTGCGGCTGCTGACGGCCGAGGCGATGCACGACATCTCGCACTACCTGCGCCCGGCGCACCTGGCGCAGCTGCGCCGGATCCTGGACGACCCGGAGGCCAGCCCGAACGACCGCTTCGTGGCGCTGGACCTGCTGAAGAACGTCAACATCTCGGCCGGCGGCATCCTGCCGATGTGCCAGGACACCGGCACCGCGATCGTGATGGGCAAGCGCGGCCAGAACGTGCTGACCGAGGGCGGGGACGAGGCGGCGATCGCCCGCGGCGTGTTCGACGCGTACACCAGGCTGAACCTGCGGTACTCCCAGATGGCCCCGGTGACCATGTGGGACGAGAGGAACACCGGCAACAACCTGCCGGCCCAGATCGAGCTCTACGCCACCGACGGGGACGCCTACAAGTTCCTGTTCATGGCGAAGGGCGGCGGCTCGGCCAACAAGTCGTACCTGTACCAGGAGACCAAGGCGATCCTCAACGAGGCGTCGATGCTCACCTTCCTGGAGCAGAAGATCCGTTCGCTGGGCACCGCGGCCTGTCCGCCGTACCACCTGGCGATCGTGGTCGGCGGCACCAGCGCCGAGTTCGCGCTGAAGACCGCGAAGTACGCCTCCGCCCACTACCTGGACGAGCTGCCGACCGGCGGCGACGCGAGGACCGGGCACGGCTTCCGCGACCTGGAGCTGGAGCGGAAGGTCTTCGAGCTGACCCAGAAGATCGGCATCGGCGCGCAGTTCGGCGGCAAGTACTTCTGCCACGACGTGCGCGTCATCCGGCTGCCGCGGCACGGCGCCTCGCTGCCGGTCGCGATGGCGGTGTCCTGCTCGGCGGACCGCCAGGCGCTCGGCAAGATCACCGCCGAGGGCGTGTTCCTGGAGCAGTTGGAGACCGACCCGGCCAAGTACCTGCCGGAGACCACCGACGAGCACCTGAACGACGACGTGGTGCGGATCGACCTGAACCGGCCGATGGCCGAGGTGCGGGCCGAGCTGTCCAAGTACCCGGTGAAGACCCGGCTCTCGCTGACCGGCACGCTGGTGGTCGCCCGCGACATCGCGCACGCCAAGATCAAGGAGCGGCTGGACGCCGGCCAGGGCATGCCGCAGTACCTGAAGGACCACCCGGTGTACTACGCGGGCCCGGCGAAGACCCCCGAGGGCTACGCGTCCGGCTCGTTCGGCCCGACCACGGCCGGCCGGATGGACAGCTACGTCGACCAGTTCCAGGCGGCGGGCGGCTCGATGGTGATGCTGGCCAAGGGCAACCGCTCCAAGCAGGTCACCAAGGCGTGCAACGAGCACGGCGGCTTCTACCTGGGCTCGATCGGCGGTCCGGCGGCCCGGCTCGCGCAGGACTGCATCAAGAAGGTCGAGGTGCTGGAGTACCCGGAGCTCGGCATGGAGGCGGTCTGGCGGATCGAGGTGGAGGACTTCCCGGCGTTCATCGTGGTGGACGACAAGGGCAACGACTTCTTCGCCGAGGTCACCGACGGCCCGCTGATCACCAACCTGCGGGTGCGCTCGGCGCAGTAGCGGCGGCGCGCTGGAAAGGGACGAGCCCCGGCCGGTGAGGGTCGGGGCTCGTTCTGGTGACGCGGACAGCGGTCACGGGCAGTTGGTCACGGTGCCGAGCGGCTCGAAGTCCTCGTCGTCCTTCGGCGCGACCGGCGCCTCGGCGGGCGACTCGGTCGGCTGCCCGGCCAGCACCTGGAGGGCGTTCTGGAGCGCGTCCTGGTCGGTGACGGTGGCGGTGTGCTCGACCGGGGCCGCGGTCTGCCCGGCCTCGGGAACGGTGGTGGTGGTCTCGTCGGCCATGGGGCGGGCCGCCTTTCAGCTGAGAGGGTTTCGATCACCCGGACGACTGTCACTGGGCGCGCGGACAGTATCGTAGGGACCGCTAAATGTCTTATAAACGTTGCACCGCGCATCCGCTTGGTGGACGTTTGCGCGCTTCCTCATAAGCTGTCGCCCCCACACGACCGGGGACGTGCGGGGAAGAGACGGTTCATCGGCCACAGGGGAGGACATGGAGCATCAGGACACGCGCTCCGCCGAGGCGTTGCGTTTCCAAGTGCTCGGGCCTGTCCAGGCTTGGCGCGGCGGCGTGCCGCTGGCGCTCGGCTCGCCGCAGCAACAGGCCGTCCTGGTCGCCCTGTTGCTCAGCGAGGGCCGTCCGGTGACCACCGACGACCTGGTGGACGGCATCTGGGGGGACCGCACCCCGCCGCAGGCGGTGGCCGCGCTGCGCACCTACGTCTCCCGGCTGCGCTCGGTGCTGGAGCCCAACCGGGCCGCCCGCACGCCCTCCGAGGTCCTGGTCTCGATGACCGACGGCTACGCGCTGCGGATCCCGGCCGACGCCCTGGACTCGACGGTCTTCGAGCAGCGGGTCGCCGAGGCGTCCGCCGCCCGGGCCGCGGGGGGCCTGCGCCCCGCCCACGACACCCTGGTCGCCGCGCTCGACCTGTGGCGCGGCCGCCCGCTGCCCGGCGTGCCCGGGCCGTACGCCGAGACCCAGCGCGGCCGGCTGGCCGAGCGGCAGCTCGCGGTGGCCGAGGAGCGCTGCGCGCTGGCCCTGGAGATCGGCCTGCACGCCGACGTGGTGGCCGAGTTGAACTCGCTGTCCAGCGCGTACCCGCTGCGCGAACGGCTGCGCGAGCTGCTGATGCTGGCGCTGTACCGCAGCGGCCGGCAGGCCGAGTCGCTGGGCGTGTACGCGGACACCCGGAAGCTGCTGATCGACGAACTGGGCGTGGAGCCGGGCGGCGGACTGTCCGCGATGCACGCCCGGATCCTGGCCGGCGACCCGGACCTGCTGGCGCCCTCGGCCGCCCCGCCGAAGGCCGCCGAGGAACCGGCCGCGTTCGTTCCACCGGCCCAACTCCCGGCCGACGTCTCGGACTTCAGCGGCCGCAGCAAACTGGTCAACGAACTCCGGGACGTCCTGAGGGCGGGTTCCGGCCAAGCCGTCGTGGTGACCTCGCTGGCCGGCATCGGCGGCGTCGGCAAGACCACCCTCGCCGTGCACGTGGCCCACTCGCTGCGGCCGGACTTCCCGGACGGGCAGCTGTACGTGGACCTGCGCGGCGCGGGCGCCTCCCCCGCCGACCCGGCCGTGGTGCTCGGCGACTTCCTGCACGCGCTCGGCGCGTCCGACGCCCCCGACTCGCTGGAGCAGCGCGCCGCGCTGTACCGCTCGCTGCTGGCCGACAAGCGGATGCTGATCCTGCTCGACAACGCCCGCGACGCCGGGCAGTTGCGCCCGCTGATCCCCGGCGTCTCCGGCAACGCGGTGATGGTGACCAGCCGCTCCCGGCTGGCCGAACTGCCCGGCGCGCACCTGGTCGACATCGAGGAGCTGACCCCGGACGAGGCGCTCGCGCTGTTCTCGGCGATCGTCGGCGCCGAGCGGGTCGGCGCCGAGCCGGAGGCCGCGCTGCAGGTGGTGACCTCCTGCGGGTTCCTGCCGCTGGCGGTCCGGATCGCGGCCGCCCGGCTGGCCAGCCGGCCGCGCTGGAGCGTCTCCGACCTGGCCCGGCGGTTAGCGGACCAGCGCAACCGGCTCCAGGAGCTCCAGCTCGGCAACCTCGCCGTGGAGACCACCCTGGGGCTCGGTTACGCCCAGCTCCGCCCCGAGGAGGCCCGGGCGTTCCGGCTGCTCGCCCTGGTCGACTCCCCCGACCTGCCGCTGGCGGCCGTCGCCGCGCTGCTCGGCGCCCCCGAACGGGAGGCCGAGGACCTGGCGGAGGCCCTGGTCGAGGCCAACATGCTGGAGTGCTTCACCCCCGGCCGGTACCGCTACCACGACCTGCTGCGCCTGTACGCGCAGCGGCAGAACGCCAAGCTGGGGGACGTCGAGCGGCAGCAGGAGGCGCTGTTGCGGCTGCTCGACCTGCTGCACGCCACCGTGCTCGACGCCGAGCGGGTCATCGAACCCGACGACACGTACATGGAGACGCTGCACGCGGCTCGCCCCTCCGGCCAGGTGTTCTCCGGCACCGACGCCGCCCGCGGCTGGCTGCGCTCCGAGGTCGCCCTGCTGCTCAGCAGCGTCGAGGCGGCGGCCGGGACCCCGCCGGAACTGCTGCACCCCGCCGTGGACATCCTGCAGCGGATGACCCACATGGTCGAGGACCCGTCGCTGGCCTCGCGCATCCGCAGCGTGCTGCACGCCGCCGCGGCGAGCCCCGGCGCCCAGGACGACCCGGAGACCCGGGCCCAGGTGCACTACGCGCTCGGCCACATCCACCAGGTGGCGTCCGAACTCGCCGAGGCCGAGGAGGCCCTGGCGAAGAGCCTGGCGCTCCAGCCGGTCGACCGGCCCACCGCCCTGCGGCTGGCCACGGCCAACGGCTTGGGCATCACGCTGTTCCGGGCCGGTCGCCCCGCCGAGGCGCTGCCCGTGTACCTGGAGGCCCAGGAGACGGCCCGCCGCCTGGACTCCTCGATCAGCGAGGCCCGGCTGCTCGCCAACATGGCCCGCGCCTACGTCGGCCTGGACCGGCACGCGGAGGCGGTGGAGTCCGCCCGCGCGGCGGTGGCGGCGGCCCGGTCGTCCGGGAACGTGCCGTGCCTGGCGGACACGCTCTACCAGTTGGGCGTGGTGCTGCGCGCGACCGGTTCGCCCGGCGAGGCGGCGGTGCACCTGCGGGAGGCGCACCAGCTGTACCGGCAGCAGCAGCACCCGATCTGGGAGGGCTACTCACTGGCCCGGCTGGCGGCCTGCCTGCTCGCGGACGGTCAGCTCGCGGCGGCGGCGGAGGCCGCGGAGGAGTCGTTGTCGATCGCCCAGGAGATCGAGGCCGCGTACTGCCAGGGCATGGCGAACGCGGCGCTGGGCGAGGCGCTCCTGGAGCTGGGCCAGCCCTCGCGCGGGCTGGCGTGCCTCCAGGAGGCGCTCACGGTGTTCACCCGGCTCGGTGTGCCCGAGGCCCAACCGGTGCAGGACCTCATCGACTCCCGGCACACCGAGCCTTCCCCTCCCCCGATCGCGCCGTAGGCCTCCGCTCCCCCGTGGTACCCCCCTGGTCCCCCCTGGCGGAAGCCCGTCCCCCCGGAGCGTCGGCGTCCCCGCAGCCCCCCGGCTGCGGGAACGCTTTGACGCTTCCCCGGCGCTGAGAGGACTCTGACAGGTGGCGATTGACGTTCGATAAACGCCCACGACAGGCGCCCGAGGAGCTCCCCGGACGGAGCGCCGGCCGGGCATCGGCGCAGGTCGCGGGCCTGGCGCGGAACCGGCCTGGTCGCGCCATGCGGCGCGCGGGGCACTGGCGCACCACCTGGCGGGCCCCGGTGTGCTTCCCCTGGCGGGCGATAAGCGCCCAACGGCGCACGAGTTGGCCGGAAACGGACTCCACCGTGCGGTGATCGCGTTTATCCTCGAAGGCCAGGGTCGGGCGTGCTGCGCGGGCCACCACGGGCCGGGCGGGACGGACGCGGGAGAGGTGCCCAGATCATCGTGACCAACGCACAGAGCGCAGCCGCCGACGACGCCGACCGGGCGTCCGCCGCGGGTGCGCGCCGGGCCGAACGGGCCCGCCAGGCCGCCGTGTTCGACGCGATCGGGGGCCGCTACCAGGAGGTGTTTCCGGCCAGGGCGGGGCAACTCGCCTGCGGGGACTGGCTGCTGGCCGAACTCCCGCCCGGCGCACGGGTGTTGGACGTGGGCTGCGGGGCCGGTGACCCGACCGCCCGCCAACTGGCCGACGGCGGGCTGCGGGTGGTCGGCGTCGACCTGTCGGAGGGCATGCTGGCGCAGGCCCGGGCCGCCGTCCCGGCCGCCGAGTTCCACCGCCTGGACGTCCTCGACCTGGGCCTGGAGAGTGCCGGAACCCTGTGGGGCGTACCGGGGTTGGGCCCCGAGGGGAACGGCTCGCTGGACGCCGCGGCCGCCTTCTTCTCGCTGCTGATGCTGCCCCGCACCGAGATCGCCGAGACGCTCGGCCGGATCCGCGGCCTGCTGCGCCCGGGCGGCCTGCTGGCGCTGGGCATGGTCGAGGCGGACCTGGACGACGCGCCGCTGCCGTTCCTGGAGCAGGAGATCCGGGTCAGCGGCTACCTGCGCGAGGAGCTGGCCGGGCTGCTGGCCGGCAGCGGCTTCGCGGTCGAGGCGGTGGACAGCCAGTCGTACGCGCCGGCCGGCTCCGCCCAGCCGCCGGAGACCCAGCTGTACCTGCGCTGTCGGCGCACCGGCTGACGCGGGTCAGCCTCCGCCCCCGAGACCACACCGGCACAGATCGGGCAGCCCGTGCGCGACCACCTGGAACCCCTGGCGGGGCAGTCGCCCGCCGTTCCCGTCCAGCGGCACCCGCCGCCCGGCGAGGAGCGGTCGGACGGGGCGCCCTCCGGCGCGCCCGGGCGGCTCGCGGAACGGCTGGCCGCGCTGGACCGGGCGACCCGGCTGATCAACAGCTCGCTGGACCTGCCGGCCACCCTGCGCAACCTGGGCCGGGTGCTCGTCCCGGCGCTGGCCGACGCCCTGGTGGTGCTGGTCCGCGACCCGCTGCCGGACGTCGAGCGCGACCCCGGGCCGCCCCGGGCGCTGCGGGTGCTGCACACCTGCGGCACCCGGCTGGGCCGCCGCGCCGGGGCCCGCCCGGTGCTGCCCGGCGGCGCGGTGGAGCGCGCGCTGGCCGGCCGTCCCCCGGCCGGGGCGGCGGCGCTGGACGGCCGGCTCGACGGCCTGGCCGCCGAACTGCTGGGCGCCCGGGCGCTGGGCCGGCTGCCCGCGGGGGCGGCGCTGCTGGCACTGCCGCTGCACGGGCGGCAGGCGGCGCTCGGCATGCTGCTGCTGGTCCGCCGCCCGCGGCCGGACGGCACCCCGGCGGGCTTCGACCCGGCCGACGCGGCGACCGCCGCGCACCTGGCCACCCACGGCGGCCTGGCGGTGGACACCGCGCTGCGCTACACCCGCGAGTGGGAGATCGCCGACCAGTTGCAGCGCTCGATGCTGCCCGCGCACCTGCCGCAGCCGCACGGCGTCCGGCTGGCGCACCGCTACCTGCCGGGCGAGCGCGGCGCGCAGGTCGGCGGCGACTGGTACGACTCGATCCCGCTGCCCGGCAACCGGGTCGCGCTGATCACCGGCGACGTGATGGGCCACTCGCTGACCTCGGCCGCGGTGATGGGCCAGCTGCGCACCTCGGCGCAGACCCTGGCGGGCCTGGACCTGCCGCCGCACGAGGTGCTGTACCACCTCGACGAGCAGGCCCAGCGGCTGGGCCGCGAACACCACCTGGCGACCTGCGTGTACGCGGTGTACGACCCGATCGCGGGCCGGGTGCGGATCGCCAACGCCGGGCACGTGCCGCCGGTGCTGATCGGCCCGGACGGCACCAGCGAGCTGCTGGACCTGCCGCCGGGCGCGCCGATCGGCGTCGGCGGGGTGGACTTCTCCTCGGTGGAGCTGCCCGCGCCGCCCGGCTCGGCGCTGCTGCTGTTCACCGACGGCCTGGTGGAGACCCGGCGCCGCCCGCTGGGCACCGGCCTGGAGCTGCTGCGGGCCCGGCTGGCCGGCGGGAACCGGCTCTCCCCCGAGCAGCTGTGCCAGGAGGCGCTGCGGATCCTGCCGTCGGGCGACCGGGCGGACGACATCGCGCTGCTGGCGGCCGCGTTCGACGGCATCCCGGCCGAGGACGTGGCGCACTGGCACCTGCAGCCCCGGCACGAGACGCCGGGCCGGGCGCGCCGGTTGGCCGGGCACGCGCTGCGCCGCTGGGGGCTCGAACACCTGGCGGAGAACTGCGAGTTGATGGTCAGCGAGCTGGTCACCAACGCGATCCAGCACGCCACCCGGCCGGTGACGCTGCGCCTGGTGCGGACCTCGCTGCTGCGCTGCGAGGTCGGCGACGACTCCCCGGCGCTGCCGCGCAGCCGCCGGGCCGGGCCGGAGGAGGAGCGCGGGCGAGGGCTGCACATAGTCTCCCGGTGCGCGGACCGCTGGGGCGCGACCCGGCTGGGCGCGGGCAAGGTGGTCTGGTTCGAGCAGCGGCTGGAGCGCGACCGCTAGGCAGCCGCGGGACGGCCGGACGGCGCCGGGGCCGCGGCGCCGGGGCGCCTCCTCAGGCCGCCGCGTCGGGGGCGGCGCCGACGAGCGCGTCGAGCGCCCCGAGCACCTCGGGTCCGAGCACGGCGAGCGCCAGCGGGCGGCGGTGGCGCAGGCCGAGGACGGTGCGCAGCACGTCGGCGTGGTGGATCTCGCGCAGCGCGGCGGTGTACTCGGCGGCCTCGGCCGGGGTGGCGGCGGCCTGCCGGGCCAGCAGCAGGGCCTTCACCACGGCGAACATCATCCGGCGGCCGCGGACGAGTTCGGGCCGCTGGTTGAGGCCGAACACCTCGATGGTGGCCCGGCCGCGGGCGGTCAGCGGGTCGTACGCGCCGGAGTCCAGGTAGAGCCGGAGGTGGTCGGCCGGGTCCTCGCGGCAGGGGTCGACCAGCAGGCCGTCGCCGGTGGCGGGGTCGCGCGGGAAGAGGTCGCGCTTGCGGTTGCTGTTGCAGTGCGCGCAGGCCAGCAGGTGGTTCTGCCAGTCGAAGGTGCGCAGCGGGGCCTGGGCGATCGGCTCGAAGTGGTCGATGTCGGTGCCGAGGTTGTCGCCGCAGTACATGCAGCGTTCCAGGCCGGGGGCCATCTGCCGGAGCATCAGGCGGAGTTGGGCCTTGGGGCGGACGGCGCGGCGCCAGGCGGCGCGTCCGGTGGCGGTGGTGGGGCCCTCGGTGCGGATCCGATCGGTGGCGCGGGCGAGTTCGGCGGCCAGCCGGGCTTGCAGGGGCGGCCGCTGGAGCGGGATCACCCGTCCCTGCCGAGCAGCCGGGCGGTGACCTCGTCGACCCGGGCGGTCAGTGAGCTGTTGAGCTTGGCGCCGAGTTCGCGGTACGCGGCGAGTTCGGCGTCGGTGGCCTGCCCGGCGTACATCTTGCGCTCCAGCCGGACCAGCAGCCGGCGTTCGGCCTCGGCGGCGGGCGAGTAGGCGCTGGGCAGCGCGAAGAGTTCGGAGAGCGCGGTGTCCTCGCCGCTGCCGTAGAGCACCCGCTGCCGGATCTCCTCGTCGAGCCGGTAGGGGGCGCGGTCCTCCTCGGGGCCGGGCAGTCGGACCAGCGCGCCGGGGTCGGCGGCCTGGCAGACGTACGGGCTGTGGGTGGCGACCAGGAACTGGGTGTGCGGGAAGTGCTCGGTCAGCCAGGGGCCGATCCGCTGCTGCCAGCGCGGGTGCAGGTGCAGGTCGACGTCGTCGAGCAGGACCGGGCCGGGGGTCTCGGGGGTGGCCGCGAGCTGGCTGACCAGGCGGGCCAACTCGGCGGTTCCGGAGCCGAGTTCGTCGAGCGGGAGGTCGACTCCGGCGCGGGTGACGCGCTGCTGTTCCGGGTCGCTGACCCGCCAGCCGGCGGGGAGCACCTCGGTGAGCAGGTCGGCGGCCAGCGGGACGCGGCGGCCGAGGGCGCGCAGCGGGTACCGGGCGCGGGCGGGGCCCTGCGGGTCGCCGACCCGCCAGTGCGGCGCGGGGTCGGCGCGCACCCAGCCGCGGGCGCCCCAGCGGGCGGCCGGGCCGGAGGGCAGGGCGCCGAGCGCCATCGCCAGGGCCAGGAGCAGGGTGGACTTGCCGCTGCCGTTCGGGCCGGCGAAGACCGTCCAGCCCGGGCCGGGCGGGATCGCCAGGTCGACCTCGCGCGCGCCGTCGAAGCACTTCACCCCGGACACCCTGATCCGCGACACGTACACCGGCACCACCCCCTCGGACGGGTTTATGCCCACGCCCCGGCCCGCACACGCCCGGCCGGCGGGTGCACGTGAGGCGGCGTCAACTCGGCCGGGAGGTGGCGGTCTCACCCATTCCGGTGAGTCCGGTGGCCGGGACGACGGGCGGGACGGAGGCCGGGGCGGCGGGCGGGGCGGCGAGTCGGACCGGCAGGTCGCGCAGGGCCTCGCGGAGGGCGGCCGCGAACCGGGCGTACTCGCCGGTGCGGGCGGAGCCGGGGCGGTGGGCGAGGCCGATCCGGCGGCCGGGGGCGGGCCGGGCGAAGCGGACGGCGGACAGCCGGTCGGTGCGGCCGGTCTCGACGTCGAGCGCGGTGGCGGGCAGCAGGGTGACGCCGAGGCCGCCGGCCACCAGCTGCACCAGGGTGGCGAGTCCGGCGGCCCGGGTGCTGCCGCCGGCCGGTTCGGCGCCGGCCTCGCGGCAGATCTCCAGTGCCTGGTCGCGCAGGCAGTGGCCCTCCTCCAGCAGCAGCACGTCCAGGTCGAGCAGCGCGTCGCGGGGGACGTCGGCCCGGCCGGAGAGCGGGTGCTCGGGCGGCACCACCAGCACGAAGTCCTCGTCGAAGAGCGGGATCTCGGCCACCGGCAGCGCCCCGCCGGCGGGCAGGGCGAGCAGCAGCAGGTCGAGCCGCCCGTCGGCCAGGCCGCCGAGCAGCGAGGGGGTGCGCTCCTCGTGGACGTGCAGTTCGAGGTCGGGGTAGGAGCCGCGGACCAGGCGCAGCACGGTGGGCAGCAGGTACGGTGCGACGGTCGGGATCACCCCCAGGTGCAGCGGCCCGGTGAACGGGCGGCGGGCGGCCTCGGCCTCCTCGGTGAGCGCGTGCAGCGCGCTGAGCACCCGGCGGGAGTGCTCGGCGATCCGCTCCCCGAGCGGGGTGATCACGACCTTGCGGGTGGTCCGCTCGACCAGCTGCGCGCCGAGCGACTCCTCCAGCGCGGCGACCGCGCCGGACAGCGCGGACTGGCTGGTGCCGATCGCGGACGCGGCCTCCCGGAAGTGCCGGTGCTCGGCGACCGCGGCGAAGGCCCGCAGCTGGGAGACGGTGGGGGTGCGGGGCGTGCTGGGCTTCACGGTGGTGCTTCCTGCCGGTGCGGTTGCTCTCCGTCCAGTCTGCCGCACTGATCGGACTTGCCTATCGCGGGGCGCGGCAGAACCGATTTCACTGATCAGTAACCATGTGCGAGGCTGGGAGGTGTCCGCAATCCGGACACCCCTCGTCCCAACCCTGGAGATGCCACGTGCTGACGATCGGCGACAAGTTCCCCGAGTACGAACTCAACGCCTGCGTGGACCTCGACGCCGCGAACGCCTTCGCCGAGGTCAACCACAAGTCCTACGAGGGCAAGTGGCGCGTGGTGTTCTTCTGGCCGATGGACTTCACCTTCGTCTGTCCGACCGAGATCGCCGCGTTCGGCAAGCTGAACGAGGAGTTCGCCGACCGCGACGCGCAGATCCTCGGCGTCTCCGGCGACTCGGAGTACGTCCACCACGCCTGGCGCAAGGACCACAAGGACCTGCGCGACCTGCCCTTCCCGATGCTGGCCGACGTCAAGCACGACCTGATGCGGGCCTGCGGCGTCGAGGGCGCGGACGGCACCGCCCAGCGCGCGGTGTTCATCGTCGACCCGAACAACGAGATCCAGTTCGTCATGGTGACCGCCGGCTCCGTCGGCCGCAACCCCAAGGAGGTGCTGCGGGTCCTCGACGCCCTGCAGACCGACGAGCTGTGCCCGTGCAACTGGAACAAGGGCGAGGACACCCTCGACGCCCAGTCCCTGCTGGCCGGCTGACCCGATGGCGCTCGACGAACTCAAGGCCGCCCTGCCGGACTACGCCAAGGACCTCAAGCTCAACCTCGGCTCGGTGATCGGCAACTCCGACCTCCCCGGGCAGCAGCTCTGGGGCACCGTCCTGGCCTGCGCGATGGCCACCGGCTCGGCGAGCGTGCTGCGCGAGCTGGAGCCCGAGGCCAAGGCCAACCTGAAGCCCGAGGCCTACGAGGCCGCCAAGGGCGCGGCCGCGATCATGGCGATGAACAACGTCTACTACCGGACGCTGCACCTGCTCTCCGACAAGGAGTACGGGACGATGCGGGCCGGCCTGCGGATGAACATCATCGGCAACCCGGGCGTCGACAAGGTCGACTTCGAGCTGTGGTCCTTCGCCGTCTCGGCGATCAACGGCTGCGGCCAGTGCCTCGACTCGCACGAGGGCGTGCTGCGCAAGGCGGGCGTCGACCGCGAGGTCGTCCAGGCCGCGATCAAGATCGCGGCGACCGTCCAGGCCGTCGCGGCGGTGCTGGACGCGGAGGCGCAGCTGCTTCGCTGAGGCGACGGCGCACGGCGGGAGGTCCGCCCGGGGAGGAGGTGTCCCCCGGGCGGACCTTTCGCCGTCCGCGCCCCCGAGGGGTCACTGCTTGCGGGCGGCCTCGATGGCCTGGAAGACCTGTTGGCCGGCCGCGTTGCGCTGGCGGAGGTGGCCGGTGACGGTGTTGGTGACGGCGATCAGCGGGACGGCGACGATCGCGCCGGGGATGCCGCCGATGATGGAGCCCGCGGCGACGCCGAGGACCACGCCGAGCGGGTGGACCCGGACGGCCCGGCCGAGGATGAGGGGCTGCAGGATGTGGCCCTCCAGCTGCTGGACGCCGATCAGGATGACCAGCACCGCCAGCGCCTTGCCCACGCCCCCGGTGGTGACCAGGGCGATCAGCACCGCGATGGTGCCGGTGACCAGGGCCCCGACCAGCGGCACGAACGCGCCCAGGAAGATGATCACCGCGAGCGGCATCGCCATCGGCACGCCGACCATGCTGATCCCGATGCCGATGCAGAGCGCGTCGATGAAGGCGACGGCGACGGTGCCGCGCACGTACGCGGTGAGGGTGGCCCAGGCCTTGGGGCCGGCGCCGGCCATCGCGTAGCGGGAGTGCCGGGGCAGTCCGCGCAGCACCCAGCTCCAGATCCGGGCGCCGTCGTAGAGCAGGAAGAAGGTGGTGAACGCGGTGAGCACCACGCCGGTGAGCAGTTCGACGGCGATGGTGACGCCGGTGAAGCCGGCCGAGGTGAGCGCCTCGGAGTTCTTGCCGATGGCGGTGGTGATCTGGTTGGTGAAGTTGTTGAGCTGGTCCGGGGTGAGGTGGAAGGGGCCGTTGAGCAGCCAGTCGCGCAGCTGCCGGACGCCCCGCTGGACCTGGGTGGTGACCGAGTCGAGGTTGCTGGAGACCTGCCAGAACACGAACCAGCCGACCAGGCCGATGCTGGCCAGGCCGGCCAGGAAGGTGACGATGGCGGCCAGCGAGCGGGGGACGCCGTGCCGGCGCAGCCAGGAGACGGTGGGTTCGAGCAGCGCGGAGATGAGCAGCGCGGCGACCGCGGAGAAGGCGACCAGCTTGAGCGTGTCGATGACCCGGAAGAGCACGTAGAGGGCGACGCCGAGCAGCAGCAGCCGCCAGGTGGACTCGGCGGCGACCCGCAGGCTCCAGGGCACGGCGTCGACCGGGTTGGCGGGACGGCCGAGCGGCACGCCGCCGAGCTGGTGCTCGGAGGCGTGCGGGGCGCGCGGGGCGGGGACGGTGTCGTCGGCGGGCACGGCCCCTCCTTCCGGTGGTGCGGGCGGGGCGGCCCGGTCGTCGGCCGGTCCGCCGGTGTGTCCGGCGAGTTGGCGGGCGGTCTGCTCGGCGGTGAGCAGGGCGGCCCGTTCGGCGGCGAGTTCGACGGCCTGCTCGGTGGCGAGCGCGTGCGCCTCGGCGGAGATGGCCGCCCGGCGGCGGCGTTCGGCGGCCGCGAACAGGCCGGCCGCGACCGCCCCCATCTTGGCGAGGCCGCGCCAGCGGCCACCGCCCGTCTCTTCCGTCACTTCCCGGTCTCCCCCGTGGTCGGTCCCTGGCGGCCGCGGGTCGCGCGGCCGTCGGTGAGGAACGCTACCCGCCGCCGGGGGGCCGGGTCTCGGGGGTTCCCGGACCGCCCGGTGGCGGATTCCGGCAAATCACCGGTTATCGGGAGGTTTCGCCCGGCCGGACCGGGGAAGGGGTCCGAGCAGAACGGACCTTCCGCCGGCGGACCGGCCGGGAGCGGAGACAACCAGGACCCGCTCCGTTCCCCCGCGTCCGCACCGAGCCGCCGCCGCCCGCGGCGCACTGGTCAGCGCCGCCCGGGCGGGGCGGCCCGCGCTCTCCCGCCGGGCAGCGCGAAGGGCCCCGGTTCCCTGGGCGGGAACCGGGGCCCTTCGACGTCGCGGCGGCCTAGTACCAGTGGTGGGACTGCCAGAACGACCAGGCGCCGCAGGGGCTGCCGTAGCGGCTGTTCATGTAGTTCAGGCCCCACTTGATCTGGGTGGCGGGGTTGGTGCGCCAGTCCGCGCCGGCCGAGGCCATCTTCGAGCCGGGCAGCGCCTGGACCAGGCCGTAGGCACCGGAGGAGGCGTTGGTGGCGGTGTAGTCCCAGCCGCTCTCGCGCTTCACGATCTGGCTGAAGCACTGGAACTGGTTGGCGTCGCCGACGATCTGCAGCGCCATGTCCTGGACGGAGCCGGGGCTGACGGTGGCCAGCACGCTGCGGGCGGCGGCGCGGTTGGCCTCCTCCTTGGCGCGCTTGGCCTCGGCCTCCTTGGCGGCCTTCTCGGCGTCGGCCTTGGCCTGGGCGTCGGCCGCGGCCTTCTGCCGGGCGGCCTCTTCGGCGGCCTTCTTGGCGGCGGCGTCGGCGGAGACCTGCTGGGCGTCGGCCTGGCGGCCGATGCCGTCGCTGACGTTCTGGGCCTGCGCACCGGTGGGCGCGTCGGCGAGCAGCGTGGCGCTCGCGAGGTCGACCGTCTGGACGGCCTTGCCCTCGCTACCGGAGGCCGCGCCCACGACGGCGCCGACGGCGGTCACCGCGGTGGCGGAGACGACGGCGACTCCCCGGACCGAGATCCGAGTCACATGGTTTCCTTCCAGCGTCGCCCGTCCTGTGACCGTACGGGCGCGTATCTGCCCCTGGCACTGGCCTCCGTCGAACGCTGGTCACGGGAGGCGCGGGCTCGGCCGGCCCCCGGACGGACCGGGAGGAGCGGTTTGATCGAGCGGCGTACGGCTATGCGGTGTTCAGTTGTGCGCTCGCCGACCTGGGGTGGCGGGCGTGCATCGCCGTGCGCGGGGCCTGACAGAACCCACACCATGCCGCACCCGGGCGTGTCTACGCAATTCCCTGTGCCGTGGCGGATCTCACAAAGTTTTCGACCTGCGGGTTCGGTGCACGAACGGTCGAGGCGGCGTCAGTTCGACTGACAGCGAAGGGGCCTGACGCTATGCGCCAGACCCCTTTGCCCCGGTGTGTCCGCTTATGCCTAGGGCTGGATGTCCTCCAGCATCTCGGTCACCAGTGCGGCGATCGGCGAGCGCTCCGAACGCGTGAGCGTGACGTGGGCGAACAGCGGGTGGCCCTTCAGCTTCTCGACCACGGCGACCACCCCGTCGTACCGGCCGACCCGCAGGTTGTCGCGCTGGGCGACGTCGTGGGTGAGCACCACGCGGGAGTTCTGGCCGATCCGGGAGAGCACCGTCAGCAGCACGTTGCGCTCCAGCGACTGGGCCTCGTCCACGATCACGAAGGCGTCGTGCAGCGAGCGGCCGCGGATGTGGGTGAGCGGCAGCACCTCCAGCATGCCGCGGGAGATGACCTCCTCGATCACGTCGGGCGTGGTGACGGCGGAGAGGGTGTCGAAGACCGCCTGCGCCCAGGGGCCCATCTTCTCGGCCTCGCTGCCGGGCAGGTAGCCGAGCTCCTGGCCGCCGACGGCGTACAGCGGGCGGAAGACCATCACCTTGCGGTGCTGGCGGCGCTCCAGGACGGCCTCCAGGCCGGCGCACAGGGCGAGCGCGGACTTGCCGGTGCCGGCCCGGCCGCCCATCGAGATGATGCCGATCTCCGGGTCGAGCAGCAGGTCGAGGGCGATCCGCTGCTCGGCGCTGCGGCCGCGCAGGCCGAACGCCTCGCGGTCGCCGCGGACCAGCCGCACCCGGCCGTCGGGGGCCACCCGGCCGAGCGCGCGGCCGCGTTCGGAGTGCAGCACCAGGCCGGTGTGGACGGGGAGCTGCTCGGCCCCCTCGACCTGCAGCGCGTGGTCCTGACCGGCGAAGAGCTCGTCGACCTGGTCGGCGGGGACGTGCAGTTCGGTCATGCCCGTCCAGCCGGAGGTGACCGCCAGCTCGGCCCGGTACTCCTCGGCCAGCAGGCCGACCGAGCTCGCCTTGATCCGCAGCGGCAGGTCCTTGGAGACCACGGTGACGTCGTAGCCCTCGGCCTGCAGGTTGCGGGCCACCGCGAGGATCCTGGTGTCCGCCTCGCCGCCGCCGACCCGGTAGCCGGCCGGGAGGATCGAGGTGTCGGAGTGGTTCAGCTCGACCCGGATCGTGCCGCCGAGTTCGCCGACCGGGATCGGCTCGTCCAGCCGCCCGTGCCGCACCCGGTAGTCGTCCAGCAGCCGCAGCGCCTGACGGGCGAAGTAGCCCAGCTCCGGGTGGTGCCGCTTGGCCTCCAACTCGGTCACCACGACGACCGGGAGGACCACTTCGTGCTCCTCGAAGCGCGTCATGGCCAGGGGGTCGGCCAGGAGCACGCTGGTGTCGAGGACGTACGTGCGCCGGTCAGGTGTCCGGCGGCTCTTGGTACTGACCACTAGCCCTCCAGAGCGGGTGACCCGACGTCACCCGCGGCCCACCGGTCCCCGCGGCCCCGCTGGCCGGGGGGGACGGTCTGAGGGGTGTATTCCCAGGCGAGGGGCCCCGCATTCGCGCCGGAGCGAACAGTGGGATCACCACGGTCGAACGTTTTCCCACCGGCGCCGGGGGTACAGGTGACTGACCGGGGGTCAGCGCCCCATCCGCCGGTTGCGGAGCTGGTAGTCGCGCAGCGCCCGGAGGAAGTCGACCTTCCGGAAGGCCGGCCAGTAGGCCTCGCAGAAGTAGAACTCGCTGTGCGCGGACTGCCAGAGCAGGAAGCCGGACAGCCGCTGCTCGCCGGAGGTGCGGATCACCAGGTCCGGGTCGGGCTGGCCCTTGGTGTAGAGGTGCTCGGCGATGTGCTCGACGTCCAGGACCTCGGCCAGCTCCTCGATCGAGGTGCCGCGCCCGGCGTGCTCCTGGAGCAGCGAGCGGACGGCGTCGGCGATCTCCTGGCGGCCGCCGTACCCGATCGCAACGTTGACGGTCAGCCCGTCGACGTGCTCGGTCTCCTGGGCGGCGGTCTTCAGCACCCCGGCGGTCCTGGCCGGCAGCAGGTCGAGCGCGCCGACCGGGTGGACCTTCCAGCGGCCGGCCTCGGCCAGGCCGCGCACGGTGTCCTCGATGATGCCGAGGAGCGGGACGAGCTCCTCGGCGGGGCGGGCCAGGTTGTCGGTGGAGAGCATCCACAGGGTGACCACCTGGACGTCGGTCTCCGCGCACCAGCCCAGGAACTCGCTGATCTTGTCGGCGCCGCGCTGGTGGCCGTACGCGGTGGTGCCGCCGGTGGCCTTGGCCCAGCGCCGGTTGCCGTCCAGGATCACGCCGATGTGGTGCGGGGTGTTGGCCAGGTGCACCTCGACCCGGCGCCCGTAGAGGCGGTAGGCCCGGTCCAGCAGGGTGCGCAGCCCCGGCGTCCGTTCCACCACATCGCGCAGACCCATCGTGAACGGCCCCTCCGTGCTGATTGCTCCGGGTGCGAAATCCCTGCGGCAGCCTACTCCGCCCGGGTTTGGCGGGGGCAAAACCGCAGGTACCGGTCTTGTCACAGTGCGCGCACGGGACAAGCTACGGAACGGTATCCGATTCCTTAAACGCCCCCTAAACCGGATTCCGGGTCTTGACGCTTGCCAATGGTCTAGTCCAGCGTGTGCTCAGCACCACAGCGGACCCTCCCCCACAGCGGAGCCGCCGCGACCCCCACCGCGGCGGCTCCTCCCCGACGTTTCCCAGCGTGCCTCCCACACCCCCACTCCTGCACTGGAGCCCGTCATGGCCCGTACCCTGCAGCAGCCGTCCCACCGGCGCCGCAACAAGATGCCCGCGGTGCTCGCCACCGCCACCGCGATCGCCCTGGCCGGCACCGGCCTGGCGCTGACCGCGGGCGGCGCGAACGCCGCCGTCGGCAACCTGGTCAACAACGGCGGCTTCGACTCCGGCCTGTCCGGCTGGAACTGCGTGGGCACCACCAGCACGGTCTCCACCCCGGTCCACTCCGGCACCGGCGCCCTCGCCGCCACCCCCGGCGCGGGCGACACCGCCGAGTGCACCCAGACCGTCTCGGTGCTCCCCAACACCGCCTACACCCTGAACGGCTGGGTCCAGGGCCAGTACGTCTACCTGGGCGCCCGCGGCACCGGCGGCACCGACCCGTCCACCTGGTCGGCGCAGAGCGCCTGGAACCAGCTGAACACCAGCTTCACCACCGGCGCGAACACCACCAGCGTCACCCTGTACGTCCACGGCTGGTACGGCCAGCCCACGTACTACGCGGACGACATCCAGCTGATCGGCCCGGGCGGCACCGCCTCCCCGACCCCGTCGGCCTCCGCCACCTCGGCCTCGCCGTCGGCCTCCGCCTCGCCGACCAAGAGCGCCTCGCCCTCCGCGTCGGCCTCGCCGACCAAGAGCGCCTCCCCGTCGGCCTCCGCCTCGGCGTCCTCCTCGCCGTCGCCGTCCGCCACGGCCACCAACCCGCAGCCCAACACCGGCCTGCCGAAGCACGTGCTGACCGGCTACTGGCAGAACTTCGACAACGGCTCGACCGTGCAGAAGCTGCGCGACGTGCAGTCCGCGTACGACATCATCGCGGTCTCCTTCGCCGACGCGACCACCACCCAGGGCGGGATCTCCTTCACCCTGGACCCGGCGCTGGCCACCAAGCTCGGCGGCTACACCGACGCCGACTTCAAGGCCGACATCGCCGCCAAGCACGCGGCCGGCAAGAAGGTCGTCCTCTCCATCGGCGGCCAGAACGGCGCCATCTCGGTCGCCAGCTCCGCCGCCGCGACCGCGTTCTCCGACTCGGCCTACAAGCTGATCCAGCAGTACGGCTTCGACGGCATCGACGTCGACCTGGAGAACGGCGTCAACGCGACCTACATGTCGCAGGCGCTGCACACCCTGCAGGCCAAGGTCGGCTCCGGCTTCATCCTGACCATGGCGCCCGAGACCATCGGCATGTACTCCACCGCCGGTGCGTACTTCCAGCTCGCGCTGGCCACCAAGGACATCCTGACCGTCGTCAACACCCAGTTCTACAACTCGGGCGGCATGAACGGCTGCGACGGCAAGGTGTACACCCAGGGCACCATCGACTTCATCACCGCGCAGGTCTGCACCCACATCCAGGGCGGTCTGCGTCCGGACCAGGTCGGCATCGGCGTCCCGGCCTCCACCAAGGCGGCGGGCGGCGGCTACGTCAACTCCACCGTGGTGAACAACGCGCTGGACTGCCTGGCCACCGGCAACCACTGCGGCAGCTTCGTCCCGCCGGCCAAGTGGCCGACCATCCGCGGCGCGATGACCTGGTCGACCAACTGGGACGCCAACAACGGCAACGACTTCTCCAACAACGTCGGCGCCTTCGCGCACAACATGCAGTAACCCGGAACCAGTGCGCCGCTCCTTGAGGGTGGGGTGGGCGCACGCACCAGGGGCCCGTCGTACCGCTGGGGTACGGCGGGCCCCGTCCGTTCCCCCCGCGGGGGCCGGGGGTCAGCGGTGGGCGGCCGCCAGCAGGGCCGCCAGGGTGCCGAGCAGCATCGCCGGGCCGAAGGCCAGCTCGGTGCGGCGGCCCGCCCGGCGCGTGACGAGCAGGGCCACCGCCCAGAGCGCGGCCAGCACCCAGACGTAGAAGAGGCCCCCGTACACCGCGCGCCAGCCGCCGAGCGCCAGGACGGCGCCCAGGCTGGGGGCGAGCTTGGCGTCGCCCAGGCCCATCGGGGCGAGGAGCGCCAGCAGCAGGAAGAGCAGTCCGAGGGCCGCGGCGGCCAGCGCGCAGCGCAGCCAGACCCGGGGGTCGGGGTCGGCGAACGGGACGAGCACGGCGGTGCCGAGGAACAGCGGCAGGGTCAGCGCGTCCGGGAGCCGTTTGACCGCCGCGTCGACGAAGGCCAGCACGGTGCCCAGCAGCGCCAGCCAGACCAGCGGCGGCAGCCAGCGGCCGGGGGCCCAGGCGCCCAGCGCGGCGCCGGTGGCGGCGGCGACGGCCTCGACGGCCAGCGGCGGCGGGCCGACCCGTTCGCCGTGCCGGACGCAGCGGCCGAGCGGGGTGGGCAGGCAGCGGCTCCACGGTTCGCCGGGCGGCACCGCGTAGCGCGTCACCGCCGCCCGCAGCGGCACCCCCGCGAGCAGTCCGAGTACGGCTCCGAGCACTGCCCCGAACATCCGGCCCTCCCCCGGTCGGTCCTGCGCGCCGTCGGTCCTGCGCTGTCGGTCCGCCGCGACCCTACCGCCCGGGGCGGTTCGCCCGTCCGTGTCCAGGTGGCGAACAGCACTCGGTGATCGGCGTTACGCGGCCGTAAAGTAGGCGGGTATGCAGGTCATCCAGTCCAGCAAGCTCGCCAATGTCTGCTACGACATCCGCGGTCCGGTGCTCGACGAGGCGATGCGGCTGGAGGACCAGGGCCACCGCATCCTGAAGCTGAACACCGGCAACCCCGCCGCGTTCGGCTTCGAGGCGCCGCCCGAGATCCTCCAGGACATCCTCCGCAACCTCAACTCCGCGCACGGCTACGGCGATTCGAAGGGCCTGCTGTCGGCCCGCCGGGCGGTGGTCATGCACTACGAGGAGCGCGGCCTGCACGGCCTGGGCGTCGAGGACGTCTACCTCGGCAACGGCGTCTCCGAGTTGATCCAGCTCGCGATGACCGCGCTGCTCGACGACGGCGACGAGGTGCTCGTCCCGGCGCCGGACTACCCGCTGTGGACGGCCTCGGTCTCGCTGGCCGGCGGCACCGCGGTGCATTACCGCTGCGACGAGCAGGCCGAGTGGTACCCGGACCTCGCCGACATCGCCGCGAAGATCACCGACCGGACCCGGGCGATCGTGGTGATCAACCCCAACAACCCCACCGGCGCGGTCTACCCGCGCGAGCTGCTGGAGGGGATCGCCGAACTCGCCCGCCGGCACCGGCTGGTGATCTACGCGGACGAGATCTACGACAAGATCCTCTACGACGGCGTGGAGCACACCCCGCTGGCCACCCTGGCGCCGGACCTGTTCTGCGTCACCTTCAACGGCATGTCCAAGTCCTACCGGGTGGCGGGCTTCCGCTCCGGCTGGATGGTGCTCTCCGGGGACCGGCACCGGGCCCGCTCCTACATCGAGGGCCTCAACGTGCTGGCCTCGATGCGGCTGTGCGCCAACATGCCCGCCCAGCACGCGGTCGCGGCGGCGCTCGGCGGCCGGCAGTCGATCCGCGAGCTGATCCTGCCCGGCGGCCGGCTGCTCGCCTCCCGGGACGCCGCGTACAAGCTGCTGAACGAGATCCCCGGTGTCTCCTGCGTCAAGCCGAAGGGCGCGCTGTACGCCTTCCCGCGGCTCGACCCGCAGGTCTACAAGATCAAGGACGACGCGCAGATGGTCCTCGACCTGCTGCGCTCCCAGCGGATCCTGATCGTCCAGGGCACCGGCTTCAACTGGCCCGACCCCGACCACTTCCGGCTGGTCACGCTGCCCCGCCCGGAGGACATCACGGACGCGGTCACCCGGATCGGCGACTTCCTGTCCGGCTACGCGCAGCCGTAGCCGCCGGTGGGAACGGCGACGCCCCGCGCCCCTTCCGGGACGCGGGGCGAACGTTTCGCCGCCGGGCGGGTCAGTCGCCGAGGCGCTTCACCAGCGCCCGGTACTCCTCCCACAGCTCGGCCGGCGTGTGCTCGCCGAACAGCTCCAGGTGGGCCGGGACGAGCGCGGCCTCCTGCTTCCAGATCTCCCTGTCGACCGTGAACAGCAGCTCGCGGTCGGCGGCGGAGAGCTCCAGCCCGTCCAGGTCGAAGCCGTCGACCTCGGGCAGCACGCCGATCGGCGTCTCGACGCCGGCCGCGGTGCCCTCCAGGCGCTCGACGATCCACTTCAGGACGCGGCTGTTCTCGCCGTAGCCCGGCCAGACGAACTGCCCGTCGGCGTTCTTCCGGAACCAGTTGACGTAGTAGATCTTCGGCAGCTTGGCGGCGTCCGCCCCGGCGCCGACCTTCAGCCAGTGCGCGAAGTAGTCGCCCATGTTGTAGCCGCAGAACGGCAGCATGGCGAACGGGTCGCGGCGCAGCTCGCCGACGGTGCCCTCGGCGGCGGCGGTCTTCTCGGAGGCGATGTTGGCGCCGAGGAAGACGCCGTGCTGCCAGTCGAAGGACTCGGTGACCAGCGGGACGGCGGTGGCCCGGCGGCCGCCGAACAGGATCGCCGAGATCGGGACGCCGGCCGGGTCCTCCCACTCGGGGGCGATGGTCGGGCACTGCGCGGCGGGGACGGCGAACCGCGCGTTGGGGTGGGCGGCCGGGGTGCCGGACGCGGGCGTCCAGTCGTCGCCGCGCCAGTCGGTGAGGTGCGCGGGCGGCTCCTCGGTGAGGCCCTCCCACCACACGTCGCCGTCGTCGGTGAGCGCGACGTTGGTGAAGACGGTGTTGCCCCAGAGGGTCTTGATCGCGTTGGCGTTGGTGTCCTCGCCGGTGCCGGGGGCGACGCCGAAGAACCCGGCCTCGGGGTTGATCGCGTAGAGCCGGCCGTCGGCGCCGAAGCGCATCCAGGCGATGTCGTCGCCGATCGTCTCGACCTTCCAGCCCGGGACGGTCGGCTGGAGCATCGCCAGGTTGGTCTTGCCGCAGGCGGACGGGAACGCGGCGGCGACGTACTTCACCTCACCGGACGGCGGGGTGAGCTTGAGGATCAGCATGTGCTCGGCCAGCCAGCCCTCGTCGCGGGCCATGGTGGAGGCGATCCGCAGCGCGTAGCACTTCTTGCCGAGCAGGGCGTTGCCGCCGTAGCCGGAGCCGAAGGACCAGATCTCCCGGGTCTCCGGGAAGTGCGAGATGTACTTGGTGCTGTTGCACGGCCAGGCGACGTCCGCCTCGCCCTCGGCCAGCGGGGCGCCGACGGTGTGCACGGCCTTGACGAAGTCGCCGTCCTCGCCGAGCTGGTCGAGCACCGCCCGGCCCATCCGGGTCATCACGCGCATCGAGACGGCGACGTACGCGGAGTCGGTGATCTCGACGCCGTACGCGGCCAGCGGGGAGCCGACCGGGCCCATCGAGAACGGCACCACGTACATGGTGCGGCCGCGCATCGCGCCGCGGAACAGGCCGTCCTCGCCCGAGAAGATCTCCCGCATCTCGGCGGGGGCCTTCCAGTGGTTGGTCGGGCCGGCGTCCTGCTCGCGTTCGGAGCAGATGAAGGTGCGGTCCTCGACCCGGGCGACGTCGGACGGGTCGGACGCCGCGTAGTAGGAGTTGGGTCGCTTGCTCTCGTCGAGCTTGGTGAAGGTGCCCTGGGCGACGAGCTGCTCGGCGAGCCGGTGGTACTCCTCCTCCGAGCCGTCGCACCACACGACGCGGTCCGGCTGGGTGAGGTCGGCAATCTCGTTGACCCAGTCCACCAGGCGCTGGTGGCGGGTGGGCGCGGACTCGGCGAGCGCAGAGATCTGAGGCGACACGATCGCTCCGTTTCACACCATCTCGGCCAGGAGACGGCTTCGCGGGGGTTGAGGGTGGTTACACGGTAGCCCCGGGTCAGCACCGCTTCTTCGTCACAATGGCGTCATTGACGAGATTTTTACTACGCAATGTCTGATTCGGTGGCCCCGCGCTGCACCCCGCATGCCCCGGGGAGACCTTGATCACGCAGATCGACTTGTCCATTGCGTACAGAAGTGAGAGTGGCCACTTCATTACGCGCCAGTAACCTACGGTTCCGTAAGATGCTGCCCATGACCGCGGAAGTGCTGGAGCTCGTGAAGCCCAAGTGGCGCGGCTGGCTGCATGCCGGGATGTTCCCGGCCGCCCTGGCCGCCGGAATCGTGTTGATCTGCCTGGCCGAGTCGACGGCGGCACGGGTCGCCTGCGTCGTCTACTCGGCGAGCGCCTGGATGCTGTTCGGGGTGAGCGCGGTCTACCACCGCTTCACCTGGGGCCCGCGCGGCGAGGCGGTGCTGCGCCGGCTCGACCACGCCAACATCTTCCTGATCATCGCCGGGACGTACACCCCGTTCACCATCCTGCTGCTGGACGGCGCGCGGCAGCAGGTGCTGCTGTGGCTGGTGTGGGGCGGCGCGCTGGCCGGGATCGCGTTCCGGGTGTTCTGGGTCGGCGCGCCGCGCTGGCTCTACACCCCGTGCTACGTGGCCCTCGGCTGGGCGGCGGTGTTCTTCCTGCCGGACTTCCTGCACAAGGGCGGGCCGGCCGTACTGACCCTGATCGTCGTCGGCGGCGTGCTCTACACGGTCGGCGGCGTGGTCTACGGCCTCAAGCGACCGAACCCGTCACCGCGCTGGTTCGGCTTCCACGAGGTGTTCCACGCCCTCACCCTGGGCGCGTTCATCGTGCAGTACGTGGGGGTCTCGCTGGTGGCGTACACCGTCGCCGCCTGACCCCCTCCCCCTCGCTAGTGGCGAACCGGCTGGGCCTTGACCTCCAGCCGCTCCCGGGCCCGACGGCAGCGCTCGCAGTGCGCCGCGTCGGGCCCTTCGCCCGCCGTCCGCCGGTGCGTCCGGCCGCGGAACCGGTACCCGACCCAGACCATCACGGCCAGCACCTCGACCGCCGAGACGCCCCAGACCAGCCGGGCCCCGCCCAGCAGGTACCCGGCTATGACGGCCAGCGCGGCCAGCACACCGACCACGCCGCTCCAGAACCGCGCCGCTCCGTACTCCATCGGCATACCTCCCGCCGGCCGACAGGTCTTCTGACAGGTCGTCAGAGAACTCCCCACCTACAGTGACATGTCCAGCACGCTCCGAGGGCGAACGGGGGATCAACAACGCACCAACTCCAGAGGCGGGAACCGTGCGGACCGCTCCTCGCCGGACGGTGGACGGCGGTGCCTCCCGACCGGGGGACCCGGCCGGGATCAGTCGGCGAGCAGCACCAGCTTGCCGGTCACCCGGCCGCCGTCGCCCACCTCGTGCGCCTTCGCGGCGTCGGCCAGCGCGAACGTCCCGGCGATCTCGGCCCGCAGCAGCCCGCGTTCGGCCAGGTCGGCGACGCCCCGCATGCCCTCCTGGTCGGCCTCCACCAGCAGCAGCGCCGTCCGCACGCCGAGCCGCTCCGCCTCCTCGGCCAGGCCATCGACCGGGACCGGCCGGATCGACACCAGCAGGCCGCCCCGGCGCAGGGTGCGCAGCGAGCGCAGCTGGTAGTCGCCGCCGATGGCGTCCAGCACGACGTCGACGTCGCGGACGGTCTCGGCGAAGTCCACCGCCCGGTAGTCGACCGGCTCGTCCACCCCGATCCGGCGCAGGAACTCGTGCTTGCCCGCGCTGGCGGTGCCGATCACGTACGCGCCGCGGGCCTTGGCGATCTGCACCGCCAGGTGCCCGACCCCGCCGGCGGCGGCGTGCACCAGCACCCGGTCCCCGGCCCGCACCCGTGCGGTGTCGACCAGCGCCTGCCAGGCCGTCAGCGCGGCCAGCGGCAGCGCGCCCGCCTGCACGACGTCCACCGAGTCGGGCCGGTGGACGAACGCCCGGGCCGGGCCGACCGCGTACTCGGCGTGCGAGCCGACGCCGTACGGGTAGGGCAGCATGCCGAACACCTCGTCGCCCGGCGCGAACAGGGTCACCCCGGTGCCGACCGCCTCGACCGTGCCGGCCACGTCCCAGCCGAGCACGAACGGGGGCTCGGGCAGGAAGATGCGCGTCGCGCGGTGCCGCCAGTCGGTCGGGTTCAGCCCCGCCGCGCGCACCCGCACCAGCAGCTGGCTCGGGCCCGGCTGCGGTCGGGGCAGCTCCACCACCCTCAGCACCTCGGGGCCGCCGAGGACGTCCTGGCTGACCGCGCGCATCGTCTCCGCCGGCCCGGGGGCGGTCTGGTGGGCGGCCCGGTGAGTGGCCTGGTGGATCGTCTGGTTCGTCATGCCCACCAGCCTGGCGGTCGCCGGTATGCGGACGCGAGTGGCAAGATGGTCACCGTCCGATGGGATCTTGCCAGGAGGTCTGCCCGTGGCCACCCGCCCGCCGTCCGCCCCGCACCGGGTCGCCGTGCTCGCCCTGGACGGCGTGTACCCGTTCGAACTCGGCATCCCCCGGCGGGTGTTCGGCTCCACCGACGGCCTGTACGAGCTGGCCACCTGCACCGTCGACGGCCGTCCGGTCCGCACCGACGCCGACTTCGCCCTCACCCCCGCCCACGGGCCCGAGGTCCTCGCCGACGCCGACACCGTGGTGATCCCGCCGTTCGGGCCCGTTCCCGCCACCGCCGAACCCGACCCCGCGACCACCGCCGCGCTCGCCCTGGTCCGGCCCGGCACCCGGCTGGTCTCGATATGCACCGGCGCCTTCGTGCTCGCCGCCGCCGGCCTCCTCGACGACCGCCCCGCCACCACCCACTGGGCCCTCGCCGACCGCTTCCGCGCGCTCTTCCCGCGCGTGCGGCTCGACCCCGACGTGCTGTTCGTCGACGACGGCGACATCCTCACCTCGTCCGGCGCGGCCGCCGGCGTCGACCTCTTCCTCCACCTGCTGCGCGCCGACCACGGCGCCGCCGCCGCCAACCGCGCCGCCCGGATCTGCGTCGTCCCGCCCTGGCGCGACGGCGGCCAGGCCCAGTACATCGAACGCCCCGTCCCCGCCGCCGGCACCACCGGCACCGCCCCCACCCGCGAGTGGGCCCTCGCCCGCCTCCACCACCCCCACACCCTCGCCGCACTCGCCGCCCACGCGCGGATGAGCCCCCGCACCTTCGCCCGCCGCTTCCACGAGGAGACCGGCCAGAGCCCCGGCCGCTGGCTCACCCAGCAGCGCATCACCCTGGCCCGCCACCTCCTCGAAGCCACCGACCTCACGATCGACCAGATCGCCACCCGGGTCGGCTTCGCCAACCCCGTCTCCCTCCGCCAGCACCTCCACACCGCGATCGGCGTCTCCCCGCTCGCCTACCGCCGCACCTTCGCCGGCAAGCGGTAAGCCCGGGCCCGGGCCCCCGGCGGGGCACCTGCGCGCCAACGCCTCCGCCGTTCCCCGGGGCGGAGTCCCGGGGAACGGCGGTCGGCGGCCCTGCGGTCGGCGCGTCTCAGTACGCGATGCGCGCCCTGCGCCGCCGCAGGCCGATCGCGGCGCCGGCCAGCAGGGTGAGTCCGGCCGCGGCTCCGGCGAGCAGCGGGGCGGTGCCCGTACCGGGGGCCCGCTCCGGGAGGGCGAAGCCGCCCGCCTTGCCGGAGGCGTCGTACGCGGAGCCGGGCAGCTTGTCCCCGTACCGCTGCCGGACGAGCTGCTGGTACCCGGCGAGGGTGGTGCCGTGCGCGCCGACCGAGCGGCGGGCGTCCTCGTCGAGCGGGAGGACGCGGTCGCCCTTGAGCTCGTACCAGGCGTCGAGCTGGGGTTCGCGGAAGGCGGTGCCGCCGTCGGCGGCGGCCTTGGCCGCGTAGTCGGTCTCGTCGCTGCCGGAGGCGATGTTGACGACCCGCCAGCCGCCGTTCTGCCGGGCGGTCCAGACCGAGGCGCGCTGTCCGTCGGCGGCGACGACGGCCGTCGCGGTGAACCCGGCTTCGGCGACCTTCGCGCCGGGCCGGCCGGCGACGAAGTCCGCGGCGAGGGTGTAGACGGGCACGGTGTCGCCGGTGAGCCGGGGTGCGGCGGCGGCCGCGGCCCTGGCCTCGTCGGCGGCGCTGGTCCCGAGCTGCTGGGTGGGCGGCACGCCCTTGCGGGCGAAGAAGTGCCCCACCTGGTCGAGCACGGCGGGCTGTCGGGTGGCGTCGCGGGCGGCGGCGAGGTCGTCGGCGCCGGGCGCGGCCGGGCCGTCGGCGGCGTGCGCGGCCGGAGCGAGGGCGAGGGAGAGCGCGACGGCGGCGAGGGCGGTCGCGGTGCGGGTGGCGCGGACGCGGTGGCTGCTCATGGTGGGGCTCCTCACGCGCCGATCCGGTACAGGGAGTGGGTCCAGGAGAACGACCCGTTGCTCACGTAGTAGGTGTAGTCGCCCCAGTTGTAGCGGTAGTTGGACGGCCAGGGGTCGCCCCAGTACAGCCAGTTGCTACTGACGTCGTAGCCGTACAGGACGTTCATGTGGCCGCCGCCGGAGCTCCACTGGATCCGGGTCTCGACCGGCCGGCCGGCGTCGATCTCGGTCTGCACGGTGGAGTAGCGCAGGTAGCCGTTGACGTACGAGCCGGTGCTGATGCCGATCCGGTACAGCGCGTTCTGCACCTCGGCGAGGCTGGCCTGGCTGTTGGGGCAGGTGGAGTTGACCGAGCGGCCGAACGCGAGGTTGCAGAACTGGTTCTGGCTGTAGGTGTAGCCGTAGTAGGCGGCGATGGTGTTGCCGCCCGCCGCCCAGCACCAGTTGCTCTGCTGCTGGGCCTGCATGGTGATGTTCAGGGTCCGTGCGGTGCCGGCCAGCGTGGGCGCCTGCGCCGCGGCGGGGGCGGCCGCTCCGGGGACGGCGGCGGTGGGGGCCGCCTGGGCGGGGGTGGTGGCGGCCACGCTCAGCGCCGGGGCGAGGACGCCCAGGGCGAGTGCGGCGACCGTCCGGCGGAGCCGGATCGGGAGGTGTGGCATGGGGGTGGTCCTCCTGGCAGGGGCGAGGAGTGGATGTGGGGGGCGGCGTCCGGACGGCGCTGGACGAGCATCCGGCCGGGCCGGTGCGCTGGTCAACGGCCCTCCCCGGCAGGGGAGTCGGGGTGTGAACGGGTTCGGCCCGGGTGTGAACGCGGCGGCCGTGGGCAGCGCGGATATCGTCCGGGCCGATGACAGGGCGGCCCGGAGGTGTGAATATTCACGGTCAATCCACGGTCGATCGAGGAGGTGGCCGTTGCAGCAGCCGTCCGCACCGTCCGAGCTGGCCCTCGCCCTGCGCACCGGGCCGTTCCACCTCGCCCTGCGGGCCGCGATCGCGGCCCGCGGCCTGGCCCTGCACCGGCTGCGCGAACGGCTGGCGCAGCGCGGCGTCCGGGTCGGGGTGACCAGCCTGAGCTACTGGCAGCAGGGGTTGCGGCGGCCGGAGCGGGCCGAGTCGCTGCGCGCCGTCGCGGTGCTGGAGGAGGTGCTGGAGCTGCCCGAGCACTCGCTGACCCGGCTGCTCGGCCCGCGCCGCAGCGCCCCCGAGCCCGTCCCGGCCGGCCCGGCGGTGCGCCCGTACCGGGACCTGATCAGCCCGGCCGAGGCGGTCGACGGGCTGCTCGCGGTGCTGTCCGGGCCGCCCGACACCGGCCTGCACACCATCACCCACATCGAGCGGATCCGGGTCGGCGCGGACCGGCGGCTGCTGCGCCGCGACTCCCAGCACGTGCTGCGCGCGCACCGCGACGGCATCGACCGCTACCTGGCCATCTACCAGGGCGATCCGGGCTGCGACATCGAGCGGGTCCGGGTCCGGGCCGAGGAGAACTGCCGGCCGGGCCGGATCCGCCGCGACCCGGCCGCGAACCTGCTGGTCGCCGAGCTCCTGCTGGACCGCCGGCTGCGCACCGGCGACACCCACCTGCTCGGCTACGGCTTCGACGAGGCGCCCTCCACCGGGCCCAGCCACGAGTACGTCCGGGGTTTCAACGCGGGCGCCGGGCAGTACGTCCTGCAGGTGACTTTCGACCGGTCGGCGCTGCCCGTCCGCTGCGACCGCTTCACCCGGCGCACCCCGGGCCAGTCCCCGCTGGAGACCGAGGAGTTGACCCTGGACGGGCACCACTGCGCGCACCTGGTGGCCGCCGACCTGCCGCCCTGCCTGCTCGGCCTGCGCTGGGACTGGGAGTGAACCCCGGTCTTCCTGGGGCTAGTTGGTGATCCGGCCGCCCGCGACGTCGAGGGTCAGGCCGGTCAGCCAGCCCGCGCCGTCGGAGGCCAGGAACAGCGCGGCGTCCGCCACGTCCTGCGGGGTGCCGAGCCGCCCCAGCGGGTGGGTCGCGGCGACCCCGGCCCGCACCTCGGCGGGCATCCGGGCCTCCACCCGTTCGGTCAGGATCGCGGACGGGGCCAGGCAGTTGACCCGGATGCCGTGCGGTCCGAGCTCGGTGGCCAGCTGCCTGGTCAGCATCACCACGCCCGCGTTGGCCACCCCGTACGCCAGGTTGGCGCCGCTGGGCTGCCGGCCGGCCGCCGAGGACATGGTCAGGACGCTGCCCGCGCCGCGCTCCAGCATGCCGGGCAGGAAGGCCCGGACGGTGAGGAACACCGAGGTCAGGTCGGACTCCAGCACCTCGCGCCAGCGCTGCTCGGTGAGTTCGGCGCTCGGCACCGGGAAGCCCTGGCCGCCGGCGAACGCGGCCAGCACGTCCACCGGCCCGAACCGCTCGGCGACGGCCGCGCGCACCCCGTCCAGCGCGGCGGCGTCGGTCACGTCGGCCGGGGCGGCCATCGCGGTGCCGCCCGCGGCGGTGATCTCCGCGACCACGCCGGCCAGCGCCGCCTCGTCCCGCCCGACCACGCACACCCGCGCGCCCTGCGCGGCGAACGCCCCGGCGGTGCGCGCGCCGATCCCGCGCGAGCCGCCGGTGATCACGGCCGTGCGGCCGGCCAGCTCCGGGTAGGTTCCGGTCATGACGATCAACTCCCCTGGTTGTCAGTACGGTTGTCGGTTGCAGCTGTCGGTTGCAGCTGTCAGTTGCGGGTGTCAGTCGCGGGTGTCAGTCGCGCTTGTCAGTCGCGGGTGTCACCGCGGTGGGAGTGCCGGCGGGTGAGCGGCAGCAGCGCGGCGGCGAACAGCAGCCACACCAGCCCGCCGAACCGGACCACCGGCAGCAGGTACATGAAGCCGTCCGCCACCAGGGCGAGCAGCGAGAGCATCCCGGCGGCGGCCACCACCAGGCCGGACCAGGTCACCGCCCGCGGCAGCTGGCCGGTCAGCAGCGCGGACACCGAGACCCCGGCGGCCAGCAGTCCGAACCCGGCCGCGAACGCGGGACCGCCGGCCAGGAAGGACACGTCCGCCAGCGCCCGGCCCAGCGCGGGCGGCGCGTCCGCCGGCAGCCGTCCGCCCGCCCACGCACCGGCCGCGGACAGCACCAGCGCGACCGCCGCCAGCACCCCGCCCACCAGCGTGATCGCCGAGCCCGGCGCGGTGATCCCGAGCGCCCGCAGCCGCCGGTAGAGCACCGCCGCGCACAGCGCCAGCGGCACCGCCGCGGCCAGTAGCAGCAGACCGCCCAGCCGGGCGGCGCCCCCGTGCTCCTGCGCGTACCGCACCACCTCGGCGCCGGTGGCGTCCGGGCGCGGCGTGGCCCGGTTGACCACCGTGTACGCGACCGTCAGTGCGGCGGTGGCGATCGCGGGCGCGAGCAGCGGCGGCCCGCTCTGCGGGCGCCGGGTGCCGGGCGCGGCGGCCCGGGGCGGCGTGGTGGCACTCATGGTTCCTCCGTGGGTCCTGTCCTGCCGAGATCGATGTACTCACGATAATGATTACACGGTGGAACGATTGTCAAACGGTTACGATGTCCCCATGAGTACGGATCGCGAGCAGCCCCGGCAGGGCGACGACACCCCCGGCCATCCCGACACCCCCGGCCGCCCCGGCGGCGGCGCGGCCTTCCTCCTCGCCCAGCTCGGCGCCCACGCCGCCGAACGCTTCGCCCAGCGGATCGCCGAACTCGACCTCACCCCCGCCCAGGCCGGCCTGCTCCGCCTGCTCGTCCAGACCCCCGGCCGCAGCCAGCGCGAACTCGCCGACGCGCTGGGCATGCCCCCCAGCCGCTTCGTCCCCTTCGCCGACGGCCTGGAGCAGCGCGGCCTGATCGAACGCCGCCGCAACACCGAGGACCGCCGCCTCTACGCCCTGCACCTCACCGACCGGGGCCTGACCCTGCTCGGCCGCCTCCGCGAGGCCGCCCTCGGCCACGAGCAGGAGCTCACCAGCTCCCTCACCCCGGAGGAGCACGCCCGGCTCACCGCCCTGCTCACCCGGATCGCCGCCCAGCAGGGCCTCACGCCGGGCATCCACCCGGGCTACCGCCGGACCTGAGAGGGCCCCCGGCGGCCGGGCCCCGCCGTGCGCGGCGGGACCCACCACCGGGGGCCCTCGGGGCTCCCGCACCGGCCGCCCCTACCGGAAGGCCACCTGCGCCGAGTCCCCCACCGGGACGTACCCGAGCCGCTGGTAGATCGCGTTGCTGGTGGGGTTGGCCAGGTCGGTGTAGAGCAGCACCTCCGCCGCGCCGCCGGCCCGCGCGTGGGCGGAGGCCGCCGCCGTCAGCGCGCTCGCGTAGCCGTGGCCGCGCAGCTCGGTCGGCGTGTAGACCGGGCCGATCCGGGACATCCCGGCGACGGCCGGGCTCGCGCCGGCCATCGAGACGACCCGGCCGTCCGCGTCCTCCCACAGCAGCAGGGTGCCCGCGGCGATCAGCCGGTCGGCTTCCAGCAGCGGGTCCTCGGGGCCCCGCACTCCGGCCTCGACGCAGAACTCGGCGAGCCAGCGCCCGAGCAGCTCCCGGTCCGCCACCCCGGCGAGCCTGCCGCGCCCGGCGGGCGGCGCGGGCGGGGGCGTCAACTCACCGAGCCGGTACAGCCGTTCGTCCGACTCGACGGCCCAGCCGCGTCCGGTGTGCCGCTCCCAGGCCGCCGCGAAGGCGAGCGCGACCTCCCGCCCGCCGCCGACGTCGCCGAGCGGCCCGGGCCCGGCGGCGTCGGTGGCGAGCAGCCGGGCCAGCTCCTCGGCGGCCTCGACGGTCATCCGCCCGAGGCGCTGCCCGTACGGCGGGGTGCGCAGGGTGGCGCCGGTGACGGTGCCGTCCGGCTCGCGCCACCAGCCGTAGCGCGGCGGGGTGCCGCCGTAGACGTGCGGGCCGTCCCGTTCGACGCGGTCGACGATGGTGAGCAGCACGGTGTTCGCGGCGGGGTCGGACGCGAGGAACTCCCCTGCGGCGGTGCGGAATTCGTCCAGCGAGGTGGTGAGGGTCCAAACCATGCCCTATCGTCCCCCACCAGCACCGCCCGCCACCAGCGGTTATCCCTCCGCCACCGCTTCCTTCCCGCCGCGCAGCCGCTCGGCCAGCTCGGCGGCGTCCGCCGTCGGGCGCTCGCAGGCGAAGTGCCGGCAGACGTACGCGGCGGCCCGGCCGTCCAGCAGCGGGCGGTCGGCGAGCAGCGGCACCTCGGTGTCGCCGACCTCGCCGACGGCGACCGCCGCGCCGGGCGCGGTGGCGCGCAGCGCGGTCAGGTGCAGCGCGGCGCGGGCGGGGTCGTCGGGGGCGCCGACGACGGCGACCTCGCGGGGGCCGTCGAGCAGCGCCTCGGCGACGGCCAGGCCCCAGCCGGTGAACCGGGGCGCGCGGGTGCCGAGGGTCGAGACGATGCCGAGCGCCCGTTCGGCGGCGGTGCGGTGGCGGGCCGAGCCGGTGTACGCGGCGTACGTGAGCAGGGCGCCGGCGGCGGCGGTCCAGCCGGACGGGGTGGCGTTGTCGGTGGGGTCCTGCGGGCGGCGGATCAGCTGCTCGGCGTCGTCCGCGGTGTCGTACAGCGCGCCGGACGCCTCGTCGGTGAAGTGCCGCAGCACCAGGTCGAGCAGTTCGCCGGCCAGCTGCAGCCAGGAGCTCTCGCCGGTAACGGCGTACAGCGCGAGGAAGCCCTCGGCGGTGTCCGCGTAGTCCTCCAGCACGCCCGCGTTGGCGCCCGCCCGGCCGTCCCGCGAGGTGCGCAGCAGCCGCCCGTCCGGCGTGAAGTGGACGGCGATCAGCAGGTCGGCGGCCCGCTCGGCGGCCTCGACCAGGTCGGGGCGCTCCAGCAGCGCGCCGGCCTCGGCGAGCGCGGCGATCGCCAGGCCGTTCCAGGCCGCCACCACCTTGTCGTCCCGGGCGGGGGCGGGGCGGTGCGAGCGGGCCTCGAACAGCTTCGCCCGGATCGCCTCGTACCGGTCCCGGTCCGCCGGGTCGTCGAGCAGCTGCAGCACCGAGCTGCCGTGCTCGAACGTCCCGGTGGCGGTGACGCCGAACAGCTCGGCCGCGTGGGCGGCGTCCGCCGCGCCCAGCACCTGCTCCAACTGCTCCGGCGTCCACGCGTAGTACGCGCCCTCGGCGGTCCGCCCGCTCGCCCCGTCCAGCGAGTCGGCGTCCAGCGCGGAGGCGAACCCGCCCTCAGGGGTGCGCAGTTCGCGCAGCAGGAACCCGGCGGTCTCCAGCGCGACCCGGCGCGCCCGCTCCTCCCCGGTGGCCCGCCACAGGTGCAGGTAGACCCGCAGCAGCAGCGCGTTGTCGTACAGCATCTTCTCGAAGTGCGGCACCGTCCAGGTCGCGTCCACCGCGTACCGGGCGAAGCCGCCGCCGAGCTGGTCGTACATCCCGCCGCGCGCCATCGCCTCGCAGGTGCGCCCGGCCATCCGCAGCGCCGCCGCGGACCCGGTCCGCGCGTGGTGGCGCAGCAGGAACTCCAGCACCATCGACGGCGGGAACTTCGGCGCCCCGCCGAAACCGCCCCGCCGCTCGTCGTACGACCGCGCCAACTCCGCCACCGCGGCGTCCAGTTCACCCGCGCCGGGCACCCCGGCGACGCCGCTCCCCACCGCGTACACCGAAGCCCGCTCCGCCAGGTCCCGGCTGATCCGGCCCGCCACCTCCCCGACCTCGGCCCGCCGCCCCGTCCACGCCTTGTCCACCCCCTCCAGCACCTGCCGGAACGAGGGCATACCGTGCCGGGGCTCCGGCGGGAAGTACGTCCCGAAGTAGAACGGCTCCTTCTCCGGCGTCAGGAACACCGTCATCGGCCACCCGCCCTGCCCCGTGGCCGCCTGCACCGCCTCCATGTACACCGCGTCGACGTCCGGCCGCTCCTCCCGGTCGACCTTCACCGCCACGAACCGCTCGTTCAGGAACCCCGCGGTCCCCTCGTCCTCGAACGACTCGTGCGCCATCACGTGACACCAGTGGCACGCCGCGTACCCCACGCTCAGCAGCACCGGCACCCCCCGCCGCTCCGCCTCCGCGAACGCCTCGGGGCCCCACGGCCACCAGTCGACGGGATTCTCGGCGTGCTGCAGCAGGTACGGGGACGTCGCGTTCGCGAGGCGATTCGGCATGCCCCCCATCCTCGCGCACCGGGCGCCGGAACCCCCTCCGAACCCGCGCGACCGCGCGCACGCGCCCCGCCCGAACACCGGCGGGCGCCGGCGCCCTTCGCGGACCCGACCCGGTCGCCGGAGCAACGGCGGTGGCGGCGGCCCGCCGTCGTCCCGTCCGGCGGAGCTCCGCACGGAGTGGGACGCCCCCCCGGGGCCCGGGGGGTCAGTCGTCCTTGGGGTCCGGCTGCTCGGTGAAGTCGATCTTCTTGAAGCGGGCGTTCATCGACTTCAGCAGGAACCAGGTGGCGACGCCGAGGGCGGCGAAGACCACGAAGCCGAGGAGGCCGGGGGTGACCTTGGCCTCGTCGAGGGCCAGGGCGTTGGCGAGCTGGACGGGGTTCACGGGGGTGCTCATTCATCCATGGTGACCCGGCCTTAGGGCGGCCGGGTCACCGGGGGGTGCCGCGCGGGCGCGGCGGGGTTACTTGCGGAGGCCGGCGAAGAGGTCGGTCTCGGGGAGGTCGGTGTCGACCAGGGACTTGGCGAGTTCGTAGTCCTCGGTGGGCCAGACCTCGCGCTGGACGTCGATCGGGACGCGGAACCAGGGACCGTCGGGGTCGATCTGGGTGGCGTGGGCGATCAGCGCCTTGTCGCGGACCTCGAAGTAGTCGGCGCACTCGACCCGGGTGGTGATCTCCCGCTCGGCGCGGCCCGACTTCTCCCAGCCCTCGATCCACTCGCCGTACGGGGAGTCGTGCCCGTTCTCGCTGAGGTAGGCGTGCAGGGCGCGGATCCGGCCCATCGGGAAGCCGTGGTTGTAGTACAGCTTGGACGGCTGCCAGGGCTCGCCCGCCTCGGGGTAGGCCGCGGGGTCGCCGGCCGCCTCGAACGCGGCCATGGTGATCTTGTGGGTCATGATGTGGTCGGGGTGCGGGTAGCCCCCGTTCTCGTCGTACGTGGTGATCACGTGCGGACGGAACTCGCGGATCAGCTTGACCAGGGTGCCGGCCGCGACCTCGACCTCCTCCAGGGCGAAGCAGCCCTCGGGCAGCGGCGGCAGCGGGTCGCCCTCGGGCAGGCCGGAGTCGACGTAGCCGAGCCAGGCCTGCTGGACGCCGAGGATCTCCCGGGCGGCGTCCATCTCCTTGCGGCGGACCTCGTGGATGTTCTCCTCGACCCAGGGGTCGCCCTGGAGCTTGGGGTTGAGGATCGAACCGCGCTCACCCCCCGTACAGGTCGCGACCAGGACCTCGATGCCCTGTGCCACGTACATCGCCATGGTGGCGGCGCCCTTGCTGGACTCGTCGTCCGGGTGCGCGTGCACCGCCATCAAACGCAACTGCTCGCTCAACGCCTGATCCCCTTCAGGTACAGGTATGTCCGGTTCGTCTGGCCGGCTCCCCCGCCGCCTCCGGCGCGGACGTGCCCCTCCTATAGTGACGGACTGGAGGGCCCGTCCATTCCCACCGAAGGACGAACGCCCCTCCGCGAAAGGACCGAGCCCCGCCATGGACCACAGCCCTACGCCCGAGACCCGCACCGCGCCGCCCGCCGCCCCGCCGGCCGGCCGCTACAGCCGGGACGACGACCGGGCCGCCGACCGCAAGCTGCGGGTGGCCGCCGTGGTCTGCGGGGTGCTGTTCCTGGGGCTGGTGGCCTGGCTGGGCGGCTCGTACCTGGTGCGGGAGACCAGACTGAACGGTACGGTGCCGACCTTCCAGGCGGTCTCCGACACCGAGCTGCAGCTGCAGCTCTCGGTGCGCAAGGGCGACGGCGTCTCGGGGGTGTGCACGGTGCGCTCGCAGGGCGCGGACGGCTCGGTGGTCGGCCAGTCGGACTTCCCGGTGCCGGCCGCGGGCGGCAGCTACGACGAGGTGGTCACGCTGCGGACCACGGCCCGCGGCACCACCGCGGAACTGCTCGGCTGCACCCCCGACGAGAAGTGACCGGCGGAAGGTGACCGGCGGAAGGTGACCGGCGGGCCCCGTCCGGCCCCCGTCCGCACCGCCGTCCGCGCCGCCTCGCTCACCCTTTCGGAGGCACCCCGGCCCGGGGAGCGCCCCGGGCCGCCCGCAGACCTCCCGTCCGCGCCCGGAACTTGTTAGGCTCGTGGTTTCGCCCCTTCCGCGCCGACCGGCTCGGGAGCGGGCGTTGATTTGCATCTGCCCAGGAAATCGACCCACCGCCGCCGTTCCACCCCCGGGGGCGGAGCCAGCACCGACGAGGAGCACCCTGTGACCCAGACCAACGATGACGTGACCTGGCTCACTCAGGACCACTACAACAGGCTGAAGGCCGAGTACGACCACCTCACCGGACCCTGGCGCATCGAGATCGCGAAGAAGATCGAGGCCGCGCGCGAGGAGGGCGACCTCAAGGAGAACGCGGGCTACCACGCGGCCAAGGACGAGCAGGGCAAGACCGAGGCGCGGATCCGCCAGCTGGCCCAGCTGCTGGAGCGGGCGAAGGTCGGCGAGGCTCCGGCCGACTCCGGCGTGGTGGCTCCCGGCATGCTGGTGAAGGTCGCCTTCGACGGCGACGAGGACGACACCATGGAGTTCCTGCTGGCCTCCCGCGAGGTCACCGACGGCGACATCGACGTCTACTCCCCGCAGTCGCCGCTGGGCCGCGCCATCATCGGCAAGTCGGTCGGCGAGGACGCCCAGTACGAGCTGCCGAACGGCAAGAAGGCGCGCGTGAAGATCACCGACGCCAAGCCGTTCTCCGGCTGATCCGGTCCCACGACGACGGCCGCTCCCCCGGGTGGGGGGAGCGGCCGTCGTGCGTACGGCGGCGGGACGGGCGGCGGGCTCAGCCGGCCGCGCGGCGGTACTTGCGCACCGACAGCCAGGAGAACACCGCCAGGATGACCAGCGACCAGGCCACCGACACGAACACGGCGTGCTGCATCGGCCAGGAGTCCGGCACCGGGCCGAGCTGGTTGCCGAAGAGGCTGCGGCAGGCCTGCACGGTGGCGGAGAACGGGTTCCAGTAGGCGACCGGCTGGAGCCAGCTCGGCATCGAGTCGACCGGCACGAACGCGTTGGAGACGAAGGTCAGCGGGAACAGCCAGATCAGGCCGGCCGAGGTGGCCGCCTCGGGGCTGCGCACCGACAGGCCGATCAGCGCGCCGATCCAGGAGAAGGCGTAGCCGAGCAGCAGCAGCAGGCCGAACGCGGCGAGCGCGTCCAGCACGCCGTTGTGGATCCGCCAGCCGACCAGCAGCGCGACCAGGGCCAGCACGACCACGGTGAACGCGGTCTGCACCAGGTCGGCCAGGGTGCGCCCGGTGAGCACCGCGGACCGGGCCATCGGCAGCGAGCGGAACCGGTCGACCAGGCCCTTGGTCATGTCCTCCGCGATGCCGGCCGAGGCGCCGGCCACCGCGAAGGTGACGGTCTGGGCGAAGATGCCGGCCATCAGGTACTCGATGTACGTCTGGTGGCTGGGCTGGGCGCCGGGGATCGCGATCGCGCCGCCCATGACGTACGAGAACAGCAGCACGAACATGACCGGCTGCATGAGCCCGAAGACCACGATCTCGGGGATCCGGGTCATCCGGCGCAGGTTGCGCTTGGCGACCACCCAGGAGTCGTGGGCGGTGGCGGCGACTCCGCGCCGCGGGGTGACGGGGGCGCCGCCGATGGCGCCCCGGGTGTCGGCGAGTGTCATCTCAGGCGTCCTTCCCCTGGCCGCGGCGGCCCTTCCCGGCCTTCGCCGGCGCGCCGGCCCCCTCGTCCTCGTCCTGGTCCGCGCCGTCCTCGGTGACGTGGCCGGTGAGCGAGAGGAAGACGTCGTCGAGGGTGGGGCGGCGCAGGCCGATGTCGTCGATCTCGATGGAGCGGGCGTCCAGTTCGCGGATGACGTCGGCGAGGACGCGGGCGCCGCCGCTGATCGGGACGGTGATCCGGCGGGTGTTCTTCTCGACCGCCGGTTCGCCCTTCGCGTACGGGGTGAGCGCGGCGAGCGCCTCGGGGACGAGGTCGGCGACCCGGACGACCACCTCGATCCGCTCGCCGCCGATCTGGCTCTTCAGCTCGTCGGCGGTGCCGCGGGCGATCACCCTGCCGTGGTCGACCACCGCGATGTCGTGGGCGAGGCGGTCGGCCTCCTCCAGGTACTGGGTGGTGAGCAGCAGGGTGGTGCCCTGCTCGACCAGGGTCTCGATGACCTCCCAGAGGGCGAGCCGGTTGCGCGGGTCGAGGCCGGTGGTGGGTTCGTCGAGGAACATCACCGGGGGCCGGACGACCAGCGCGGCGGCCAGGTCGAGGCGGCGGCGCATGCCGCCGGAGTAGGTCTTGGCGGTGCGGTCCATGGCCTCGGAGAGGTTGAACCACTCCAGCAGCTCCAGCGCCCGCCTCTTCGCGTCGCGGGCGCTCATCTGGTAGAGCTCGCCGACCATCTGCAGGTTCTCGCGGCCGGTGAGGTACTCGTCGACGGCGGCGTACTGGCCGGACAGGCCGATCAGGCTGCGCACCTTGTTGGGGTGCCTGAGGACGTCGACGCCGGCCACGGTGGCCCGGCCGGAGTCGGGTTGGAGCAGGGTGGTCAGGACGCGGACCGTGGTGGTCTTGCCCGCGCCGTTGGGGCCGAGCAGTCCGAGCACGGTGCCCTCGGGGACGTCGAGGCTCACGCCGTCCAGCGCGCGGACGTCGCCGAACGTCTTGACCAGGTTCTCGGCTTCGATGGCTGCCGCCATGGGGCTGCCTCATCTCCTGATGCGAGTCGGTTTTGCGGAGGAATCATCGGATTCGTTACCCGAGCCCACCGGCGGCGAAGCTCGCGATACATCGCAAGATGCTTCCACTCGCGATATATCGCGTCAAGCTCGCAGGTGAGCCGGGTCACAGCCTGACATCCGGCACCGACAACCCCGCCGGGAGCGGGGCCCTCAGCGGCTGACCACGTACCCGGCCTCGCGCAGGTCGCCGATCACCAGCGCGCAGTGCTCGGGGCCCTTGGTCTCCAGGTGCAGGTCCACCTCGACCTCGGTCAGGCCCAGTTGCGGGTCGATCCGGACGTGCGCGACGTCCAGCACGTTGGCGTCCACCCGGCCCAGCACGCCCAGCAGGTCGGCCAGCGCGCCCGGCCGGTCGGACAGCCGCACCCGCAGCGACAGGTAGCGGCCCGCCGCCGCCAGGCCGTGCCGCAGCACCCGCTGCATCAGCTGCGGGTCGATGTTGCCGCCGGAGAGCACCGCCACCACCGGGCCCTCGAACCGGCCGGGCTCCGCCATCAGCGCGGCGATCGGCGCCGCCCCGGCGGGCTCCACCACCAGCTTGAGCCGCTCCAGGCCGACCAGCAGGGCCCGGGAGAGCGCGTCCTCGGAGACCGTCAGCACGCCGTCCGCCAGCGAGTTGACCAGCTCGAACGGGAGGTCCCCGGGGCGGCCGACCATGATGCCGTCCGCCATCGTGGCGAACCGTTCCAGCGAGACCGGGCGCCCCGCCGCCAGCGACAGCGGGTACGCGGCCGCCCCGGCGGCCTGCACGCCGATCACCCGGACGTCCGGGCGCAGTGCCTTGACCGCGATCGCCACGCCCGCCAGCAGCCCGCCGCCACCGGTGCCGACCAGCACGGTGCGCACCTCGGGGCACTGCTCCAGGATCTCCAGGCCGAGCGTCGCCTGACCGGTGATCACGTCGTGGTGGTCGAAGGGGTGGATGAAGGCCGCCCCGGTCAGCTCCGCGTACTCGTGGGCGGCCCGCAGCGCCTGGTCGACGTTGGCGCCGTGCAGCTTGACCTCGGCGCCGTACTCGCGGGTGGCGGCGACCTTGGGCAGCGGCGCGGCGACCGGCATGAAGACGGTGGAGCGCACGCCCAGCAGCGCGGCGGCCAGCGCCACGCCCTGCGCGTGGTTGCCCGCGCTGGCGGCGACCACCCCGGCGGCCCGCTCGACCGGCGAGAGGCCGGCGATCCGCACGTACGCGCCGCGCAGCTTGAACGAGCCGGTGCGCTGCAGATTCTCGCACTTGAGGTGGACCGGCGTGCCGGCCACTCCGGAGAGGTGCCGGCTGGTCTGCATGGGGGTGACCCGGGCCACCCCGGCCAGCATCTTCTGCGCGCCCCGGACGTCGTCCAGCGTGATCGGCCAACTGTGCATGGGGGCAAGCCTAGGGCGGCGTGGTTCCGGTGTTCGCCCGGCGCGCGTACGCTGCTGGACACGAGTCGCCCGCACCCCACGTGAGCCGCGATGAGCCAGCCTCCGCCCGACCAGCCCGCCGCCCCCGACGATTCCGGCCCCGAGAACCAACTCCCCTACCAGGTCGCGGTGTTCGCGCGGCGGATCTGTGCCGCCGGGGAGCTCGACCGGGCCGCGTTCCTGCTGCTGGAGCAGCTCGCCGCCGACGGCCCGGCGAACGTGAAGACGCTGGCGGCGGCGCTCGGGGTGGACTCCTCGACGGTGACCCGGCAGGCCGCGCCGCTGCTGCGGGAGCGGCTGGTGGCGCGGCTGCCCTACCCGGCGGACCGGCGGGCGGTGCGGCTCGCGCTGACCCCGCTGGGGGCCGGGCGGCTGGCCCAGGTACGCCGCCGGCGGCGGGAGTTGATCGGCGAGCTGACCGCGGGCTGGACGGCCCGGGAGCGGGCGGTGTTCTGCGCGCTGCTGGCCCGGTTCAACGACGGCCTGCTCGACCGCCGTTGAACCACCCGTCGGGCCGGGGCGTCAGCCGAGCGCCTGCTCCAGGTCGGCGAGCAGGTCGGCGGCGGCCTCGATGCCGACCGAGATCCGCACCAGGTCGGCGGGCACCTCCAGCGGGGAGCCGGCCGCGGAGGCGTGGGTCATCCGTCCGGGGTGCTCGATCAGCGACTCGACGCCGCCCAACGACTCGCCCAGGGTGAACAGTCGGGCCCGGTTGCAGACCTCGACGGCGGCCTGCTCGCCACCCGCGACGCGGAACGACACCATGCCGCCGAACGCCTTCATCTGCTTGGCGGCGACGTCGTGCCCGGGGTGGTCGGGCAGGCCGGGGTAGAGCACCCGGGTCACCTTCGGGTGGCCGGCCAGCAGTTCGGCGACCTTCTCGGCGTTCTCCGAGTGCCGGTCCATCCGGACGCCGAGCGTCTTGATGCCGCGCAGCACCAGCCAGGCGTCGAACGGCCCGGCGACCGCGCCCATCGCGTTCTGGTGGTAGGCGACCTCCTCGGCCAGGCCCGGGTCTGCCACCACCAGGGCGCCGCCGACCACGTCGGAGTGCCCGCCCATGTACTTGGTGGTGGAGTGCACCACGACGTCCGCGCCGAACGCGATGGGCTGCTGCAGGTAGGGGCTGGCGAAGGTGTTGTCGACCACCAGCCGGGCGCCGGCGGCGTGCGCGATCTCGGCGACGGCGGCCAGGTCGGTGATGCCCAGCAGCGGGTTGGACGGGGTCTCCACCCACACCGCGCGGGTGGTCGGCCGGATCGCCTCGCGGACCTTCTCCGGGTGGTGCGTGTCGGCGACGGAGAACTCGACGCCCCAGCGGGTCAGCACCTTGGCGAACAGCCGGAAGGTGCCGCCGTAGGCGTCGTTCGGGATGACGATGTGGTCGCCGGGCTTGAGCAGGGTGCGCAGCAGGGTGTCCTCGGCGGCCAGCCCGGAGGCGAAGGCGAGGCCGCGCGCGCCGCCCTCGATCGCGGCCAGGCACTCCTCCAGCGCGGTGCGGGTCGGGTTGGCGGAGCGGCTGTACTCGTAGCCCTCGCGCAGTCCGCCGACGCCGTCCTGCTTGTAGGTGGACACCTGGTAGATCGGCGTCACGACTGCCCCGGTCCGGGGGTCCGCTTCCTGGCCCGCGTGGATGGCGAGGGTCTCGAAGCCGTGGGAAAGCTGGTGCTCGGTCATACGGCTGAGCCTAGTGCGAGGGCTGCTCCGATCGGGTCCGCCGCGACGGGACGCCCGGGCGCCGGCGCCGACCGACCGTCCCGCGTCGCGCCCGGCCCGCCGGGTGCGGAGGATGGAGACGACAGCCGCGCCCGGCGGTGGGCGCGGGTCGTTCTCGGCCGGAGGTGAACGGTGATGGCCGGGTTGGTGCGGATGAGTCTGGACGAACCGGAGGAGGTCCGCCCGTTCGAGGGCGGCAAGGGACGGCTGGCGCTGGTGAACCTGGCGGCCGGCGCCGTCGGCCGGGCGGTCTTCGAGCCGGGCTGGCGCTGGTCGGAGCACGTGAAGCCGATCGCCGGCACGGACAGCTGCCGGGCCTCGCACGCCGGGTACGTGATCTCCGGCCGGCTGCGGGTGGAGATGGACGACGGCGAGGCCGAGGAGTTCGGCGCGGGCGACTTCATGGTCTGCCCGCCCGGGCACGACGCCTGGGTGATCGGCGACGCGCCCTGCGTGGTGCTCGACTGGCAGGGCTACGCCGACTACGCGAAGCCGAGCGGCTGAGCGGTCGAACGGCCGAGCGGCTGAGCGGCTGAGCGACCGGACCGCCGGCCGGGACTGCTCAGGCCCGCCGGACCTCGTGCATGAAGCAGCCGTACTCGACGGCCCGCACGTGCAGCACCGCGTTCGCCGGGTCGGCCAGCAGTTCGGCGGCGATCCGCGGGAGTTCCCCGGGCCCGCCGACCCGCCCGCCGAGGATCCGGCCGTCCGCCGAGTAGGCCCGCAGCACCCGGTCGCCGCCGTGGAAGTCCGCCGGCCAGCCGCCGGGGTGGCCGGCGCACGGCTCGGCGTGCACGAACACCGGGCCGGTCTCCAGGTACGGGCCGGGGTCGCAGCCGGTCTCGGCGGCCCAGCGCAGCAGCGGCGCGTACGACAGCAGGACGATCCGGTCCCCGGGCCGGGCCCTGGTCAGGCAGCAGCGCAGCGGGTGGCCGCCGACCTCGGTGGTCTCGGCCGCCCTGGTCAGCCCGGCGTCGTCGGCCCGGCGCAGCTCGGCGAGCACCCCGGCGGGGACGGCCCGCACGTCCAGCCCGACGAGGGCGGCGGGGTCGGTGTCGGCGGTGGCGTCAGCGGCGGTGGCGGTGGTGGTCGTGGTCTCCATGCCCCCAGCCTGCGCCCGGCCGGCGCCCCGGACCGGCGGCTTCCGGACGTCACGCTGCCCGCCGGGCCGGGCCGGGCCGGAAGCGGGCCGTCCGCACGCGCGGCGGCCCGCCGCAGGGTCTCCTGCGACGGGCCGCGACGGGAACTCCCGGGTGGCTCAGGTGAGTTCGGGGGCCAGTTCCTTGATCTCGGCGAACTCGAGACCGCTCCGGTTCATGTCCTTGGCGGTCTCCCGGTCGATGCCGAGCTTCTCCAGCTCGACGAGCTGGGATTCGGTCAGCGGGGTGCCGGGGGCGTAGTCCGCGGCGTCCGTGGTGTAGTCGTCCTCGTCGGACATCGAGGAGAGCAGCTCGCCGAGCTTGTCCGCGTCGAGCGGGGTGGCGCCGGCCGGGGCGGTCACCTGGCCGCCGCTGGTGGAGACGCCGAAGCGCAGCGGGAGGTGCGTCGACCAGCTGGTGCTGTCGGCGAACTGGGCGATGTCGAAGGTGATCGCCTGCAGGTTGCCGTCCTTGAGCTGCACGTCGGCGTGGAAGTTGCGGTTCGGCACGCTGTCGAAGCCCTTGTCGCCGGGGAACGCCGGGTAGCCCGGGGTGTCCTCGGCGAGCTTGCTGAAGGACTCGTACAGGCTCTTGACCAGCGGACGGGCGGGCGCGGACACCCGGATCAGCTCGACGCCGTCGGTCTTGCCCTTGTCCTCCAGCTTGACGTTGTCGCCGAAGGCCTTCTTGATCGACTCGCAGGCGTTCCTGGCCACCGACGGGTCGACGCTGGGCGAGGCCTTCGAGCCGGAGCCCTTGCCGGCCGGGAGGCCGCCCATGGCGCCGAACCCGGGCAGCTGGCGGCTGAGTTCGGAGAACGTGGTGGTGTCGATGGAGACCCACTTGCCGTCGACCAGGTCCTTGAGCGGGGCGGCCTCGGGCGGCAGGTCGTCGAACTCGCCCGGGTCCTCGCCGGCCAGCTTGCTGATGCCGCGGAAGTCGACCTTGGCGTAGGCCTTGTCGCCGACCACCCGGATGTCGGCGTAGGCCTTGCCGTCCTTCTTGCTGTTCAGCGCGTAGTCGAAGGCCATGCCCTCGGTGCCGGCGCTGTTCTTGCCGGCCTCGTCGCAGCCGTTCTTGAAGAGCGAGGTCTCCTTGAGCGGCTTGTCGAAGCCGACGGTCAGGGAGAGCGAGAGGTCGGAGAGGAGTTCGGCGACCTTCTTGTCGATCGGGTCGTCCACCGCCTCGCCGAACGCGACCAGCTGGTCGGCGCTGGTGTCGAGGGAGAGGTCGAGCTTGACGGACTTGGCGTCGCCGAGCCGGTCGAACGCCTTCTGGACCTTCTGACCGGTGGTCAGCTGCTCGACGGTGCCGCAGGCGGCGGCGCCGCCGCCGACCAGGACGGCTCCGGTGGTGACGGCTATGGCCGCGCGGACGGAACGGAGGCGAATGGCGGTGTTGATGGCTTGGCTCCTGCTACTGGAGACGGTTCGGGCCCGGTCGGCCCTGCCGCGGAGGCAAGCTCAGCACAACGACGCGTCCCCCGCACGCGAATATTTTTACCATTCGTTTAGGACGCCCTCACATTCCCCCCGGCCGTTCCGTGTCCGAACCGGATCCGGTTCGTGAGCGGACCCGGCCCGCCGCGGACGGGTCAGACGGCGCTCCCGGCGACCCAGTCCGCCCAGGACATGTTCCAGCCGTTCAGGCCGTTGCCGGGGTTCACCGTGCGGTCACCGGAGTTGATCACCTCGACCACGTCGCCGATCATCGAACTCGCGTAGAATTTGGCCGCGTTGGTGGTCGGGTCGTTCCCGCCCTGGACGTCCTGGAGCGCGATGCAGCCGTGGCTGGTGTTGGCGCTGCCGAACTGCGCCGCGGGCGACCAGTAGTTGCCGTGGATGAAGGTGCCCGAGGTGGTCAGCCGCTGCGCGTGCGGCACGTCCGGGATGTCGTACTCGCTGCCGAGGCCGACCGTGCTGGAGTTCATCCGGGTCTGCTGGTACTTCTCGGAGATCACCAGCTTCCCGCCCCAGGTGCGGTGCTCGGGCGCGCCGCCGATCACCGGGTAGGTGGCGGTGACCCGGCCGTCGGTGCGGACGGTGAGGGTGTCGGCCCTCAGGTCGGCGACCGAGACCTGGCTGCGGCCGACGGTGAAGGTGACGTCCTTGGACTGGGTCCCGTACACGCCCTTGGCGCCGGCCACGTCCTTGAGCCGCAGCTTGAGGGTGACCCGGGTGCCCTTCGCCCAGTACTCCTCGGGGCGGAAGTCGAGCCGGGTGGAGTCGAACCAGTGGCCGACGATCTCCACCGGCGGGTCGGCGACCACGGTGATCGCCTGCTGGACGGCCCTGCGGTCGGTGATCGGCTTGTTGAAGTTGATCGACACCGGCATGCCGACGCCGACGGTGGAGCCGTCCTCGGGGGTGAAGTAGCCGACGAAGGTGTTGGCCGGAGAGGCGGTGGAGAAGACGGCGTTGGCGTCGGCCGGGCGCTTGTCCTTGTCCACGGCGGAGGCCGCGACGGTGTACTTGCCGCCGCTGGCGAGCTTCGCGGTGGAGGTCCAGCTGGTGCCGTCGGCGGCGAGCTGCCCCGCTATCTCCTTCCCGGTGCCGTCGGTGACGGTCACCGAGGTCAGCGTGCCGTCCAGCACGGTGACGGTGACCGGCTCGGTGAACGGCGCCGCGGTGGTGCCGTCGGCGGGCGTGACGGTGATCTGCGCGACCGAGGCCTTCGGGCTGGTCGACGGGGAGCCGGAGGCCCCGGAGGCACCGGACGCGGCGGGCTGCGAGGCCGCCCCGGACCCGCCCTTGTCGCCGCCGCCCGAACAGGCCGCGACCAGCAGCACGGGAGCGCCCAGCAGCCCGGAGAGCACGCCGCGCCGGCTCCAGTTGCCGCCGCGCGGCCGGTCCTGCTTCTCCGCTGCGGTCACGACCACGCTCCTCGTCCCAAGATCACTCATTTATGTGCAGATCGTACGAGAGTACCCAAGCGGGGCGCAGAACGGACAAAAGCCCGGTCCGGGGCTACCGGACCGGGCTCTCGACCGCTGGGGCGCGGGCGTCACTGCACCTCGTACTCGTCCCAGCTCTCGTCGTCGGGGTCGAAGTCGGTGCTGGCGGACTCCCAGGTCGCGGAGGCGAGCTCCACGCCGGGGACGTCGCCGAGCAGGGCGACCGGGTCGACGAAGTGGGCGAGCGAACCCGTCGGGTCCACCTCGATCGCCTCGACGGCCTGGGCCCGCTCCTCGTCGTCCAGGTACTCGTCGTCGGAGACCTGGGAGAGGGCGGCGGCCTTCAGGGCCCCCTCGTCGGTGATCTCGGCGATCAGCTCGATGGTGAGGCGAACGTAGCGCGGGGCGTCCTGCTCGGGCAGGTCGGTGCTGGTCATGCCAGCGAGCCTAGGCCCTCGCACACCCTTCCGGAAACGAGGACGCCCCGGCCCGGGACGACGAGAGGCGGGGCCGGCCCGGACGAACCGGACCGGCCCCGCACTCCTCCGCGCGGACTCCCCCACCCGGGAGCTTCGCGGAGCCGCGCCTCACGGCGCGACATCTGCCGCGGGAGCCGCCGCACCCTGGTGACAGGGGCGGGACGACGGCGCCTCCCGCGTGCTGGACACGGTGGGCCGGGTCAGGGCCGACCGGTCGTGTCCTGGGTGACTCGGAACTCCGGGGAGCCGCTCCCGTCGTCCTCCGTCACCGCTCTCGGCTTCTGCCGTGCTTCAAAGATGCCCTGCCCGTGTTAACCGGGTGATGCGCAGTTGTGACGTCCGGGTACCAACCGATCCCGACCCCCGTCCTTCACCCGAACGGCGGACGGACGCCGCCACCGCCCCGGGGCCGGCGACCGGCCCGGGGTCAGTGGCCGGCCCGGGCGGTCAGGAAGGCGAGCAGGTCCTGCCGGGTCACGATGCCCTGCGGCTTGCCCTCGACCAGCACCACCACCGCGTCGGCCTTCTCCAGCACCGCCATCAGGTTGGTGACCGACTCGCCGGAGCCGACCACCGGCAGCGGCTTGGACATCACCTTGTCGAGGCTGTCGGTGAGCTGGATCCGCCCGCTGAACAGGCCCTCCAGCAGCTCGCGCTCGACCACCGAGCCGACCACCTCGCCCGCCATGATGTCGGGGTGCCCGGCGCCCGGGGAGACCACCGGCATCTGCGAGACGCCGAAGTCCCGCAGCACCCGGACCGCCTCGGCCACCGTCTCGTTCGGGTGCATGTGCACGAACTGCGGGATGCCCTCGTGCTCCAGCGCGTCCTTGCGGGCCAGCACCTCGCCGATGTGCGCCTCGTCGGTCGCGGTCGGCAGGAAGCCGTAGTCGGCCATCCAGTCGTCGTTGAAGATCTTCGACAGGTAGCCGCGGCCGCCGTCCGGCAGCAGCACCACGACCACGTCGTCCGGCCCCAGTCCGCGCGCCACCTCCAGCGCGGCCACCACGGCCATCCCGCAGGAGCCGCCGACCAGCAGCCCCTCCTCCTTGGCCAGTCGGCGGGTCATCTGGAACGAGTCCTTGTCCGAGACCGCCACGATCCGGTCCGCGACCTGCCGGTCGTACGCGGTCGGCCAGAAGTCCTCGCCGACGCCCTCCACCAGGTACGGCCGCCCGGTCCCGCCCGAGTACACCGAGCCCTCCGGGTCCGCGCCGATGACCTGTACCTTCCCGCCGGAGACCTCCTTCAGGTAGGTGCCGGTCCCCGAGATCGTCCCGCCGGTGCCGACGCCCGCCACGAAGTGGGTGATCCGCCCCTCCGTCTGCTCCCACAGCTCCGGGCCGGTGGAGTGGTAGTGCGAGGCCGGGTTCTCCGGGTTGGAGTACTGGTCCGGCTTCCACGCGTTCGGGGTCTCCCGGACCAGCCGGTCCGAGACGTTGTAGTACGAGTCCGGGTGCTCCGGCGCCACCGCGGTCGGGCAGACCACGACCTCGGCGCCGTACGCCCGGAGCGTGTTGATCTTGTCCGTGGACACCTTGTCCGGGCAGACGAAGATGCACTTGTAGCCCTTCTGCTGGGCCACGATCGCCAGCCCCACCCCGGTGTTGCCGCTGGTGGGCTCGACGATGGTGCCCCCGGGCTTGAGCGCCCCGGAAGCCTCCGCCGCCTCGATCATCCGCATCGCGATCCGGTCCTTCACCGAACCGCCCGGATTGAAGTACTCGACCTTCGCCAACACGGTGGCGCTGATCCCCTCGGCGACCTTGTTGAGCTTCACCAACGGGGTGTCGCCGACCAGCTCGATGATCGAATTGTGGTACCGCACGGGGGTCCTCCCGGTCCGTGGCATCACTGATTTGCCGAAACCCCCAGCCTAGGCCCCACTCCCCGCCCCCACCCCCCACCGCGAACACCCCGCCCGGAACCCGCCCCCGCCCCCACCGCGGACGGACCCCTCCGGCCCGCCGCGGCCGGCCCGTCCGTCCGGCGGCCGGGTGGTTCTGCCGTGCCGGGCCGGTACGCCGGGGTGCGCGGGGGGTATCCAGTGGAGTACCGGTGTGCGGAGTGGAGAGGGGGTTGCCGATGGCCGGCTCGCAGGCGTCGAGGGCCCGGGTGGCGCGGCGGATCGCCACCGCGGCGGCGTACGGGGGTGGTGGGCTGGGGCTGCTGGGGGTGGGCCTGGCCGGGGTGCTGCTGACCGAGAGCCGGTTGGCGATCCGGGCGATCGGCGTGCTGGACGGGGACCCGCCGCGCGCGGACGGGGTGTACGGCGAAGGCTTCGCCGACCCGGCGGACCGGCGGGCGCCGCTGGTGCTGGCGTTCCTGGGCGATTCGACGGCGGCGGGGCTGGGGGTGCGGCGGGCGCGGGAGACGCCGGGCGCGCTGCTCGCGTCGGGCCTCGCGTCGGTCGCGGAGCGCCGGGTGCGGTTGGTGAACGTGGCGCGGTCGGGTTCGCGGTCGTCCGACCTGGCCCGGCAGTTGGAGCTGGCGCTGCCGCAGCGGCCGGACGTCGCGGTGGTGATGATCGGCGCGAACGACGTGACCCGGCACGCCCCGGCGGCCCGGAGCGTGCGGGAGCTGGGCGAGGCGGTGGGCCGGCTGGTCTCGGCGGGCTGCCGCGTGGTGGTGGGCACCTGTCCGGACCTGGGCACGATCAAGCCGGTCCGGCCGCCGCTGCGCTGGGTGGCGCGGCGGTTGAGCCGGCAGCTCGCGGCGGCGCAGACCATCGCGGTGGTGGAGGCGGGCGGCCGGACGGTCTCGTTGGGCTCGCTGCTGGGCCCGGAGTTCGCGACCCGTCCGGAGCTGTTCGCCTCGGACCGCTACCACCCGTCCGCGCAGGGCTACGCGACGGCGGCGATGGCGCTGCTGCCCTCGCTGTGCGCGGCGCTCGGGCTGTGGCCGGAGGAGTCGGCGGCGGGCCGCGCGGCGGAGCCGCAGGCGGTGCTGCCGGTGGCGGTGGCGGCCGCGGCGGCGGCCGGGCGGTCGGGCACCGAGGTGACGGCGGCGGGCCCGGAGAACGGCACCTGGCGGTGGGCGACGCTCAAGCAGCGCTTCCGGCTGGCCCTGCCCGGCGGCCCGGACGCCCAGCCGGCCCGGGTCGACGGCGCGGACGGCGCGAGCGGCGCGGACGGGTCGGCCAACTCACATCCGGAGGCGGATGACGCCGGAGCTACCAAGCGGTAACTTTCCCGGGGAGGTCCACCCGACCCCACGCCCCGAGACAGTCCAGCGAGGAGCCCGCCATGCCCGAAGCCGTCATCGTCAGCGCCGCCCGTTCGCCGATCGGCCGGGCGTTCAAGGGCTCGCTCAAGGACGTCCGCCCGGACGACCTGACCGCGCAGGTGATCGGCGCCGCGCTGGCGAAGGTCCCGGAGCTGGACCCGCGGCTGATCGACGACCTGATGCTGGGCTGCGGCCTGCCGGGCGGCGAGCAGGGCCACAACCTGGCCCGGATCGTGGCCGTGCAGATGGGCATGGACTACCTGCCGGGCGCCACCGTCACCCGCTACTGCTCCTCGTCCCTGCAGACGACCCGGATGGCGCTGCACGCGATCCGGGCCGGCGAGGGCGACGTGTTCGTCTCGGCCGGCGTGGAGACCGTCTCGCGCTCGGTCAACGGCAGCTCGGACGGCATGCCGGGCACCACCAACCCGCTGTTCGACGGGGCCCGGGCCCGCACGCAGCACCGCGCCGAGACCGGTGGCGGGGAGTGGCACGACCCGCGCGAGGACGGCCTGCTGCCGGACGCGTACATCGCGATGGGCCAGACCGCGGAGAACCTGGCCGCGCTGAAGGGGGTCAGCCGGGCCGAGCAGGACGAGTTCGGCGTCCGCTCGCAGAACCTCGCCGAGGCGGCGATCCGGGCCGGCTTCTGGCAGCGCGAGATCACCCCGGTGACGCTGCCGGACGGCACCGTGGTGAGCGCGGACGACGGCCCGCGCGCGGGCGTGACGCTGGAGGGCGTCTCCGGGCTGAAGCCGGTGTTCCGCCCGGACGGCACCGTGACCGCCGGTAACTGCTGCCCGCTGAACGACGGCGCGGCCGCGCTGGTGGTCATGTCGGACACCAAGGCACGCGAGCTGGGCATCACCCCGCTGGCCCGGGTGGTCTCCACCGGCGTCTCCGCGCTCTCCCCCGAGATCATGGGCTACGGCCCGGTGGAGGCGTCCCGGCAGGCGCTGAAGCGGGCCGGCCTGTCGATCGGCGACATCGACCTGGTGGAGATCAACGAGGCCTTCGCGGCCCAGGTCATCCCGTCCTACCGGGACTTGGGCGTCGACCTGGACCGGCTGAACGTGAACGGCGGCGCGATCGCGGTCGGCCACCCGTTCGGCATGACCGGCGCCCGGATCACCGCCACGCTGATCAACTCCCTCCAGTGGCACGACAAGCAGTTCGGCCTGGAGACCATGTGCGTGGGCGGCGGGCAGGGCATGGCGATGGTGATCGAGCGCCTGAGCTGACCCGAACGCGCCACTGTGGCGAGCGTCTCACCCATCCGGAGTGACGCTGCGTGATTGAGGGCCGGATCACACCGAGCGTGTGATCCGGCCCGTTTTTCGTCCCTCCGCGGCCGAATGATCGACGCACCGGATTGGATCAACTCCGCAGCGTAGAAAGGTATTACCTAACAATTTGAGGACAAGTAGGAAAGTCACGTACAAATCCGACATCAGCCACTGCAGTTACCGCCGCCGATACGGCAGTGTGGAGGCGTAACCCCGTTCCGCTCCTCGTTGGGAGTACGTTCCGTGAGCGCCGTCTTCCTCTCCCTGCTGCTGGTACTGATCGCCCTGACCACCGCCGTCCTCCTCCACCTCCGCCTGCTGGCAAGGAAGTTGGACGCCGGACGGACCGCCCCGCAGCTCGACGAGGCGTTGATACGCCGCGCCGTCGCCGAGGCGCTCGCCGCCGACCGGGAGCGGGAGATCACCGAGGCCCGGGCGTTCTGGGCCGAGCAGGAGGCGCGCGCCGCCGAGGACTCCCCGCTGTTCGACACCCCGTTCACCACCATCGGCGAGGACTGGCCGATCTTCTTCCCGCGCCCGACCGGCCCGCAGGACGCCGCCGACAACAACGGCGTGATGGACCCGGAGTTCGGCGAGGCGCTGCGCCACGCGCTGGAGGACCTGATCAAGGAGGGCCCGGCGGACGACGAGTCCCCGGCCGGCGGCGGCTCCCGGGCCGCGCACCCCGCGCAGGGCGGCGGCCTCCCCGCCGCCGGCCTCCCCGCCCCGGGCTTCCCCGCCCCCGGCGACAACGGCGACGTGAAGGCCCGCCGGGAGGCCGACCTGCTGGCCACCGGCCTGGAGGCCGGACTGCTGGACGCCGAGGCGGAGCCCGCGGCCGCGCCCGACCCGCGCCGGCACCCCTCGCACCCCGACTTCGTGCCCAGCCCGACCCCGTCCCGGGAGTGGACCGACGACCGGCTGGCCGCGCTCGCCGAGGAGCGGATCGCGCTGACCGACGTCCGCCCGGGCCCGCTCGGCACCCTGGACGTGTACGCCTTCGCCGACGGCACCACGCTCTGCGTGGCGCCGGGCGACCGGGAGGCCGCGTACCGGCTGATCGACGCCGTCCGGGCCGGCGAGGACGTCCGGCTGCTCGGCGGGTCCCGGTTCTCCGGCTCGTACTCGCTGACCTTCTCCACCGACGACGAGACGGTCTACGTGCTCGCCGACCGGGTGGTCGCCTCGATCTGACCGGCCCGCCCGCGCCCGCGACGGGGCGCCGACCGCACGGCAAGGGGTTGCCCGCGCGGGTCGGCGCCCCGTCGGCGTTCCCGGCGCGCGGCGGCGCGGGTCAGGCGGTGAGCTCGTCGGTGCGCGCGACCTCGGCGAGCGCGGCGGCCAGCTCCGCCGGGTGGCCGTCGCCCGCGGCGAGCGCCAGGTCGTGTCCGGTGACGGCGATCTGGTCGCCGACCGCGAACGCCCCGCAGTCGGGCACCGGCAGCGCCGGCAGGCCCTCCAGCGCCCGGCCGGCGTCGGCCAGCCGGCGGGCCAGGTCGAGCGCGGCGGCGGCCCGGGACGGGTGCCCGGGGACGGCGGCCAGCAGGCGGCTCTGCGGCATCGCCCGGAAGCGGTCGGCGAGCCGGTCGACGGCCTCGGTGAGCCGCGCGGGGGTGGCGGTGGTCTGCTCGGACATGCCCCCGAGCGTAGCGCCGCGCGGCGGCCCCGGAACGGCCGCGGCGGGCCCCGGAGGATCGTTCCTCCGGGGCCCGCCGCGGGGTGCGCGTGCGCGCCGGATCAGTCGTCGCCGCGCAGGATCGCGATCAGGCGCAGCATCTCCAGGTAGATCCACACCAGCGACAGCGTGAGGCCGAAGGCGGCCCGCCAGGCCTCCTTCTCGGGGGCGCCCTGGCGGATGCCCTCCTCGATCTCGGCGTAGTCGAGGGTGAGGAAGAACGCGCCGAGCGCGATGCCGACCAGGCCGATCACGATGCCCAGCGGGCCCGAGCGGAGGCCGAACTCGGCGCCGAACAGCGAGGCGACCAGGTTGACCAGCATCAGCAGCACGAAGCCCATGGCGATCGTGAGACCGATCCGGGTGTACCGGGGGGTGACCCGGATCCGGCCGCTCTTGTAGGCGATCAGCGTCGCCGCGAACACCGCGGAGGTGCCCAGCACGGCCTGGATCGCGATGCCCGGCAGGATCGCCTCGAAGGCCTTGCTGATCGCGCCGAGGAAGAAGCCCTCCAGCGCCGCGTAGGCCAGGATCAGCCCCGGGTTGACGCTGCGCTTGAAGCTGACCACCAGGCCGATGACCATCGCGACCAGGGCCGCGCCGATCGCCGGGCCGAAGTTGTCCACCGGCAGGGTGAACCACGCCACCGCGCCGAAGGCGACCAGGGTCAGCAGCGTCATCGCCGTCCGGGCGACCACGTCGTCCATGGTCATCCGGCCGGTCTGGATCGGACCGGCGGACGGCGAGTTGTACATGGTGACCAACTGCTCGTCGGTCAGCGGCGGTTGCTGCTGGGCCGCGTACGGGTCGTTGCCCGCGTACGGGTTGCCGTACGCGCCCTGACCGGGCTGGGCGGCCGTCTGCGTGCCGAACCCCGCGTACTGGTTGTCGCGGGTGAAGGACCCCTCCCGCGAGAAGACCGGGTTCCTGCTTCTCATCACATTCCCTCCGGGGCGGCACGGCACCACCCACACAGAGCACAAGAGTAATGGTTTGGCAAAGTATTCCGCGTCGGTCGTGAGGATGATCCCGTGTCGCCTGCGCGGGGGGTCCCCGACCGGGCAGGGTGGGTGGCGCACCTGACGCATACCCAGAAAGGCGGCCCCGATGGCCGAGGAACTCTACGCCACGCTGAAGACCAACAAGGGCGACATCGAGATCCGGCTGCTGCCGAACCACGCCCCCAAGACGGTCAAGAACTTCGTGGAGCTGGCGACGGGCGAGCGCCAGTGGATCGACCCGAACACCGGTCAGCCCAGCAACGCCCCGCTGTACGACGGCACGGTCTTCCACCGGGTGATCCAGGGCTTCATGATCCAGGGCGGCGACCCGCTGGGCAACGGCACCGGCGGCCCGGGCTACAAGTTCGCCGACGAGTTCCACCCGGACCTCGCCTTCACCAAGCCGTACCTGCTGGCGATGGCCAACGCGGGCCCGGGCACCAACGGTTCGCAGTTCTTCGTCACGGTCGGCCCGACCACCTGGCTGACCGGCAAGCACACCATCTTCGGCGAGGTCACCGACGCGGCCAGCCAGCGCGTGGTGGACGCGATCGTCAACGTCGAGACCGGCCGCAACGACCGGCCGCTGGAGGACGTGGTGATCGAGAAGGTCGTCGTCGAGACCCGCTGACGCCGGCCGGCACCGCTCCGGAGCACGCGGAGGCCGCCCGCCCCCGACGAGGGGGACGGGCGGCCTCCGCGCACCGGGGTCAGTCGGTCTTGATGCTGCTCAGGATGTCCATCCGGGAGGCCCGGCGGGCCGGCCAGAGGGCGGCGACCATGCCGACCAGGGCGGCGAGGCCGAGGAAGAGGAGCACGCTGCCGTACGGGATCACGGTGGTCAGTCCCTTCAGGTCGGAGGCCAGCAGGCGGGTGGCCGCCCAGGCCAGGAAGCAGCCGAGCAGGACGCCGATGGCGGCGCCGAACAGCGAGATCACCACCGACTCCAGGCGGATCATCCGCTTGATGCCGCGCCGCTCCAGGCCGATCGCCCGCAGCATGCCGATCTCCCGCTTGCGCTCGAACACCGACATGGCCAGCGTGTTGACCACGCCGAGGACGGCCACGATCACCGCCATGCCGAGCAGGCCGTACATCAGGTTGAGCATGGTCGAGATGATCCGGCTGAACTCGTCGACCATGTCCTGCATGGTGCGCACCTCCAGGACCGGGTTGCGGCCGGTGGCGTCCTTGAGGGCCTGCTTCAGCGCGGGGGTCGGGCCGTCGGTGCCCTTCACCAGGATCTGCTGGACCAGCGGGTTCCCGTCGTGGGCCTCGATCAGCTTGTTGGGGGCGACCACCGGGGAGACGCCGTCGTTGCGCTCGAAGACGCCGCCGACGGTGAGCGTGACGGGCTCGCCGCCGGGCGGGGTGGCCCGCACGGTGGAGCCCAACGCGAGGTGGTGGCTGGCCGCGAACTCCTCGTTCACCAGGATCCAGTCCTGCTGGAGGGCCGCGGTGGAGCCCTCCTTCATCGGCAGGTTCACCAACTGGTCGAAGGCGGCGGCGTCGTAGCCCTCGATCGCCTTCTCCTGCTCGGAGCCCTCGAACTGCCACCACACGTTGTCGACCTGGCTGACCGCCTTCACCCCGTCCGCCTTGGCGACCAGGCCGGCCAGCTCGGGGGCCAGCTCGCGGTGGTTGGCCATGCCGATCGCGTAGTCGGCCTTCATCGTCCCGGCGACCATCGAGGTGACGGCGCTGGTGACCGAGTTGCCGATCACGGTGAGCGCGGTGACCAGGGTCAGGCCGATGGTCAGCGCGGCCGCGGTGCTGGCGGTGCGGCGCGGGTTGCGCACCGCGTTCAGCCGGGCCAGCTTGCCGGGGGTGCCGAACACCTTGGCCAGCACCGGGCCGACCAGCGCGATCACCGGACGGGACAGCAGCGGCAGCAGCACGAACACGCCGATCAGGGCGAGCGGGGCGCCGAGTTCCAGCAGGTGCTGGGCGCCGGTGCCCTCGCCGTTCGCGCCGGCCAGGATCAGGCCCAGGCCCGCGCCGGCGATCAGCACGCCGATCGTGTTGCGGACCACCAGGCCGCGCTGGGTGCTGGGCTGCTCGCCGCTGCTCATCGCCGCGACCGGGGGGATCCGGGAGGCCCGGACGGCCGGCAGCAGCGCCGACAGGACGGTGACCACCACGCCGGTCACCAGGGTGGCGACGACCGTGGCCGGGGCGACCACCAGCGAGCCGGTGGGCGTGCCCTCGTCGAAGGCGTGCAGCAGCGACTGCAGGCCCGCGCCGATGCCGATGCCCGCGAGCAGGCCGCCGACCGAGGCGATCACGCCGATCGCGAGCGCCTCGACCAGCACCGACAGGGTGACCTGGCGGCGGCTGGCGCCGACCGCCCGCAGCAGCGCCAGCTCCTTGAGGCGCTGGGCGATCAGCATGGTGAAGGTGTTGACGATGATGAAGATGCCGACGAACAGCGAGATGCCGGCGAACACCAGCAGCATGGTCTTGGCGCTGGAGACCGAGTCGGCGACCATCTTGGTCTGCTCGTCCTTGAGCTCCTGCCCGGTCTGCAGCTCGACGCCGTCGGCGGGCACCTTCTCCCGGGCCTGCGCCAGCAGCGCCTGCTCACCGGTGCCGGCCTTGGCGGTCAGCACCACCGAGCTGAACCGGCCGGGCTGCAGCAGCTCGCGCTGCGCGGTGGCGGTGTCCATCAGCACCAGCGTGCCGCCGGAGGTGACCTGGGGGTCGTCGGTGGTGAAGACGCCGGTCAGCACCGCGTCCCGGGCCGCGCCGTTGCCGGCCACCCGGACGGTGTCGCCGACCCGGTAGCCGGCCTTCTCGGCGGCCTGCCGGTTCAGCGCGACCTCGCCAGCGGCGCGCGGGCCGCGGCCCTCCGCCATCGGGTAGCGGCTGTCCGCGCCGGAGGCGTCCGGGACGAAGTTGGCGCCGCGGGCGCTCCAGGACTCGCCGATCAGGTTGCCGTTCTTGTCGGCGACGCCGGTGAAGCCGGAGACCACGCCGCGGGCCCGCTCGGCGCCGGGCAGCGCGGCCAGCCGCTCGACGGTGTCCCCGGTCAGCGCGCCCTTCTCGGGGCGCGGGGCGTCGCGGTCGGCCGGGCCGTCGTCCGAGCCGTCGGCCGAGACCAGCACCGAGACGTCCGAGAAGCTGGTGGAGTAGCTGTTGCGCATGGCCTGGCCCATGGTGTCGGAGAACACCAGGGTGCCGGCCACGAAGGCGGTGCCGAGCAGCACGGCCAGTACCGTCATCAGGAGGCGGCCCTTGTGGGCCAGCACGTTGCGCAGTGCGGTGCGATGCATGGGGTCAGTCCCGGGGAGTGGGTGCGGTCGGTTCGACTGGGCTGACGCGGCGTCAGCTGGTGCGGCCCTTGGCGTCGAAGCGACGCATCCGGTCCAGGACGCTGTCGGCGGTCGGGCCGTGCAGCTCGTCGACGATCCGGCCGTCCGCCAGGAACACCACCCGGTCCGCGTAGGAGGCGGCCACCGGGTCGTGGGTCACCATCACCACGGTCTGGCCGAGTTCGCGCACCGAGTTGCGCAGGAAGGAGAGGATCTCGGCGCCGGAGCGGGAGTCCAGGTTGCCGGTGGGCTCGTCGGCGAAGATGATCTCCGGCTTGGAGGCCAGCGCCCGGGCGCAGGCCACGCGCTGCTGCTGGCCGCCGGAGAGCTGCGCGGGCCGGTGCGAGAGCCGCCCGGACAGGCCGACGGTCTCCACCACCCGGTCCAGCCAGGCCCGGTCGACCTTGGTGCCGGCGATGTCCATCGGCAGCGTGATGTTCTCCAGGGCGGTCAGCGTCGGCAGCAGGTTGAAGGCCTGGAAGACGAAGCCGATCTTGTCCCGGCGCAGCCGGGTCAGCTGCTTGTCCTTCAGCCCGACCAGCTCGGTGTCGCCGATGGTGGCCGACCCGGAGGTGACCGCGTCCAGCCCGGCCATGCAGTGCATCAGCGTGGACTTGCCGGAGCCGGACGGCCCCATGATGGCGGTGAACTCGCCCCGCCCGAAGGAGACCGAGACGTCGTCGAGCGCCACGACGCGGGTCTCGCCCTCGCCGTAGACCTTGTTCAGGCCGGTGGCGCGGGCCGCCGCCAGACCGGTGTGGGGCGGGTACGCGGTCGAGGTGCTCACGGTGGGGACTCCTAGTCCGGGAGGGGCGGGTTTCGTCACGGCGCGACCGGCTCGGAACGCTCCTCCGACCGCTACTCCATCCTCCCGGCCGTCCTCCCCACTCACGTCGCTCCGCCGAACGGTTGCCCCACCGCCGCCAGGCGTACGGCTCCGGGAGCCGTCTCCTCCTCCGGGATGACCCCTCCCCCGGAGCCGGACCGGGGCCGGACCGCGGCCGGGTCGGAGCCGCTCCGGGGCCGCTCGGGGGCCGCGGGTGGCCGAGAACCACCGGGCGGTGGCCGAAAGCACGGACGCTTCGTCAGATGGCATGGAAGCATGACAACTTCCGTCCCGGGAAATATGCGAAACCCTCGTCCGGCCGACTAGGCTCAGGAGTGAGTTCGCCACGCCCCAGGCCCAGATGGTGGAACGCAGACACGGGCAGCTTAAAACTGCTTGGCCGCGAGGCCGTGCCGGTTCGAATCCGGCTCTGGGCACCGTCCTGCCCACCCGTCGTCACCTGCGGTGATGCTCCGATCACGGACCTTCGGTCCGGCTCGCGGCCCGCGCTTTGAACAACTCGTTCACAACGGATCCTTGACGAGGGTGCGTTCATCGCCGACCCTGGAGCCATGGCCGACACCTCCCCCCAGCCCGCCCCCGCCACCGCCGGCGACCCGTTCGCCCCGCCCGACCCCGAGGCCGCCCGCGCACAGCGGGTGTACGCCTCGCTGCTGCGGATCGCCGAGCGGCACGCGGCCGACGCCGGGCAGCGGGCCCGGCAGACCAACCCGGCGATGCTCGCGCCGCACGAGGCGGTGCGGCTGGTGGCCTTCCTGCTGAGCGGGGCGGCCCTGGCCGAGGAGGGCGAGCCGGAGGTCGACCGGGCGGACGTCACCGCGGCGCTCACCCTGCTGCCCCTGGTCCGGGCCGAACTCGACGAGCTGGAGACCGGGTTGCTCACCATGGCCCGGGGCCGCGGGATGACCTGGCAGGAGATCGCCTTCGGCCTCGGCCTCGGCACCCCGCAGGCGGCCCGCCAGCGGCACGAGCGGCTGGCCGGGCGGACCGGCCCGACCGGCCAGGAGTGAGCCGGAGCCCCGCGCCGCCCCCGGACGCCCGAAGGCCCCCACCCGGTGGAGGGTGGGGGCCTTCGTCAACTGCCTGCTGTACTCCGCCCGGTGGCGGGGCCGGCTGAGCACCACGGAGGTCGTGGTCCGGCGGCGCTGCCGGGCGGAGGGCCTCCGACTCGTACCCGACCTGTGTCGGGTCTGGTCGCTTCTTCGCTCGCGACTTGCTTGCTTGCGGCTTGCCTGCTCGCGACCTACTTGCTGGTGGCGAGCTCCTTCTCCGGCGCGGCCGCGGCGGCCGGCTTCGGAGCGGGGGCGGTCGCCTCCTGGAAGGCGTCGAACGGCTTCTCCATCTCGGAGAGGCCGACCGTCTCGCGCTTGAGGAACATCGCCAGGGTCCAGTCGGTGAAGACCCGGATCTTGCGGTTCATGGTCGGGACCATCGCGCCGTGGTAGCCGCGGTGGAACCACCAGGCCAGGCGGCCCTTCAGCTTGACCTTGCCGAAGAGGATCGCCACGCCCTTGTGCAGGCCGAGGCCGGCCACCGCGCCGAGGTTCTTGTGCTTGTACTCGGCCTGCGGGAAGCCGCGCATGCCCGCGATGACGTTGTCGCCGAGGACGGCGGCCTGCCGGACGGCGTGCTGCGCGTTCGGCGGGCACCAGGCGCCCTCACCGGCGGCCAGGTCGGGGACCTGGGCGTTGTCGCCGGCCGCCCACACGTAGTCGAAGCCCTGGACCTGGAGGGTCGCCGCGGTGTCCACGTGGCCGCGCGGGCCGAGCGGGAGGCCGAAGCGGTTGACGACCGGGTTGGGCTTGACGCCGGCGGTCCACACGATGGTGGAGGCGTCGAACTCCATGCCGTTCTTCAGCACCACGTGCTGGTCGACGCAGGAGTCCATCGAGGTCTCGATGTAGACCTCGATGTTGCGCTCCTCCAGCCGGCCCTTGGTCCACAGACCCAGGTCGGGGCCCATCTCGGGGAGGATGCGGTTGGCCGCCTCCACCACGACGAAGCGCATGTCGTCCCGGCTGACGGTCTTGTAGATCTTGGCGGCGTCGCGCGCCATGTCCTCGATCTCGGCGACCGTCTCGATGCCGGCGAAGCCACCGCCGATGACCACGAAGGTCAGGGCCTTGCGCCGGACGTCCTCGTCCGTGGTGGACTCGGCCTTGTCGAGCTGCGCCATGACGTGGTTGCGGAGGCTGATCGCCTCCTCGACCGTCTTCATGCCGATGCCGTGCTCCGCCAGGCCCGGGATCGGGAAGGTGCGGGAGACCGAGCCGGTCGCGACGACCAGGTACTCGAAGGGCAGTTCGTAGGAGTCGCCGGCCGCGGGCTGGATGGTGGCGACCTTGCGGGCGTGGTCCACCTCGGTCACGTGACCGGTGAGCACCTCCGCCTTCTTCAGGGCGCTGCGCAGCGGTGCGACGAGGTTGCGGGGCGCGACGTTGCCGCCGGCCGCCTCGGGAAGGAAGGGCAGGTACGTCATGTACGACCGCGGGTCGACGACCGTGACGGTCGCTTCGCCGTAACGCATCTTCTTGAGGATGCGCATCGCGGCATACAGGCCGACGTAACCACCGCCGACAATGAGGATGCGAGGACGCTCCGTGGTGCTCATATCCGAAAGTATCCACCCCCGGCTGACGGGCCATTCGTGAGGCCCGTCACAAGCTCCTGGACACCTGGTGCTACACTGCGCGCCCGCACTTCCGGCCCGGCGGGGTCCCCCCGCCCGCCCCGACCGCCCGCTGTGGGCGGTCGGCCACCCGGTGCCGCGCTGAGCAGCAACGATCCTTGCGCCGCACGGGTTCCCGAGCGGGGTTTCGATTTCTCCGGGATGACCACCGGGTTGCCTGGGATCCCATGAGCAACCCGCCAGCGGCACCTTCGGTCCCACATTTCGGACGGAGCGGGCCCCCCGGTGGCGCGAAAGGCTGGATTGCCATGTGAAGAAATTCACGAAGGTTCTTCGGCCGACACGCCGGACGGCCCCCGGAGGGCCTCCGGACGGCCCGCGCGGGGACGTCGGGAGGCCGCCGGGGGCCGTCCGGGGAGAGCCCGTTCAGGCGATCGACCAGGCGATCCCGTCCAGGATGTCGTGCTCGGAGACCAGCAGCTCGGCGGCCCCGGTGCGCTCCATGATCTCCAGCAGCACCAGCGCGCCCGCCGCGATCACGTCCACCCGCCCGGGGTGCATGACCGGCATCGCGGCCCGCTCGGCGTGCGAGGAGCGCAGCAGCCACTCGGCGGTCTCCCGCACCCGCGCGACGTCCAGCACCGCGTGGTGGATCCGCTCGGAGTCGTAGCCGGGCAGCTCCAGGGCGATTCCGGCGACGGTGGTGACGGTGCCGGCCAGGCCGACCAGGGTGGCGCCGGAGTCCAGCGGGACGGTCCGGGCGACGGTGTCCAGCGCGGCCCGGATGTCGGCCCGGGCGGCCTCGATCTGCGCCTCGGTGGGGTGCCCGCCCGCGAAGTGACGCTCGGTCATCCGGACGCAGCCGATGTCCATCGAGTACGCGGCCCGCACGTCCCGCTCGCCGAGCACGAACTCGGTGGAGCCGCCGCCCAGGTCGAACACCAGGTACGGCGGCCGGTGCGGGCCGCCGAGCAGTTCCCGGGTGGCGCCGGTGAAGGAGAGCCGGGCCTCCTCGTCCCCGCTGACCACGCTCGGGGTGACGCCCAGGATCTCCTTGACCCCGGCGGTGAACTCGGCGGCGTTCTCGGCGTCCCGGGAGGCCGAGGTGGCGACCATCCGGATCCGGTCCGGGGTGACGCCGTGCCCGGCGATCACCTCGGCGTACTCGCGGCAGGCCGCGAAGGTGCGGGCCAGCGCCTCGGGGTGCAGCCGACCGGTCCGGTCGACGTCCTGGCCGAGCCGGACGATCAGCATCCGCCGGTCCAGGTCGGTGATCCCGCCGGTCTCCGGGTCGAGGTCGGCGATCAGCAGGCGGATCGAGTTGGTGCCGCAGTCGATGGCGGCGACCCGGGTGACGGTCACGACTCGTCCTCCGAACCGGTCTCGGCGCCGGCCCCGGCGGCCTTGCGGGCGGCCCGCTCGGCGCTCAGCGCCTCCTTGGCGGCGATCGTCCCGGCGTGGTCCCGGTCCTCGTTCCTGGCCCGGTTGCGGGCGACCCGCTCGCCGGCCGCCTCGACCTCGGCGGGGCTGACGCACGGGCCCTTGGCCCACCACTGCTCCAGCATCCCGATCGCCTCGTCGCCGAGCGGGTTGACGCCCTCCCCGGCGGCCAGCGAGTGGCCGACCAGCACGTGCAGGCACTTCACCCGGTCGGGCATCCCGCCGGCGCTGGGGAAGCCCTCCAGCACCTCGATCGCGTCCCGGCGGGCGATGTAGTCCTCGTGCGCCCCCCGGTAGGCGGCGGCGAGCTCGGGGTCCTCGGCGAGCCGGGCGGTCTGCTCCTTCATCACGCCGTCCGCCTCCAGGGTGCCGATCAGCGAGGCGGCCCGGGGGCAGGTCAGGTAGTAGAGCGTCGGGAACGGCGTGCCGTCGGGCAGCCGGGGCGCGGTCTCCACCACGTCCGGGTTGCCGCACGGGCAGCGGTGGGCGACGCCGCGCAGCCCGCGCGGCACCCGGCCGAGCTGGGCGGCGATGGCGGCGACGTCGTGGTCGGACACCTCGGGGGCGTCGGACGCGGGAGGGTTCTGGTTGCTCATCAGGAGTCTGTTCGTCAGGGGGCGGGGGGTCGGGGAGGTCCGGGTGGCTCCGGGAAGGTGCGGGGCGGCGTCAGGGCACCGGCCGCGGCGCCGGCAGTGCGGCGTCGGCGGCGTCCACCGAGTCCCAGAGTGCGGCGTACCAGGGCTTGACGGCCTTCGGACGGGCCGCGGCGTCCGCCGGGGCGGACTTCGCGCCGGGCGGGGGCGGCGGGGAGACCGAGACGAACGCGGTCTCGCCGGGCAGCGCGTAGTGCAGCCGCTCCCGGGCCTGCGCCTTGACGTACTCCGGGTCCTGCCAGCGGGCCTTCTCCCGGCGCAGCTCGTCGACCTGCTGGCGGGCGTGCTCGGCCTTGGCCCGCTGCGCGGCGACCTCGCCGCGCTGGGCGATGTACTGCCGCGCCGGGTAGGCGAGTATCGCCACCAGCGAGCACAGCACGAGCACCAGCACGGTGGCCCGGCTGGTGAAGCGCGGTCGCGCCGCCAACCCGGGAATCCTCCACTTGGCCATGTCTGCTCGCCCCTCCTGCGCATGCCGGTGCCCCGGTCCCCACCCTACGCGGTGGGGACCGGGGCACCGGTCACAACAGGCTCAGCCCTTGAAACGCGGGAAGGACGAACGGCCCGCGTACTCGGCGGCGTCGTCGAGGATCTCCTCGATGCGCAGCAGCTGGTTGTACTTGGCGACGCGCTCGGAGCGGGCCGGGGCGCCGGTCTTGATCTGGCCGCAGTTGGTGGCGACGGCGAGGTCGGCGATGGTGACGTCCTCGGTCTCGCCGGAGCGGTGCGACATCATGCAGCGGTAGCCGTTGCGCTGGGCCAGCTCGACGGCGTCCAGGGTCTCGGTGAGCGAGCCGATCTGGTTGACCTTGACCAGCAGCGCGTTGGCGGTGCCGGTCTCGATGCCCTTGCGCAGGCGCTCCGGGTTGGTGACGAACAGGTCGTCGCCGACCAGCTGGACCTTGTCGCCCAGCGCGTCGGTGATGGCCTTCCAGCCGTCCCAGTCCGACTCGTCCAGCGGGTCCTCGATGGAGACCAGCGGGTAGTCGGCGACCAGCTCGGCGTAGTACGCGATCAGGTCGGCGGCGGAGAGCGCCTTGCCCTCGAACTGGTAGGCGCCGTCCTTGTAGAACTCGGACGCGGCGACGTCCAGGGCGAGCGCGACGTCCTTGCCCGGGGTGTAGCCGGCCTTCTTGATGGCCTCGGTGATGAGGTCCAGGGCCTCGCGGTTGGAGTCCAGGTTCGGGGCGAAGCCGCCCTCGTCGCCCAGGCCGGTGGAGAGGCCGCGCTCCTTCAGGACGCCCTTGAGGGTGTGGTAGACCTCGACGCCCCAGCGGACGGCCTCGGAGAAGGACTCCGCGCCGATCGGGGCGATCATGAACTCCTGGATGTCGACGTTGGAGTCCGCGTGCGAGCCGCCGTTGAGGATGTTCATCATCGGGACGGGCAGCACGTGGGCGTTCGGGCCGCCCAGGTAGCGGAACAGCGGCAGGTCGCTGGCCTCGGAGGCGGCGTGCGCCACGGCGAGCGAGACGCCGAGGATGGCGTTGGCGCCGAGCGAGGACTTGTCCGGGGTGGCGTCCAGGTCGAGCATGGCCTGGTCGATGAGGCGCTGCTCGGTGGCGTCGTAGCCGACCAGCTCGGGGCCGATCTGCTCGATCACGGCGAGGACGGCCTTCTCGACGCCCTTGCCGAAGTAGCGGTTCTTGTCGCCGTCGCGGAGCTCCAGGGCCTCGAAGGCACCGGTGGAGGCACCCGACGGGACGGCCGCGCGACCGGTGCTGCCGTCGTCGAGACCGACCTCGACCTCGACCGTGGGGTTGCCGCGGGAGTCGAGGATCTCACGGGCTACGACGACATCAATGGACGGCACGAGGCATCTCCTAGCGGAAGCGGATGTGTGGTCGTTACGACCAGAGCCTAGCCCTAGAGCGCCGCTCGACCACTCCCGGCCGGGTCCTGTCTCACGGTGTGGCCGGGCTACTCATCGGTAGTTCACCTGTTTGACGGCCGCCCCGCCGCCCCCGGCGGCGCGAACTGCGCGGCGCGCGCCGGGAGCGGACGGCACGTCAGGGGACGCGGCCCCCGTCGGGGCGGCGGCGGGGCCTCGTCAGGCCGCCGGCCGGTCGCGTCCCGGATGCCGGGACGCCGCGTCCCGCGGGTCAGAGCGCGAGCACCTGGCCGGGGACGATCAGGTCCGGGTCGGCGCCGATCAGCGCGCGGTTGTCCTGGTAGATCCGCTCCCAGCCGCCGGACACCTGCCGCGCGACGGCGATGCCGGAGAGCGTGTCGCCCTCCTGGACGGTGTAGCCGCCGGCGGTCGCGCCCTGCGGGGCGGCCTGCGGGGCGGCGGCGGCCGGGACCTCGGCGGCCTGCGGCTCGGCGGCGGGCCGGGTGGGCTTGGCGGCGGGCTTGGCCGGCTTCGTCGACGGCTGGCCCTTCGGCCGCTGGGGTGCGGTGGGGCGCTCCTCGGAGCGCGAGGCGGCGTCGTCGGAGACGTCGGCGGGCGTGCCGCCCTTGGTGAGTCCGGCCCGCTTGGAGCAGACCGGCCAGGCGCCGGGGCCCTGGGCGGCGAGCACCCGCTCGGCCACCGCGATCTGCTGGGCGCGGCTGGCCTGGTCGGCGCGGGCCGCGTACTGGGCACCGCCGAAGGCGCGCCAGGTGGAGGAGGTGAACTGCAGACCGCCGTAGAAGCCGTTGCCGGTGTTGATGTTCCAGTCGCCGCCGCTCTCGCACTGGGCCACCCGGTCCCAGGTGTCGGCGGGTGCGGCTGCCGCTCCGGTGGCGGCGAGCAGGGGCAGGGCCAGGCCGACCGAGGCCACGCCGGCGGCGGCGATGACCTTCTCGGCCTTGGTACTACGGCGGTGACGGGCAGCGTTGGAGAACAGCACGGGACTTCCTCTCCGCACGCCTGCGAGGTGAGCTGTCGGGTTCGGACCGGGAGGTTGGCCCGGCCGCCGGACGGTCCGGACGCGGCTGCGTCCGCTGCTCGGCGGCTTCACCCCAAGCCGTTGGGACTACGGCGTTCACACTGGTTCCCCCGCTCCTGTCCGGTACCTGGTCGGTGGCCCGGGGACGCGGCGGACAGGACTCGGCGTGCCGCGACCGGGGCCCGCAGCTGCGGGCATGTCGGAGAGTAGGCAAAGCTGACGAGCAATCACAAGCTCATATCACCATGATCACGCCGAAATCACGGATCTTCGATCCACGTACACGAACGATCCCCTTATGTCCGCATTTCTCCCGAGCAGGCGTGCGACGCGCGCCCCCGCCCCGGCGTGTCGTCGGCCCTGCGCGGCGGCGTGTCGCGGGGGTTGAAACGGCGTCAGCGGGGCGTGAAGGAGACCGGGAGGTCGCGCAGACCGCGCATGATCAGCCCGCCCCGCCAGCGCAGCTCGGCCGGATCGGCCGCCAGCCGGAGGTCCGGAAGCCTGGTCAGTAGGCTGCCGATCGCGTACTGCCCCTCAAGCCGGGCCAGCGGGGCGCCGATGCAGTAGTGGATGCCGTGACCGAAACCGAGGTGCGGGTTGTCCGCGCGGGCCAGGTCGAGGGTGTTCTCGGCGGCGAACCGGGCCGGGTCGCGGTCGGCCGCCGCGAGCACCACCAGCACCGGGTCGCCGACCGGGACGTCCACTCCGCCGATGGTCAGCGGGGCGGTGGCGAAGCGCCAGGTCGCCAGCTCCACCGGGCCGTCGTAGCGCAGCAGTTCCTCGACGCCGGTGGCCAGCAGGCCGGACTCGCCGCGGGCCAGCGAGTCCTGGAGCAGCGTGCGCTGGTCCGGGTTCCGCAACAGCGCGTACATGCCATTGCCGATGAGGTTGATGGTGGTCTCGAACCCGGCGAAAAGCAAGATGAAGGCCATCGCCGCGGCCTCGTTCTCGGTGAGGTGCTCGCCGTGGTCGCTCGCCCGGATCAGGCCGGAGATCAGGTCGTCGCCGAGGTCGGCCCGCTTGCGGTGGATCAGGTCGGCCAGGTAGCCGCGGATCTGCTTGACCGCGCGGCCGACCCCGCCCCGCTTGCCCCCCGTGTGCCGGATCATCATCCCGGCCCAGTCGCGCAGATCGTCCTGGTCCTCGGCGGGGACGCCGAGCAGGTCGCAGATCGCGTAAATGGGGAGCGGGAAGGCGAGCTCGTGGATCAGGTCGGCCTCGCCCCGGGCGGCGAAGGAGTCGACCAGCCGGTCGGTGATCTCCCGCACCCGGGGCTCGAACTCGGCCACCCGGCGCGGGGTGAACGCCTTGGAGACCAGCCGGCGCAGCCGGGTGTGGTCGGGCGGGTCGATGTTCAGCAGGTGGGTCATCAGGTCGGCCTGCCGCTCGCCCGGGATGCCGACCCGTCCGCTGCGGTGGGCCTGCTCGCTGTGGTGCGCCGGGTTCTTGGAGAGCCGGGCGTCCGCCAGCGCCTGCCGCGCGTCCGCGTAGCGGGTGACCAGCCAGGCGTCGACCCCGCTCGGCAGGGTGGTGCGGTGCACCGGGGAGTGCTCCCGCAGCCAGGCGTACGCCGGGTAGGGGTCGGCCGCGAACTCCCAGGTGAAGAGTTGCGGGTGGGCGGCGTGGGGCTGATCTGGCATGTCTTGACCGTATCCGGAAGCGCCACCGCGTGAGTCTGGTCACCTGGTGGGTATTCCCTGTTGCGGAGCGTCGGGGCGTGCCTACGATCCTCCGATAACCACAGTGGGCGGCGTGCGGGCCGGCCACGGGTTCGCTCTGAGAGGGGAGCAGACCATGCGGGTAACCGGTGCGGTGGTGGTCGTCGCGGTGCTCGACGGGGGTTCGGGGGCCGACCTGGCCCGCCGGTTCTCCGCGGCGGGCGCGGCCGGCCTGCTCATCGCCGACCTGCGCCCCGGCATCGCCGAGGACCTGGCCGCCGAACTCGACCGCCCCGGCTGCCCGGTGGTCGGCGTCTCCGGCGACGTCCACCATCCGGCGGACATCGCCGCCCTGGTCGCCACCGCCGTCGAGCACCTCGGCCCGATCGACCTGTTCGCGGTGGCCGGCCCGGACGGCGAGCGGATCGTCCAGCTCGCCGACCTGCCCCACCACCTCGACCCGCTCGCCGAACTGCTCGCCCTGGTCGGCGAGGCGATCGGCGAGGTGGTCGGCGAGGTCGTCCCGGCCCAGCGCCGCCCGGTCGCGGAGGTCCCGCTGGCCGGTTAGCGGCCGGTCAGGGCTCCAGGCCCTCCGCGGTCCGGACCGCCGCGCGGTAGCGGCGGGCCGCCGCCCGCAGCGCCGCGTCCACGTCCACCCCCCGGTCGTGGGCGCGCTGCGCGACCGCCAGCAGCAGCTCCCCCGCCGACTCGGCGGTGAGGTCGTCGGGGAGCGCGTACGGCGCGTCCGGCACGCCGGTGAAGTCCGCCCGGCGCACCCGGGAGACCAGCTTGGCCGCGTACGCCAGCGCGGGCAGGCCGGCCGGCACGCCGTCCAGCACCGATTCGCGCTGCTTCTCCGCCGCCTTCAGCTGCTCCCAGTTGGCCTCGGTCTCGGCGGAGCCGGTCACGCTCACGTCGCCGAACACGTGCGGGTGGCGGTACATCAGCTTCTCGACGATGTCACCCGCGACGTCGTCGATCGAGAACGGGTCCCCGGCGTGCTCCTCGGCGATCCGGGCGTGGAAGAACACCTGCAGCAGCACGTCGCCGAGCTCCTCGCGCAGGGTCACCCGGTCGCCCTCCTCGATCGCCTCGACCAGTTCGAAGGCCTCCTCGACCAGGTACTTCACCAGGCTCTCGTGGGTCTGCTCGGCGTCCCACGGGCAGCCGCCGGGCGAGCGCAGCCGGTCCATCACCGAGGCCAGGTCGAGCAGGCGGGCGCCCGGCAGGTCGTACGAGCCGGGCAGCAGCTCGATCTCCGGGTGCTCGCCGGCCTCCTCCACCGCGATCCGGGCCAGCGCGTCGGTCAGCCCGGGGTCGCCGTCCGGGCTCTCCAGCCAGACGGCCGGGGCGGCGGCCAGCAGCCGGCGGGCCAGCGCGGGCGCCGAGTCCCGCTCCACCAGCTCCGGTTCGACCCCGGCCGCGCGCAGGGCGGCCAGCTGCGGGTGGTCCGCGACGCCGGCCAGCACCCGGGGCGCGGACCGGAGCGCCTCCCAGGCGGGCCAGGACAGCAGGCCGGGCGCGACGCGGTGGGTGGTGGTCAGCAGGATCAGCTTCGGAGTCTCCACGGGGTCGAACCTACCCCGGTGGCGGCGGGCCCCGGAACGCGCCGCAGGACCGCGGCGCCGTCCCGCGCCGCGGTCCTGCGGGGTGTCTCGGGCCGCTGTCCGGTCAGTGCCGGCGGCGGCCCCTGGTCGCCAGGGCCATCAGGCCGGCCAGCACGCAGCCGAGCGCGGCCAGGCCGATCAGCGGGAGGGCGCCGGTGCTGCCGGTGTCGGGCAGCCGGCCGCTCTCGGAGGGGCCGGGCACGGGCTGCGGGGTGCCGCTCGGGCTCTGCGACGGGCTCGCGGACGGCGACGGGCCGGTGCTGCCGGACGGCGAGGGCGACGGCGACGGGGAGGGGACGGTGACGGTGACCGTCGCGCCGCAGGCGGTGTCGGTGCTGCCCTGGGCGCAGTTGTTGCGGTAGGTCGCGGAGGTGACGGTGTTGTCGAGCCGGGCGTCGGCGGTCAGCCCGGGCTTGACGGTCACCGTGTAGGTGAGGGTCGCGGTGGCGCCGACCGGCAGGTCGCCGGTCCAGTGCAGGGTGGTGCCGGTGACGGTCGCGGTGCCGAGGTCGGCGGCGGCGTCGCCGTTGTAGGTGGCGTCGGCCAGCACGTCGGCGAGGCCGTCGTCGAGGGTGACGCCGGGCGCGGCGACCCGTCCGGTGTTGGTGACGGTGACCTGGTAGGCGACGGTGTCGCCGGGGGCGGCGCTGCGCGGGGTGGCGGTCTTGGCGATCCGGTACTGCGGCAGGTCGACGACCGTGTTGCGGACGGTGTTGCTGGTCCGGGTCTGGTCGCGCCGGGTCTGGCTGCCCCGGTAGGCGAGCGTGGCGGTGTCGTCCAGCTTGGTGCCGCCGGTGGCGGCCTGGTCGACGGTCACGTCGAAGGCGACGTCGGCGGTGGCGCCGGGGGCGAGGTCGGGGACGGTGCAGGTGACGGTCCGGCCGGCGGCCGAGCAGTTCGGGTTGGAGCCGGCCTTGTAGGTGGTGCCGGCGGGCAGCTGGTCGGTGAGGGTGACGTCGGTGGCGGTGTCGAGGTCGGTGCTGCTGCCGTCGGCGTGCTGGTTGGCGACGACGAAGGAGTAGGTGATGGTGCCGCCGGGCTCGACGTCGCCGGGCGGGTTGTCGTCGGTGCTGCCGGCGGGGTTGTTGGCCTTGGTGATCCGCAGGTCGGGTTCGAGCGCGTCGACGGCCAGCCAGGCGGCCTGCGGGTGCAGGGCGTCGCCCGCGCCGTTGATCTGCAGGACGGCCTGGTCGGCGGCGGCCGGGATCCTGCCGGTGACGTCGATCGTCCGGGCGTCGTAGCCGTAGTTGTCGACCGGGTTCGGGTCACGGGTGGTGACGTTGCCGCCGGTGCCGTCGGCGGCGACCCGGTCGATCCGGCTGGCGAAGGCGTTGTCGGTGACGACGCCGGTCGGGCCGGGCATCGGCAGCAGGGTGAGGTCGGCGGTGCTGGAGCCGACCAGCAGCTTGTCACCGGAGATCTGCACGTCGCCGTCGCCGACCACCACGCCCAGGGTGGAGGCGGGGGCGGTGGTGGCGGGGGTGCGGATGCCGCCGAGGGTGAGGGTGGCCAGGTTGTCGGGGTCGCGCAGCAGTTGGAAGCCGTCCCAGACGTTCAGGTAGCGCAGCGGGTCGGCCGCGTTCTCGTACGCGACGACCAGCGACCAGCCGCCCCAGCAGCCGACGTTGGTGCCGCCGCCGTTGGCCGAGGAGGAACGGCCGTCGCAGGCCTGGATGTCGGCGACGGTGTAGCTGCCGGGGCCGGCCGCCCTCACCTCGGCGGTGACGTCCTTGACGCCCGCGCCGGCCAGCAGTTGCGGGGTGCCGCCGGCCTGCTGGTCGAACCAGTCGTAGGTGTCGGCGGTCAGCTGCTCGTAGGAGGAGCCGCCGGGGACCTTCCAGTAGACCTTGTCGCCCAGGGCGATGTCGCCCGAGTGGCCGCCCACCGTGCTGGTGTTGACCGGGTTGAACTGCCAGTACAGGCGGGCCGAGAGCACCGTCGCCCCGGCCGGGACGACCAGGTCGGCGGCGGAGGCGTTGTCGCCGGGCGCGCCCGGGTCGCTCTTCACGTACATGACCCGGTTGTTGTTGCTGCCCTCGGTGTCGTTGCAGGGCGAGCCGTCGCTGGGGTCGCAGGTCAGCACCGAGTTGGCGGCCATCGTCAGGTTGCCGTGCGCCAGCAGGCTCACCGCCGGGTCCGGACCGATCTGCCGCTGGGTGCCCGCCCCGCGCAGGGCGGCCGGCACCGCCGGCACGGCGGGGGCCGCCGCGAGCGGGACGAGCAGCCCGGCGACGGGCAGCGCCGCGCACAGGGCGCGCAGCAGTCTCGGCAGGGGGGAACGGCGCTGAACCACGAGTGACCTCGCAACCGGTACGACGAACTGGGCAGGGAAACCCAGCCTCACCGGCCGCGGAACGGTATTCGGGCGGACACGCAGAAACGATCACTCGTCCGGCGCAGGGACGCCCAGGCGGGTGCCCGGGTGCGTCCGGGCCGGTCAGAGCGTCCGGACGGTCTTCGGCAGCCAGTCCTCGGCGCTGTCGGTGAGGCCGACCTCGGCGGTGTCCCAGCTGCCGTAGCGCGGGTTGACCTCGACGTGCAGCGCGGTGCCCGCGTCGACCAGGGCCTTGCGGATCGCGGCGTCGCCCGCGTCGCCGTTCGGGTCCTGGCCGCCGGCCAGCTTCACCAGGCCGATCTGCTGGCGGTAGAAGCCGTCCACGTCCCCGGCCGGGACGCCCTGCTTGGCGCGCAGCAGCTCGGTGAGCTTGGCCTCGCCGCCGAGCCGCTTCGCGTCCGCGGCCCTGGCCCGGTCCACCTCGCTCTGACTGACGCCGAGTTGACGGTCGGCCAGGGCCCGGGCGACCAGCTTGCCGAGGATCAGGTCGGAGACCGCGTGCCGGGTCAGCCCGGGCTGCTCCTCGGTCGCGGCCCCGCTCGCCGCCGCCCCGTCCCGCACGGCCGCCACCCGGGCCTCGACCTGCGCGATGCTGATCCGGTCCCCGCCGACCACGGCGGCCGCTCCCTGCCGCGCCGGTGCGCCGCCGCAGGCGGAGAGCACGGCGGCGGCGACCGCGACGCCGAGGACGGCGACCGGTCGACGGACGGAGCTGGTGCGGATCACTGGGGCCTCCTGGGGGGATGGAGCGCGGTCCGGTGGTGCTCGGCGTGCGTGGCTGGGACGAAGACTATTGACCGCCGCCCCCGGGTGCCAGACCCCGCGCAGACCGCGCGCCCGCGAGTCGCCCCGGCCCGTCAGGTGGCGTACGGGTTGGTGGTGGTGCGGTGCCGGCCGAGCTGTTCGAGGTGGGTGCGCAGGCGGCGGACGTCGGGGTGGTGCGGGCCGTGCCGGCGTTCGGTCTCCAGCAGGAGTTCGAGCAGCTGGTGCCAGCCGGTCTCGGTGTGGCCGAGGGCGGCGAGCAGCAGGCCGGTGCGTTCGCGGACCTCGGCGCGGTGCGGGGAGTCGGGCGGGAGGGCGGCGAGCACGGCCTGGTACTCGGCGAGCGCTTCGGCGGACCGGCCGAGGTGGTCGAGGCAGCGGGCGGTGTGGCGGCGGTGGTCGGGCAGGGCGGGGTCGCGGGGGTCGGCGGTGGCGGTGAGCCGGCGCAGTTCGGGCAGCGCCTCGGCCCAGCGCTGCCCGGCGAGCAGGGTGCGGGCCCGGATCGCCCGCACGGTGCGGACCAGCGGCGCGTCCTCGCCCTGTTCGGCGGCGGCCCGGGGCAGCAGGCGGGCGGAGAGGTCGAGCACCTCGGTGTGCCGGCCGGCGTCGACCAGGTCGGAGAGCCGGGCGCAGGCCGCGCCGAGGGTCTCCGTCCCGGGCGCGGCGTCCTGGACGGGCCGCACGGGCGGGGGTGTCGCCGGGAGCGGCGGCGGGGCGGGCGGCGCCGGGGGCCCGGCGGGGGCGGGGACGAGGGCGGCGGCGGAGACGGGCGCGGGCTGCGGGTGGTGCGGGTAGCGGTAGGGGTCGCCGGGGTCGGGGACGGCGGGCAGCCGGGTGCGGACCCGGTCGGTGGGGGCGGGCAGCATCGGCAGCAGCACGGCGTGCACCTCGGCGGCGTCGGCGGGCCGTTCCTCGGGGCGCTTGGCGAGCAGCCGCAGGACGAGCGCCTCCAGCGCGGCGGGCACCTCGGCGCGCAGTCGGCGCAGCGGGACGGGCGGGTCGTCGACCTGGCGGCGCAGCACGGCGAGCGCGGTGGGGGCGGGGAACGGCGGGGCCCCGGCCAGCATCTCGTGCAGCATGCAGCCGAGCGCGTACAAGTCGCCCCGGCGGTCGGTGCGGGCGGCCATCGCCTGTTCGGGGGCCATGTAGGCGGGGCTGCCGATCGGGCTGCCGGTGAGGGTGAGCCGGGTGGCGCCGGGGTCGAGCGCGGTGGCGATGCCGAGGTCGAGCAGGACCGCCCGGCCGTCCGGTCGGATCATCACGTTGCTGGGCTTGAGGTCGCGGTGGACCACCCCGCCGCCGTGCACGGCGGCGAGCGCGGCGCACAGCTGTCCGGCGACGGCGACGGCCTGCCCGACCGGGAGCGGGCCCTCCTCGGCGACCAGGTCGGCCAGGCTGAGCCCGGGGACGCGCTGCATCACCAGGTACAGCTCCTCGCCGTCGGTGCCCGCGTCGTAGACGGTGACCAGGCCGGGGTGGTCGAGCCCGGCGCCGATCCGGCACTCGCGCAGGAAGCGCTGCCGCAGCAGGTCGGCCTGGCTGCCGCCGCGCCCGGCGGGCTGCGGGAGCGTGTCGGTGCGCAGCAGTTTGACGGCCACCCGGCGTTCCAGCCGCCGGTCGTGGGCGGACCAGACCTGGCCCATCCCGCCGTGCCCGATCTTCTCGTCGAGCAGGTAGCGCCCGTCGACGACCCGGCTCACGGCTGCCCGTCCCCGGCCTGCCGGCGCAGCAGTTCGCCGAGTTCGCGCAGCTCGGCGGCCCCGGTCGGAGCGGCGGGCGGCACGGCCGGGGCCGGGGCCGGGGCCGGAATCGGGGCCGGGGCCGGGGCGAAGGGAACGGTCGGCGCGGTGGCCGGGTGGGTGACGTGCGGGTAGCCGGTCGGCGCGGCGGTCGGGTAACCGGTCGGCGCGGGCGGCGGGTAGCCGGCGTACGGGTGGGCGGCGGGCTTCGCGGCGGGCCACCGGGCGGGCCGGTTCATCAGCAGGAAGTGCACGGGCGCGCCGAGGAACAGCGGCAGCACCAGCAGCCCGGTGGTCAGGTCGCCGATCGGCTCGCCCCGGGGCGTCAGCACGGCGACGACGAACAGTCCGAGCTGCATCAGGCCGATCACCACGGCGCCGACCAGGTCGGCCGGGCGCCGCCGGTCGACGGCCAGCACCGCCGACGGGACCATGCCGAGCAGGCCGAGGCTCAGCACCGGGACGAGGGCGAGCAGCGCCGTCAGCCCCTTCCGGTACGGAACGACGCGGGCGGGCATGGGGGCTCCTCGGCGACGGCGGGACGTGCTGCGCACACGCTACCGCCACGAACCGACCCGCCGGGAGTCCGTTCCCGACCCGGTGCGCGGGCCCGCTCCCCGGCCCGCCGGGGTGTCCGACGGCGGGTCAGGCCGGTTCGCCCGCACCGGAGGCGAGGGTGTCGGTGAGCGCCCTGGTCAGCGTCCGGGCCTCGGCGGCGGCGGCGGCGAGCGCCTCCTCGTAGGCGGCGATCCGCCGGAACGCGGCGCCGAGGCGGCGCTGCCGCTCGATCGGGACGCGCGGCAGTTCGACCCGGCGGATGTCGAGCCGGGTGGTGGTGGACGCGTAGCTGCTGGCCCGCCGTCCGGCGCCGGTGGCGCGCAGCTGGCCGGCCAGGAAGTCGGGGTCGAGCAGGTCGGGGTCGGGCCGCAGCAGGTGCAGCCGGGGGCCGAGCGCGGCGCCGGGGTAGGGGCTGCCGGGGTGCACGGCCCGGGCGCCCTCGCCGCCCAGGACGGGGACCAGGACGTCGCCGGGCCGGACCGTCAGCCCGCCGTCGCCAGCGCCGTCGTCGTCGGTGGCGGCGCTCGGCGGGGCGCCGGCCTGCAGGTCCTGGTCGGTGAGCAGGGGGGTGCGGCCGCCGGGACGGGCGGGGGCGCCCTGGCCGGAGGAGTGCACCCGGAGGGCGCCGGAGCGGGCGAGTTCACCGATGCTGACCTGCGGCGGGGCGGGCCGGTCGGGGTCGGCGGGGGTGGCGGCGGGCAGCGCGCTGTCGAGGTCGGCGAGCCGGGCGAGTTCGGCGGTGAGCCGGGCGCGCAGTCCGGCGAGCAGGTCGGGGGCGGTGCCGGTGGGGGCGGCGGGCAGGTGGCGGGCGGGGGTGAGGTCGGTCTCGTCGTCGAGCAGGTCGAGCGCGGGGACGGCCCGGGCCCGGCCGGGGCGGTCGGCGGGCAGCGGGGTGCCGGTGCGGGCGGCGGCGTCGAAGGCGCGCCAGGCGGTCAGCACGGTGTCGTGCAGGGCGGCCCGGTCGGTGCCGTCGTCGGTGGCGTCCAGCAGCAGCACGTGCCGGAACTCGTCGCCGGGTTCGGGCCCGCGCAGCACCCACACGTGCAGCGGGACGCCGTAGGGCGGGGCGGCGCCGGCGGGCAGCGCGACGACGGCGCGCAGGGCGCCGGAGCGGACGAGTTCGGCGCGCACCCGGCGGCCGGCCCGGCGGGAGGCGACGGTCGGCGGGAGCAGCAGCGCGGCGGTGCCGCCGGGGCGGGTGTGCGCCAGGCAGTGCAGCACCCAGGCGAGTTCGGACTCGCCGCGCGGCGGGACGAGCCGGCCGGGCCAGCGCGAGTCGTACTGCAGCTGGTCGTGGCCCCAGTCGCGTTCGTTGTACGGCGGGCGGCAGAGCACGGCGTCGGCGGTGCGGCCGGGGAAGGCGTCGGCGCGCAGCGCGTCGCCGGGGCGGACGTCCAGCGGGAGCGGTCCGGGGGCGTCGGCGGGGGCGGCCAGGGCGAGGCGGAGCAGGGCGACGCCGGCCAGGGCGGGGTCGCCCTCCTGGCCGAGGCGCCGGGTGCCGGGGGCCGCCAGCAGGACGCCGCCGGTGCCGCAGGCCGGGTCGAGGACGGTGCCGCCCGCCGCGGGGGCGGCCAGGGCGGCGAGCAGGGCGGCGGTGTCGGCCGGGATGGGCGGCTGGAGGCGGGGGTTGGCCTCGGCGTGGCGGGCGAGCAGGTGGCCGTACGCGGCCTCGGGGCCGGTGTCGGCGGTGAGTTGGGCGAGCAGGCGGGCCAGGTCGAGGTGGGTGGCGCCGGCGATCAGCGGCAGGTCGAGGGTGGTGGGGGCGTCCGGGCCGAGGGCGGCGGTGGCGGCGCGGCGCAGGGCCTTGGGGAGGGCGGTGGCGAGCCGGGTGTCGGGTTCCCGGTCGAGGTCGGCGCGGGCGGCGGGGTCGCGGTGCAGCAGCAGCAGGACGGCGCCGGCGGTGACCAGTGGCGCGGCGGCCGGTCCGGCGGGGTCGCGGAGGGTCTCCAGCTGTCGCCAGACCCGTTCCAGCAACGGGAGTTCGGCGAGTTTGCCCTGGGCGCGGAGCCACTGCTCGACCTGGTCGAGGCGGAAGGTCGGGCTGGTCTCGGTGCCGCCGGCCGGCTTCGGGAAGTCGGGGTGGCGGCGGCGCCAGTTGGAGACCGCGGCGCGGCCGACCCCGGCGAGCCGGGCGATCTCGGCGGCCGTGACCTCGGGGCGGTCCGGCATCGGCGGTCTCCTTCGCTGCGGGTGTGGCCCCAGCATAGCCAGCACCGGACGGCCCGGGGTTCACACGTGAACGGAGGCGTTTGATGAATCATCATTGACACTGTTCACAGCAGAGTGGTTCAGTGGAGCCGTCGCCGGAACCACCGGCCCACGCAGACCTCCTGGGGGGAACCCGCCATGTCCGTCCGCCTCCGCACCCGCCGCTCCGCCGCCGTCCTGCTCGGCGCGGCCCTGCTCGCCGCCGCCACCACCGCCTGCGGCCCGAGCGACAACGCGGTCTCCACCTCTCCCAAGAGCACCGCCGCCGCGCCGGCCGCGTCCGGCGGTGGCGGCTCGGCCCCGGCGGCCGACGCGGCGAAGCCCGCGGTGGCGAAGACCGGTGACACCATCGCCCTCAAGGGCACCGAGAAGAGCAACAGCGCGGACGTCACGGTGGTGAAGGTCGTCGACGGTGCCAAGGGCGCGGACGAGTACACCCAGCCCGCCGCCGGGAAGCGCTACGTCACCGTCCAGTTCCGGATCAAGGCGACCGGCACCGCCGCCTACTCCGACTCCCCGCACAACAGCGCCAAGCTGGTGGACGCCCAGGGCCAGAACTTCGAGGCGACCATCGCCGAGACCGAGGCCGGCCCGGAGTTCCCCGTCCCGCTGACCGTCGCCCCCGGGGACAGCGCGCTGGGCTGCGTCACCTTCGAGGTCCCGGCCGACGCCAAGCTCGACAAGGTGCAGTTCACCCTGGACAGCGGCTTCGCCCAGCAGGCCGGCCAGTGGAAGCTGGCCTGACCCGCGCCGGGGGGCCGGGAGACGCGGACGGGGGCGCCGGGGGGCGACCGTCGGCCGCCCTCCGGCGCCCCCGTCGACGGGTGCGCGCGGGTGGGTCCCGCTACCGCCTGAGGTCCTCGAACATGGTGCCCAGGAACTCGGCGCACCAGGACAGCAGCTCCCGCCCGACCAGCGGCTTGCCGCCGATCCGGCCACCGCTGCCGGGGCGCGGCACCAGCAGCTGCCGGGCGGCCGCCTTGACCTGGGTGCGCGGGTAGAGCCGGTTCAGCCGCAGCTCCTGCGACTCCCGCAGCTCGACCGGCCCGAACCGGACGAAGGTGCCCTGCAGGGTGATGTCGCCGACGCCGCAGCGCCGGGCGAACAGCCGCAGCCCCGCGACCAGCAGCAGGTTCTCCACCGGCTCGGGCAGCTTGCCGTACCGGTCGGTCAGCTCCTCGCGGACCTGCGCGATGTCGGCCTCCGAGTTGACCGCCGCGATCGAGCGGTACGCCTGCAGCCGCAGCCGCTCCCCCGGCGCGTAGTCGTGCGGGACGTGCGCGTCGACCGGCAGCTCGATCTTCACCTCCAGCGGCTCCTCCTCCGGCTCCCCGCCGCCGCTCTCCAGCGACTCGCGGAAATCGGCGACCGCCTCGCCGACCATCCGCATGTAGAGGTCGAAGCCGACGCCCGCGATGTGCCCGGACTGCTCGCCGCCGAGCAGGTTGCCGGCGCCGCGGATCTCCAGGTCCTTCATCGCGACGTACATGCCCGCGCCCATCTCGGTGTGCTGGGCGATGGTGGCGAGGCGCTCGTGCGCGGTCTCGGTGAGCGGCTTCTCCGGCGGGTACAGCATGTACGCGTAGCCGCGCTCGCGGCCCCGGCCGACCCGGCCGCGCAGCTGGTGCAGCTGGGACAGGCCGAAGGTGTCGCCGCGCTCCACGATCAGGGTGTTGGCGTTGGAGATGTCGATGCCGGACTCCACGATGGTGGTGGAGACCAGCACGTCGAACTCCTTCTCCCAGAAGTCGACGACGACCTTCTCCAGCTGGGTCTCCCCCATCTGCCCGTGCGCGGTCGCCACCCGGGCCTCCGGCACCAGGTCCTTCAACCGGGCGGCCGCCTTGTCGATCGACTCGACCCGGTTGTGGATGTAGAACACCTGGCCCTCGCGCAGGAGTTCGCGCCGGATCGCGGCCGAGATCTGCTTCTCGTCGTACGGGCCGACGAAGGTCAGCACCGGGTGCCGCTCCTCCGGCGGGGTGGTGATGGTGGACATCTCGCGGATGCCGGTGACCGCCATCTCCAGGGTGCGCGGGATCGGCGTCGCGGACATCGTCAGCACGTCCACGTTGGCCCGCAGCTTCTTCAGCTGCTCCTTGTGCTCGACGCCGAAGCGCTGCTCCTCGTCGACGATCACCAGGCCCAGGTCCTTGAACCTGGTCTCCGAGGCGAACAGCCGGTGGGTGCCGATCACCACGTCCACCGAGCCGTCGAACAGGCCCTCCAGCACGGCCTTCGCCTCGGTGTCGGTCTGGAACCGGGACAGCGCCCGCACGTTGACCGGGAAGTTCGCGTACCGCTCGGCGAAGGTCGAGAAGTGCTGCTGCACCAGCAGCGTGGTCGGCACCAGCACCGCCACCTGCTTGCCGTCCTGGACGGCCTTGAAGGCCGCCCGCACCGCGATCTCGGTCTTGCCGTAGCCGACGTCGCCGCAGATCAGCCGGTCCATCGGGACGGACTTCTCCATGTCGGCCTTGACCTCGCCGATGGTGGTCAGCTGGTCGGGCGTCTCCGCGTACGGGAAGGCGTCCTCCAGCTCGCGCTGCCACGGCGTGTCCGGGCCGAAGGCGTGGCCGGGGGCCGCCATCCGGGCCGAGTACAGCTTGATCAGGTCGGCGGCGATCTCCTTGACCGCCTTCTTGGCCCGCTGCTTGGTCTTCGCCCAGTCCGCGCCGCCGAGGCGGTGCAGCGTCGGCGCCTCGCCGCCCACGTACTTGGTGACCTGGTCGAGCTGGTCGGTCGGCACGAACAGCCGGTCGCCGGGGTGGCCGCGCTTGGCCGGCGCGTACTCCAGCACCAGGTACTCGCGGGTGGCGCCCTGCACGGTGCGCTGCACCATCTCCACGTACCGGCCGACACCGTGCTGCTCGTGCACCACGTAGTCGCCGGCCGCCAGCGCCAGCGGGTCGATCGCGTTGCGGCGGCGCGACGGCATCCGGCGCATGTCCTTGGTGGAGGACCTCTGGCCGGACAGGTCGGTCTCGGTGACGACGGTGAGCTTCAGCTCCTCGTCGACGAAGCCGTGCTCGATCGAGCCGCACGAGACGTACACCACGTCCCGGGTCGGGGCCTCGGCGAGGTCGGCGACCAGCCGGGCCGCGATGCCCTCGTTGCCGAGCACCTCGGCCAGCCGGGACGCCGGGCCGTGGCCCTCGGTCACCATCACCACCCGCCAGTCGGCGGCCAGCCGGTCCCTGGCGTCGGCGATCGCCCGCGCGGTGTCGCCCCGGTACGCCTCGACGGCGTGCATGCCCAGGGTCAGGGTGTCGGCGTCGCGTTCGAGGACGCCGTCGACGGTGGAGTCGCTGGTGGCGAACGGGCTGACCGACCACCACGGCAGGCCGATGCCCGCCGCGTGCTCGCGGACGTCCGCCAGCGACCGGAGCGAGGCGGCCGAGACGTCGATCGCCTCCAGGTCGATCGGGCGGTCGGCGCCCGCCGCCGCGGCCACCCAGGACGCGGCCAGGAACTCCTGGCTGGTGGCGACCAGGTCGGCGGCCCGGGTGCGGACCCGCTCCGGGTCGCACACCACGGCGACCGAGCCGGTCGGCAGCACGTCGAGCAGCAGCTCCATGTCGTCCACCAGCACCGGGGCCAGCGACTCCATCCCCTCGACCGCGATGCCCTGCGCGATCTTGTCCAGGATCTCGGCCAGCTCCGGGTGCGCGACCGCCAGCTCGGCGGCCCTGGCGCGCACCCGGTCGGTCAGCAGCAGCTCCCGGCAGGGCGGCGCCCACAGGCCGTGCTCGGCGATCTCCAGCGAACGCTGGTCGGCGACCTTGAAGTAGCGGATCTCCTCGACGTCGTCGCCCCAGAACTCCACCCGCAGCGGGTGCTCCTCGGTCGGCGGGAAGACGTCCAGGATGCCGCCGCGCACCGCGAACTCGCCGCGCTTCTCGACCAGTTCGACCCGGGCGTAGGCGGCGGCCGCCAGTCCGCGGGCCACCTCCTCCAGGTCGTGCCGCTCGCCCCGGCGCAGCGCCACCGGCTCCAGCTCGGCCAGGCCCTTCACCTGCGGCTGCAGCACGCTGCGCACCGGCGCGACCACCACCTGCACCGGCCCGGCGGCCGGGTCGTCCGCCCTGGGGTGGACGATCCGGCGCAGCACCGCCAGTCGGCGGCCGACGGTGTCCGAGCGCGGGGAGAGCCGCTCGTGCGGCAGCGTCTCCCAGGCCGGGAACTCGGCGACCGCGTCGGCGGGCAGCAGCGAGCGGAGCGAGGCGGCCAGGTCCTCGGCCTCCCGCCCGGTGGCGGTGACGGCCAGTACCGGCCGGCCCCGCTCACCGCCCCGGCCGGCCAGCGAGCGGGCCAGCGCCGCGATCGCGAACGGCCGGGCGGCGGGCGGGCCGACCAGGTCGAGGTGCTGCCTGTGCCCCGTGGCCGCCGCCTCGATCGCCTCGGCGAGGGCGGCGTCCCGTACGACGACATCGAGCAGTCCGGACAAGCTCATACGTCAGTTTCTCCACGACGGGGAGTGGCCCGGCACAGCGACGGCCGGGCAGCGCGACAGGCCCGGAACGCGGTGCGCCCGGGGGGTGTCCAGCCTACGCCGCGCCGGCGCCGCGCACGCGGTGCGGCGTCCCCTCCCGCGCCCTCGGGGCGGATCGTCCCGACTGACCGGTATCCGGCACGGCTTGTCCAGAGATCATGCGGTCGACACATTGCTGTCACTGTGCGTCCATGGTGGACGCGCACCATGGATGTCAGCGCAGGCCGCATCCAACCGTGGGGGATGGCTGTGGAAGCGCGGTCGCACCTCGATGGGGGTCGGGAGTGCGAAGGCCGGGCGACCCTGGGTGGGGGCGCCCGTGCCACTCACGCCGAGGACCGCGGCGCCCGCTCCCGGGCGGGTGCCGCGGGTCTCGGCGTCCTGCGTTTCCGGGCCCTCCCGCCGCTCCCGCACCACTTCGGGCGAAGCCGCCCGCACGGAGGTCCAGGCTCCGTACCCTCGTGTGAAGAAGGTGTGGGGACACCGGTCCTTTCAGGGGGTTTCTTCGTCATGCGCGTCGTCATCGCAGGTCAGGGCTATGTCGGACTCCCGCTGGCGGTCCGCGCCGCCGAGGTGGGCCACCGGGTCGTCGGCTACGACGTGGACGTGCGCCGGGTCAAGCGGCTCGCGGTCGGCGAGTCGTACGTCGAGGACATCCCCGCGGAGCGGCTGCGTCCGCTGCTCGACGGCGGGGCGTACCTGCCCAGCGCCGAGCCCGCCGACGTCGCGGACTTCGACGTCGCGGTGATCACCGTCCCGACCCCGCTGCGGGACGGCGTGCCCGACCTCTCCTTCATCGAGGCGTCCGCGAGGCTGCTGGGGCGGCACCTGAAGCGCGGCGCGACGGTCGTGCTGGAGTCCACCACCTACCCGGGCACCACCGAGGAGCTGCTCGCCCCGCTGCTGGAGGAGGGTTCCGGGCTGCGGGCCGGCCGCGACTTCCACCTCGGCTACAGCCCGGAGCGGATCGACCCCGGCAACCCGGTGTGGAAGCTGGAGAACACCCCGAAGGTCGTCTCCGGCACCACCCCCGAGGGCCTGGCCGCCGTGGCCGGCTTCTACGGGCAGCTGGTCGAGCGGACGGTGCCGGTCTCCTCCTGCAAGGAGGCGGAGCTGACCAAGCTGCTGGAGAACACCTTCCGGCACGTGAACATCGCGCTGGTCAACGAGCTGGCGATGTTCGCCCACGACCTCGGCATCGACGTCTGGGAGGCGATCGACGCGGCCTCCACCAAGCCGTTCGGCTTCCTGCGCTTCACCCCCGGTCCGGGCGTCGGCGGGCACTGCCTGCCGATCGACCCGTCCTACCTGTCGTGGCGGGTGGAGCGCGCGCTCGGGCAGTCCTTCCGGTTCGTCGAGCTCGCCAACGACGTCAACAGCCACATGCCGGACTACGTGGTGCGCCGCCTCACCGAGGCGCTCAACCAGCGCCGCCGCAGCGTGAACGGCTCCCGGGTGCTGGTCCTCGGCCTCGCCTACAAGGCCAACACCGGCGACGCCCGGGAGACCCCCGCCGCCCGGATCGTCGACCTGCTCACCCGCCAGGGCGCGGAGGTCCGCGCCGCCGACCCGCACGTCGTCGCGGGCGTGCACGTCGCCGAGCCGCACGTCCCCGGCCAGCGCACCCCCGCCCACGAGGGCGGCCCGCTGGCCGGCGTCCACCGCGTCGAGGCCACCCCCGAGGAGCTGGCGGCCGCCGACGCGGTCGTCCTGCTCGCCGACCACGACGAGTTCGACTACGAGGCGGTCACCACCCACGCCCGGTACGTCCTGGACTGCCGGCGGCGGCTCACGGGGTCGACGGTCGAGGTCCTGTAGCGGCGGGCGGGGGCCCCGGCGGGGGCCTCCGGCCTCAGCCCCTGCGCTGGATGCGGTTGCGGTCCGGGCGGGTGTCGTGGTCGATGCCGTCGTCGACGATGACGATCTTCGGGACGATGCGGTCCTCGACGGTGGCGTCCGGGCCGGGCTTCGGCTCGGGAGCGGCCGCGGGCTTCGGCTCGGTCGCGGGCTTCGGCGGGAGCGGGTCCTTGTTGAAGCTCGCGGGCTTGGCGGGCGGGGCCGGGGGCGCGGCGGGGGCCGGCGGGGTGTAGGGCTTGCGGGGGTCGTCCTGCTTGGCCTTGACCGGGCCGAGGACGGTGGTGGGCTGGTCGACGGCCGGGGCGGCCGGCTTCGCGGGGGCGGCGTCCTCCGGGTCCTCGGGGTCCTCGATGGCGCCGACGGCGGCGCCGGTGAGGGAGGCGAGGGTGCCCTTGATGTGGTCGAGGTGGGTCTGGACCTTGTCGAGGCGCTTGGTGAAGTCGGCCTGTTCGCGCTCGCTGGCGGCCCTGATCCGGGCGGCCTTCTCCTGGGCGGCGGCGAGCGCGGCGTCGGCCTTGGCCTGGGCCTCGGTGTCGAGGCGGCGGGCCTCCGCCAGCATCGCCTCGCGGTGCTGCTCGGCCTCCTTGACCCGGGCGTCGGCGGCGGCGGTGACCTTGGCCACGGCGGCGTCGGCGGCGGCCTCGGCGGCGGCGAAGTCCTCGTCGGCCTTGCGGCGGCGCTCGGCCAGGGCGGTCTCGGACTGCTCGGAGGCGTTGGCGGCGGCGACCCGGACCCGGGCGGCGTGGCCGGTCGCGGCGTGCACGACGGCGCGGGCCTCGGCGTCGGCCTCGGCGCGGATGCGCTCGGCCTCGGCGCGGCTGCGCTCGTCGGTGCGGCGGACGAACTGGTCGGTCTCCTCGCGCAGCTTGAGGGCGAACTCCTTCGCCGCCTTCGCGGCGGCCTCGCCGGCCTCGTGGGCGGCGTCCCGGGCGTCCTCGCCGGAGCGCTTGGCCTTAGCGTGGATGGCGTCGGCCTCGTTCAGGGCGATCCCGAGCAGGGCCGCCGCCTGGTCGCTGAGCTCGGCGAAGTCGGGGTCGGGGGCGTCCTCGGCGGCCTGCCGGATCTCGGCGAGGCGCTTCTCCATCTCGCGCAGGCCACCGCCCAGGACGCTGAGCCGCTCCCACGCCTCGTCGCGTGCGCGGCTGTGGGCGGTGACGGCCGCGTCGACCTGGTCGGGCGCGTAGCCGCGCCGGGACACGGTGAAGCCGTACTGGGACACGGCGTCGCTCATTTCGGCTGTTCTCCTCGTGCTCGCGGGCTGCGCGGCCCCGCCGGATGCGTGGTTCGGGTGGGTCGGCTGAACCGTCCCATTGACCTATTTTGCGCAGATACGAACGCAAACCAAACAGGGTCCGGTCGCGCGGCCGGGGGAACCGGCCGCGCGGCGCGGGTGCGGCGGGGCTACAGCAGACCGTCCCAGAGCTGTTCGACGAGGACCGCCCACCAGCTCTCGGGGGTGTACACGGCGGCCGGGTCGAAGGCGGTCAGCTGGGCCTGGAGGTCGGTGGTCCAGCGGCCGGCCTGCTCGGGGTTGAGGCCGAGCCGCAGGCGCCACATCCGGGCCAGCACGGTGAGGCAGGCGACGAACTCGGGGACGCCCGAGTTGACGAAGCGCGGCGGCTCGGCCGGGTTCTCCAGGTCGACGGCGACCACCGCCGCAGTGCCGTACTGGACGCACAGCTGGCGGCCGTAGTCGTTGCCGAGCACCAGGTAGCCGCCGAAGTCCGGGCCGGCCGGCAGGCCGCGCTCGGCGGCGAGCTCGGCCAGCGTCGGGATCGGCCGGCCCTCCTGCGCCTGGGCCCAGAAGAACGGCGCGAACTCGCGCGGCAGGCCGACCCACGTCAGGACGTGGGCGACCACCTCGGGGACGCCCTGGCGGGCGACCGCGCGCTGCTCGAACCGGAACATCGACGGCCCGAACATGCCGCCGAGCTCCGCCGCGAGCTGCTGCGGCGGCGGGGGCGGCAGCTGCGGGACGCTGCCGGGCGCGGGTAGCGGCACCCGGACGGTGCGCGGGCGCGGCGGCGCGGAGACCAGCTGGTGCAGCTGCTCGACGTGCTCGCTGAGCACGTTCATGCCGGCCTGCCGGCCGGCGGCGTCGCGGCCGTACGGGGCGGTGTGGCTGATCCGGGCGTTCGGCCAGGACGCCCGGACCATCCGGGCGCAGTAGCCGCCGGGCAGGTCGCACAGCTCCAGGTCGGTGTGCACCTCCAGCACCTGGTCCGGGGGCACGCCGAGGCGGCGCAGCTCCTGCAGGGCCCTCCACTCGGGGTGCGGGGTGCCGAGCTCGGAGGTCATCACCAGGTTCAGCTCGGAGCCGTCCGGGCCCCGGTAGTTGACCACGGCGGTGGTGCCGGGGCCGACCGTCGGCGGGCCGGCCGGCGGCGGGGCCACCGGGCCGGGCGCGCCGGGGAACGGCGGCGGGGGCGCCTGGAACGGCGGCTGGGCCGGGCCGGGGCCGCCGGGGCCCGGGAACGGCGGGGTGGCGCCCGGCGGCAGCTCGATCGCCGGGGCCAGCTGGGTGGCCTGGTGGGCGACGGCGGCGGACTCGGGCGCGGCGGGCGGCGCGGCGGGCGCGGCGGGCGGCGCGGCGGGCGCGGCGCCGTCGGGGCGCAGCCCGGCGGGGGCGGGCGGCGGCGGGGCGGTCGGGCCGGAGCGGCCGCCCGTGTGCGGGGCGGGGCCGCCGCTGGACGGCAGCAGGTCGCTGGGCGGGGGCGGCGGGGGCGCGCCGGGGCCGGAGCGGCCGCCCGTGTGCGGGGCGGGGCCGCCGCTGGACGGCAGCAGGTCGCTGGGCGGGGGCGGCGGGGGCGCGCCGGGGCCGGAACGGCCGCCCGCGTGCGGGGCGGGGCCGCCGGGCGCACCGGGCAGGCCGGGGGCGCCGGGCAGGCCCATCAGGCCGGGCGGGCCGTCGGTGGCGAGCATGGTCGCGGCGTAGTTGACCCCGGGCCCGGCCCCGGGCCCCGGCGCGGGCGCGGCGGGCGCGGGTGCGGCCGACGGCGCGGGCGGCACGGGCGTGCCGGGAACCGGCGTGGCCGGGCCGCCGACCGGGTACGGCGGGGTGGCCCCCGGCGGCGGGGGCGGGGCGAGCAGGGTGGCGGCCTCGGAGCCGGGCGGCGGGGGCGGGGCGAGCACGGTGGCGGCCTCGGAGCCGGGCGGCGGCGGGACGGGCGTGCCGGGCACGGGCGTGGGCGTGCCGGTGAAGTAGCTGGGGCCCTCCCCGCCGGACTCCGGCCCCGGCGCGGCCTGCGGCACCGGCTGCGGCTGCGGTGCGGGCGGCGCCGGGGAGGCGGGCGGCGCGGGCGCGGCGAGGCGTCCGGCCTCGGCGGCGATCGCGGCGGCGCCGGCCTCCTGCAGCCACTGCGGGGGGCTGAGCAGGAAGGAGGTGGCCTCGACGGCGCCGCGCACCGGTTTGGCGGCGCCGGCCGGGTTGGGTTCGCCGGCGGTGCCGTACAGCTCCTCGTACTGCCGGACCACCTCGTTGACCGGCAGCGGCGGCCAGAGGGTGCTGGCGCCGCTGTCGCGGGCGATCACCAGGCGCGGCGAGGTACCGTTGCCGCCGGTGTGCTCGCTGCCGTCGACGGCCCAGCAGACGTAGCCGAGGTCGAACTCGCGGACCTTCACCTCGCGGTGCTGCGAGCGCGGCACCCCGGCGTTGATCCAGTCCTCGGCGGTCTCCTGCGCCTGCGCGTACGTGGTCACCACGTCTCGTCCCACCCCTGTCGTTCTGGTCAGTTCACCGGGACGGCGCGGGCGAAGCCGCCGTCCACCATGAGTTCGGCGACGGTCTCCAGCTCCGCGGGGCTGCCCGCGAGGCGCAGCAGGAAGGCGTCGAAGCTGTCGGCGCAGGGCAGCAGGAGGCGCCGCACGCGCTGCTCGACGGGTTCGTCGGAGCCGTCGTCGCGGGCGTCGTCGTGGGGCAGGAAGCCGACCGAGCCGGTGTCCTCGCCGCGGACCTTGACGGTCAGCAGGCCGCCCTGCAGGTAGGCGACGGCGAGGTGGTCCTTGGTGAGGTGGTCGCGCAGGCACTTGTTGGCGTACACCAGGTCGTCGGTGCCGTACTCCTCGCTGAGGGTGAGGAACGGCTGGTCGACCAGCAGGCCGAGGTCGACGTCGAGGGCGACGCCGGCCGGGGCGCGGCCGCCGGCCAGCTTGAGGAAGTCCCGGTAGGCGGGCGGCAGCGGGTGGCCGAGGCGCTGTTCGGCGCGCTGGACGAGGTCCTCGGTGACGGCGACCGGGTCGCCGCCGTCCTTGGCGAGCGGGAAGTGCGCGGGGCGGTGGTCCTGCAGCGGGCGGGTGCCGCGGCGGGTGTGGTCGGCGGTGGAGCGGGCCAGACCACCGTGGTGCCGCAGCAGGGCCTTGACCTCGACCGGGACGAGTTCCATCCGGCGCCAGCCGCCGGCGGCGCCGCCGACCGCGTGGTGCCAGGTCCAGCCGGGCGGGGTGGCGACGGCGCAGTCCAGGTCGGCCCAGAGCTCGTGGCCCTGGGTGTAGAGCGCGGCGTTCGCCGACACGTAGTCGGTCAGGCGCAGTTCGTCGACGCCGAAGCCGGCCGGCGGGTCGGCGACCTCGGCGGCGGCGGCCGCGTACGGCGAGAAGTCGGGGTACCCGTTCTCGTCGACGCGCACGCCCCGGGGGTGCCGCTGGGCCCGGACCGGGTCCGGGAACTGCACCACCTGGCCCGCGTACGCCGCGTTGGGCGCGGCGGCGGTGCCGGGCCGACCTGTCGTCATCTGTGGTCCCCCACTGGCAGAAGCCGATTTCCTCGGGGACCAGCCTAGGGCAACGGCCGTGCGCGTTCAGGGGCGCGGGGGTACCCGTACGGCCGGTGCCCGTCGTGGTTCAGCGGCGGCGCAGCGCGGTGGCCAGCGTCTCGGCGACCCGGGTCTGCTGGTCCTCGGTGAGCTGCGGGAACAGCGGCAGGGTGAGGAGCTGTCCGGCGGCCCGTTCGGTGACCGGGAAGGCGCCCTCGCGGTGGCCGAGGTGGCGGAACGCGGGCTGCAGGTGGACCGGGACGGGGTAGTGCACGCCGGCGCCGATCCCGGCCTCCTGGAGCGCGGCCAGGACGCCGTCCCGGTCGTGCTCGACGCGGACGGCGTACAGGTGCCAGACGTGTTCGTTGCCGGGCAGGGTGCGGGGCAGCGTGATGCCGTCCAGGTCGCCGAGCAGCTTGTCGTAGCGCTCGGCGGCGGCCCGCCGGGCGTCGTTCCAGGCGGGCAGCCGGCGGAGCTTGGCGCGCAGCACCACGGCCTGCAGGGTGTCCATCCGGGAGTTGAAGCCGAACTTCTCGTGGACGTACTTGCGGGCCGAGCCGTGGTCGCCGATCAGCCGCACCGCGTCGGCGAGGTCGGCGTCGTCGGTGACCACGGCGCCGGCGTCGCCGTACGCGCCGAGGTTCTTGCCGGGGTAGAAGCTGGTGGCCGAGATCCGGCCCCAGCTGCCGGAGGGCCGGCCGTGCCGGGTGGCGCCCTGCGACTGGGCGCCGTCCTCGACCACCGGCAGTCCGTCGGCGATCTCCAGCAGGGCTTCCACCGGCGCGAGTTGGCCGTTCAGGTGGACGGGGAGCAGGGCGACGGCGTCCGGCACCCGGGCGGCCGCCTGCTCGACGTCGATCAGCAGGTGCTCCTCGTCGGCATCGACCAGCACCGGGGTCAGTCCGGCCCGGACCACCGCCTCGGCGGTCGCCACGAAGGTGTTCGCGGGCAGCACCACCCCGCCGCCGGGCTTCAACTCCAGGGCGCGCAGTGCCAGTTCCAGTGCGTCGGTGCCGTTCGCCGTCCCCACCGCGTGCCCGACGCCGGAGAACTCGGCGTACTCCCGCTCGAACGCGGCCACGTCGGGGCCCTTTATGTAGGCCCCGCTCGCCAGCACCGCGTCGAAGCCCGCGCGGACCTCGTCGGCGATCTCGGCGTGCGAGGCGTGCAGGTCGACCAGGGGGATGTTCGTCACGGCGTGGGCCTCTCGTTGGCGGGAGCGGGGACGCGAGTCGACCGCGCGGGGGGCCGTTCAGGGCCGCAGCGCGGCCTTGAGCGCCGCGACGACGTGGTCCTGCTGCTCGTGCGTGAGCGCGTGGTAGAGCGGCAGGATCAGCGACCGCGCGGTGATGGTCTCGGTGACCGGGAGCGGCACCCGGGCGGTGCCCTTGTACGGGGCCTCCAGGTGGGCGGCCATGATGCCGCGCCGGGCGGAGACGCCGTCGGCGGCGAGCCGGGTGAGGACCTCGGCGCGGTCGGGGGCGCCCGCGGGGAGCAGCAGCCACAGCGACTGGAAGTTGCCGGTGCCGTGCGCCGGGTCGTCGACCAGTCCGGCGGCGAGTTCCGGGCCGAGCAGGTCGCGGTAGCGGGCGGCGAGTTCGCGCCGCCGGGCGACCATCGCGGGGAGCTTGCCGAGCTGGACCAGGCCGATCGCCGCCTGGACGTCGGTCATCCGGTGGTTGTAGCCGATCTCGTCGTAGGTCTCGACGACGCCGGCCCCGCCCGCGCCGGCGTGCCGGTCGGCGGCCGAGACGCTCATCCCGTGCTCGCGCAGCCGCCGCAGCCGGGCGGCGAGGTCGGCGTCCCGGCAGGTGACCATGCCGCCCTCGCCGGTGGTGAGCAGTTTGCGCGGGTGGAAGGAGTACGCGGCGATGGCGGCGCCCGCGCCGGCCGGGCGGCCGCGGTAGGTGGATCCGGCGGCGCACGCGGCGTCCTGGACGACGGTGACGCCGCGCGGTCCGACCAGGGCGGTGATCGCGTCCAGGTCGACCGGGACGCCGCCCTGGTCGACCGCGACGACGGCCCGGGTGCGTGCGGTGAGCAGCGGGGCGACGGTCTCGGGGGTGAGGTTGCCGGTGGCCGGGTCGACGTCGGCGAAGACCGGGGTGGCGCCGACGTAGGTGACGGCGTTGGCGGTGGCGATGAAGGAGAGCGAGGGCACGACGACCTCGTCGCCGGGGCCGACGCCGGCGCCGATCATCGCCAGGTGCAGGGCGGTGGTGCAGGAGGAGACGGCGACGGCGTGCGGCACGCCGACGGCCTCGGCGAACGCCCGCTCGAACGCGGCCACCCGGGGGCCCTGCGCGACCCAGCCGGAGCGGACCGCCTCGGCGGCGGCCTCGGCCTCCTCCTCGCCGAGCCACGGGATCATGACGGGGATGGTGGACATGGTGCTGCTCCTTCGCCTCGCGCGGGACTGCCGGCTGCCGGACCTGCGGGTCACACCTGGGCGCGCCACCAGCCGACGAGTTCGCGCAGCCCGTCCTCCAGGCCGAGTTCGGGCTTCCAGCCGAGGTCGCGCTCGGCGGCGGAGACGTCGGCGAGGCGCCGCACCACGCCGCCGGCGGTGTCCCGGGCGGGGCCGTGCTCGACGTCCAGGTCGGAGTCCATCGCGACCAGCAGCGCGTCGGCGAGGCCGCGCAGCGAGACCTCGGTGCCGGAGGCGATGTTGTAGACCCGGTCGGTGACGGGGGCGGCGGCGGCCAGCAGGTTGGCCCGGGCGATGTCCTCGGTGTAGACGAAGTCCATGGTCTGGGCGCCGTCGCCGAAGATCAGCGGGGGCTGTCCGGCGGCGATCCGCTCCATCCAGCGGATGAACACCTCGGTGTAGCGGCCGTGCACGTCCATCCGCGGGCCGTACACGTTGAAGTACCGCAGGGCGACGTAGTCGAGGCCGTGCATGGCGTGGAAGCTGCGCAGCAGGCCCTCGTTGAAGACCTTGGCGGCGCCGTACAGGGTGTCGTTGTGGTACGGGTGCTGGGTCTCGGGCGTCGGGAAGGTGTCGGCGAGGCCGTAGACCGAGGCGGTGGAGGAGGCGACGACCTTGCGCACGCCGGTCTCGGCGGCGGCCTCGACCACGTCGAAGGTGCCGTCGACCATGACCTCCAGGGCGAGCCGGGGTTCGGCGGCGCACTGGGTGATCCGGATCGCGGCGAGGTGGAACAGCACGTCGGTGCCGGGGCCGAGCAGCTCGCGCAGCAGGGCCCGGTCGCGGATGTCGCCGTCGACGACCCGCAGCTGTCCGGGGGCGGCGAGCTCCTCGGCGCGGGCCAGGTTGGCCATCCGGCCGCGGCCGAAGTTGTCGAGGACGACGACCTCGCGGGCGCCGGCCACGATCAGCTGGTCGACGACGGTGGAGCCGATGGTGCCGGCGCCGCCGGTGACCAGGCAGCGGGAGCCTTCGAGGGGGACGGCGGCGTTCATCGTGCGGTGGCCTTCTGCTGGGCGGGAAGCTGGCGGGTGATCGCGTCGGTGTCCTGGTCCGCGTCCACCGGGACGGTCGCGCCGCCCAGTTCGAGGCTGCGGGAGGCGGCGTGCAGCAGGCGCAGCACGCGCAGTCCGGCCCGGCCGTCGGTGAGCGGGGCGCGGCCCTCGGTGATGGCGGCGGCGAACTCCCCCATCACGTTGCGCAGCGCCTCCTGCTCGACCAGGGCGGGGGCGACCACGTCGCCGACCCGGTAGGAGATCAGGGCGCGGTGCCGGATGGCGTCGGTGAGCTCGTCGGGCGGGGTGAGGTCGACGCCGCGGTCGTGGACGGCGAGCCGGGCCTGCGGGTTGAGGTCGTCCCAGACCAGGGTGCGGCGGGAGCCGCCGATCAGCGTGGTGCGGACCTTGGTCGGGGAGAGCCAGTTGACGTGGCAGTGGGCGAGCGCGCCGTTGGACAGGCGCAGCGTCAGGTAGGCGACGCAGGCCCGGCCGGCCCCGATCGGGTCGGCGGCCTGGGCGCTGACGCCGACGGGCTCGACGCCCGGCGGCAGCACGAAGTCGAGGATCGACAGGTCGTGCGGGGCGAGGTCCCACAGCACGTCCACGTCGGGCTGGACCAGGCCGAGGTTGATCCGCACCGAGTCGAAGAACTGGACGTCGCCGATCTCGCCGCCGTGCACCAGCTCGCGGATCCGGCGCACCACCGGCGTGTAGCAGAAGGTGTGGTCGCACATCAGGACCAGGCCGCGCTCCTCGGCGAGGGCGACCAGGTCGGCGGCCTCCTCGACGGTGGTGGTGATCGGCTTCTCCACCAGGACGTGCTTGCCGGCCTCCAGGGCGGCCCGGGCCAGCCGGTGGTGCGCCCCGGCGGGGGTGGCGATGGCCACCGCCTGCACCCGCTCGTCCGCGAGCACCTGCTCGTAGGAGGTGGTGGAGGCGACCGTGGAGTACTCGCCGAGGACCTTGCGGGAGCGCTCCTCGTCGAGGTCGCACAGCCAGTGCAGCCGCAGGGCGGCGGTCTGCTGGGCGTTGCGGACCAGGTTCGGGCCCCAGTAGCCGGCGCCGACCACGGCCAGGCCGATCCGCCGGTCGGGCTGCCGTTCGGTGCTGCCCGGTGTGGGCACGTGTTCCCCTGGCGCCTCGTGCGCCACGACGTTCGACCCCATCGCAAGACCCCCCTTGCCGCCGCGTCGCTCGAACGGTACCGGCCCGGCCGGGCCGCCCGGGGCACAATCGGCAAAACCGATGAACGCCACCAGGGGGGCGCGGGGCGGGACTTCGGCCCTCCGTACACCCCCGCGCGCCCCCTGTCCGGACCCCGGCGCGGCGCACCCCGGAACGGTTTGGCAGGCTGGATGCTCTGGGGTGAGGATTCACTGTCAGTGGGGCCCGCTACCCTGCGTGATCCGCACGTGATCCACACCGTCCGTCAGCAGACCCCCGGCAGCGGAGAACTGCCGGTGCGCCGCACCAACGCCGAGGAGCAGTCATGGACCAGTCGGGCCCGCCGCCCGTGTTGCGCCACCAGCGCGACAGCCTGCTGCCCGCGGTCGCGGCCGCGCTGTCGCTGCGCGGCGGCGAGGTGCACACGCTGGCCGGGGAGAAGTCCGAGCTGCCGCCGATGCTGCACCCGCTGGTCGGGGAGTTCCTGGCGGCGCTGCCGGTGGACAAGCGCGAGCGCTTCGTGGGCCGCTGCCCGGAGGCCGCGCTGCTCTCCCAGTACCTGGGGCAGGTCGACGCGTCCCGCTCGAAGCGGGCCGCGCGCAAGCCGATGACGGTGCAGGAGGCCCGCAAGGCGCTCAAGGGGGCTCGGATGACCACGCTGCGGATCCGCGAGGAGGGCGACCCGGCGCACGGCACGCACGCCCCGCCGTGCCGCTCCTGCGCCCCGCTGCTGGACCACCTGAACGTGGCCAGCGTCGAGGTCGGGCCGCCCGCCCGCTAGAAGCCCCCGCCCCGCCGCCGAACCCCCGGAGCACGCCCTGAACGCCAGCACCGTCCGCACCCAGCCCCGTTTCCCGGCCGACGTGGCCGCCGCCCTCAAGCAGGCCGGCTGGCACCCGGGCCGCTGGGAGATCCGGCAGGCCGAGCAGTGGGCCGACGCCCTGGTCGCGTACGGCGGTCCGCTGGAGCCGCAGCACTCGGTGTTCCCGGCCGCGATCGAGGCCTGGGCGGAGTTCGGCGGCCTGGCCTTCGACGTGCCCGGGCCGGGCGACACCCTGGCCCGCACCCCGTTCCTGCTCGACCCCCGCTGCGGCCTGCACGCCCCGCGCACCCTGGCCGACCTCGGCCGCGCCCTGGACACCCGGCTCGCCCCGCTCGGCGAGGAGCGGTACGGGCAGGCGCTGCTGGCCATCGACGAGCTGGGCCGGGTCTACAGCCTCGACCACACCGGCGAGTGGTTCCTCGGCCCGAGCGTCGACCGGGCGATCGGCACCCTGGTCCTCGGCCGCGCCCCGCACCGGCTGCGCACCGCCCGGGACGAGAGGGCCTAGACGAGTAGTTCCGAAGTCAGCTGGCTTTGCTGGTTCTGCTTCGGACATGCAGGAAGGGTGTCCAGCATTCGGGTTGTGACGACCGAAGAAC